>AP021858.1:936438-1248584 GCA_017347465.1 Candidatus Nitrosymbiomonas proteolyticus | reverse complement strand
TCCGATTCGCGAAAGTGATGCGGCTGACATCCTATGAGGTTCGTTCCTCTTGGAGTTCACCCGATCCCTACGGAAGCTTGCGAGGTTTCAGATTCCCGAAGCCCCGCCTTCGGAGCTACCCTCGCGGAAAAACGAGCCGACAATTCGAATGGAGCAACTCTGAGGTCGAAAACCCGAACCCTTCGCCCTCGCGCTACGTTCTAATGGATGGTAACCGACGTTCCAAGGTACGGCACACACGGAAAGGATGAGCGGAACAACTCCGACGACGCTGGGCAAGTATCAGATCATCCGCGAGATCGCGCGGTCGAACGACATCGTGTACGAGGCGTACGACCCACTGATGAATCGTCGGATCGCTTTGAAGGAGCTCGCGATGCCTTCTGGCGCGAGCGACGCCCAACGCGACGATCGCATCCGGAGGTTCTCGCGGGAGGCTAAAGCCGCCGGTTCGCTGAATCATCCCAACATCGTCACGATATTTGAGTTCGGCGAAGACTCCGGCAGGCACTTCATCGCCATGGAGTTCTTGGAGGGCCACAACCTCCGCAACGAACTCGACACCCACGGATTCCTGGCTGCCGACCGGGCCATCGAGATCACCCTCGAAGTCCTGGACGCCCTCGACTACGCGCACAAGAACGGCGTCATTCACCGTGACATCAAGCCGGAAAACATCCAGCTACTACCCGATGGCAGGGTGAAGCTCACTGATTTCGGGATCGCGAGAATCACCTTCGAGCCTAACCTCACCATCGACGGGCAGGTCTTTGGGACGCCGAGCTACATGTCGCCGGAACAGGTCGTGGGCCGCGAGATCGACGCCCGGAGCGACGTTTTCGGCGTCGGCGTGATCCTCTATGAGATGCTCTCGGGACAGAAGCCGTTTCAGGGCGACAGCGTGGTGAGCATCACCTACGGCATCGTGAACAGCGAGCCTAGCCAACCTCCCCAAGCCAACCACGCCGTGTGGCAGGTCCTCACCAAGGCGCTCGACAAGAGCCCGGCGCTGCGGTTTGCCACTGCCCACGACATGCACAGGGCGCTGGAGTCGGCCAAGTCCGCTTCTCGGTCCCAAGTGATCGACTACGACCTTCAGTTGTACGGAGGCTCAGGGACTTCGTATTCCCCGCCGCAGCCAGCCGCGCCTCCGATCGGCAACCCCTACGTCGGGACGCCTTACGGGAACCCGTACATGCCCGCCCCGCAGCAGCACCCTTACAACCCCTATCAACCCGGGACGCCACCCATTACGCAATCTCCGCATGGGCTTCCCCCAGGTCAGATTCCGGTCTACTATCCGCCTCCGCCTCGCGCGCCCCTGATCTCCCCGGAAACCAAGCAGTTCCTCGGGAAGATGATGCTGACATTGATCGTGCTCGGCACCCTCTTTGCCCTCGTCATCGCCATCATCCAGGGGTTAGGAACGCTGATCGACCGAATGCAGACGCAAGCGGCGGACCTCCCGATGCGGGAGAGAATGGCTGGGCAAGACCCGAATGTGCCTCTCCATGAAAGGATCGCCGAGCGGGAGCGAATCATTCCCGAACTGAAGAGCGAAGTCAACCGCCGCACCGAGGAACGCAACGTCGCCAAGCTCTACGAAGCCCAAGGCCGCGAATACGTTCGCGTGGGCAACCTTGTCGCCGCTGAACAGGCGTTCCGAAGCGCGATCGCCAACGACCCGCAGAACCCCACATACTACAGGCTGCTTGGCTCGCTGTTTTCTCAGACCGCAGTTCAGGAAATGGACATCGAGCAGCGCATGAACCTCTGGAAGCAGTCGATTCGCAACTGGGAGTTCGCACTAACGTTCGAGACCAACGAAGCGATCCGGAAGGACAGCGCCGCGCTGCTGGCCTCCGCGTGTTATCGGCTGGCGAATGACTACTTGAATCTGGGGCAAGAGGCTGAGGCGCGGTCGCTGCTGTATTCAGGCCGGGAAGTCGCGGACCCGAGCTCCGAAGTAAGCGTTGCGATTCAAGGTTTGCTCGACAGGCTCACCCGCCCCGACGACTCAAACCCCTAACCGTGCCCCATCGTCAGGCCGCCGTCGACCAGCAAGTTGACGCCGGTGACGTACGAAGCTTTCTGGGAGCATAGAAACGCCACGGCCGAGGCGATTTCGTCCGGCTCGGCGAGCCTGCGCATCGGGATCGACCGAGCCTGAGCCTCCAAAGCCTCCTGCGCCGAGATCCCCTCGCGCTCGGACCGGACCTTGGCCAAGTGAACCTGCCGGTCCGTGAGCGTATGCCCGGGCAGCACGGAGTTGACCGTGATCCCGTGTTCGGCCAGCGAAGCCGCTTGAAGTCGGGTCAAACCCATCAACCCGGCGCGCAGAGTGGACGAAATCGGCAACAGTGCGTGAGGCTGCTTGGCCACGATGCTGGTTAGGTGGACGATGCGCCCCCATCCGTTGGTTTTCATCGGTTCTGCCGCCAACCGCACCAGACGAACCACGTTGAGCAGCGTGCTCTCGAAGCCTTGCTGCCACTGCTCGTCGGTCATGGACTCCCAAGCCCCGGCGGGGGGGCCGCCCGTGTTCGTGATGAGGATATCCGGAGGTCCCAGTTCGCTCGCCGTCGCCTGATACCAACCCTCGATGGATTCTCGGTTCGAAACATCGCACACAAACCCCGACGCGCCCCTCAGTCCAAGGCAAGCCTCGTCCAACGCCTCCTGCGACCGCCCGCAAAGCGAAAGTCGGCAGCCTTCATCGTGGAGGGCTCGGGCGATCGCGAGACCGATCCCCTTACTGGAGGCGGCGACCATTGCGACTTTGCCCGAAATGCCGAGGTCCATGGGCCGATTTTGCCCCGAATGCGAGCCGGTTTCGCAAGCGGGATCAGTTCTCGCGCGCCAACCGGGCGAGGTTCGAGAAATGGAGCCGAAGCCGCTCGGCGATCTCGGTGGCGTGGTCCGCCACGTGTTCCAGCGCATGTAGGGCGTCGATGCTGCGAACATACACGTCTGCGGACTCGGGCGACTTGCGGATCAACTCGATTACCCGGTTTCGGGCGACCGTATAGAGTTCGTCGACGACCTTGTCGTTGCGGATGATCTCTTCGGCGAGATCTCCATCGAACTCCATGAAGAGCTTCAGCGATAACGTGAACTGCTTGATGGAGAGTTCGGCAAGCTCGGCCAAGTTGGCCTTGAGTTCGGCTGGGAACTGGCCGGTGAGCTTGGTGGCGCGCCTTGCGAGCTTGACCGCGTGGTCGGCCGCTTTCTCGATCTCGCCCACCACCCCCAGCGCCGAAGTGAGCATCTTCAGGTCGCCGGCGACCGGGGACTCCTTCATCACGAGCACGACCGCTCTGAGCGTGATCTGCTCTTCCAGTTCATCGACTTCGTTGTCCCGCTCAATCGTCGCGCGGGCGTTTTCGAGGTCGCCGGTCTGGATCGCGGCGCAGGCCGAACGAACCATCTCGGTGGCGATTCCCCCCATTCGGGTGACCATCGATTGCAGTTCAAGAAGCTGTTCGTCGTAGTTTTGCCGCAGTGTCATTTCGCCATCCTAGGCACGCGTTGCGTTCGCCGTCCGGGCCCGTCCGCCCGTCCATCCGAAGCGGCTCACGAGGCACTCGATCTTAGCCGCGCGCAATATTGTAGGCAACTCGGCCCGAAATCGTTAGGTTCACGGTCGAGAACCTCAATCGGTACTTACGCTCAGCAAGGGCAATAGGTTCGGCTTTTGGCGTAGCGCAGGTGAAGCCGGGCCAAGCCGGGGTATGTTAGCCTCCGTGAAGTTCCTCGGAGTGGCAGCGGCGTTAGGGGTCCTCGCGCCAGCGTTTGCAGACCGACTGGTCGTGATCCCTACCGGAAAGAAGTTGCCTCTCGGGACGTACCGCTTCGAGAGCCTCTTGGGTCCGGGTGACCCTTCATCCAAATCGTGGTCGATCGGCGCGGCCTTCAACAAGTTTTTCGACGGCCAGGTGGCTTGGGAGCGGGGAGACGACATGGCCGAGAGGGTGTCGTTCGACCTCGGCTTCAATCTGGTCGACCCCGTAATCGGGTTTGCCCCCGGCTTCAGCGTGGGAGTGCGCGACCTCACGGGCGAATCGCGCGACGGCAGGATGCTGTACGCGGCCTTGACCCACTATGAGGGGCTGACGGGCACTCACAACAGCGATGTGCCGCTCGAATTCACCGTGGGCCTCTCGGCGGGAGACCGGACCGGCGTGTTCGTGGGCTTGGTCGTGCCGTTCACCCGCTGGACTCGATTCATTTCGGAGTACGACACGCGCAGGCTGACGCAGGGCTTTCAGTTCACACCGACTCAGGCGTTGGATGTTCGTTGGCTGCATCGACCTGGGGAGTCGTTCTGGACGGTGACTCTGCGGCTGAGGCAGTGAGTTCGAGTCCGCCCGTCTTGCAGGCTTCCAGAATACGCCTGGTGAGCTCGGCCGCGAATCTCTCGCGGGCGACTTTTGGAACGGATATACCCTCGGCGACCTCTTCGTAGGTGAAGGGCGAGCCGAACACGACCGTCACCCTACCGCGCCGGATGGACTTCGAGCCGCGAGGCAGTTTGTCATGGGTTCCGACGAGCCCGACCGGCACGACCGCCGCGCCCGAGCGGCTTGCGAGCATCGCGATCCCGCTCGAAATCGGCCCCAAAGATTTGCCGTCGCCTCGTGTGCCTTCGGGAAACATGAGGACCGCTCGGCCCTCGCCCAGAAGTCGGAGCGAGAGTCTGACCGCCTCGGTGTCGGCCTCGCCGCGACGTACCGGAAAAGCGCCGACCGACGAGATCAGCCATCCAAACGCCCGGTTCTTGAAGAGCGATTTCCGCGCCATGAACGTGAGCCTGCGTCTGGAGGCGCATGCGACTGCGGGAGGGTCGAGATGGGAGAGGTGGTTTGCGGCCACGATCACGGGGCCCTCGGCAGGCAGATTGTCGCTGCCGACCACCTTCAGGCCCCCGGTTAGCCAGAACACCAGGGATTTGGCGAGAAACCGGATGAAGTCGTACCAAGCGCCTCGAACGCCGCGCATGGGCCGAGTATAACTCGCAACCGCGAAGGAACCCCGGTCCCTCAAGGCGAACGTCTATTCGCATGTCGCTCGCCCCTACCCCTCGCGTCCCGATCTTCCGCCAGTTGAACGGCTATCAATGGCTCGTCCTTGGGGTCGCCTGGCTGGGGTGGGTGTTCGACATCGCCGACACCGCGCTGTTCACCTTCGCCAAGGTCCCGATGCTCACCGAGATGTTGGGACCCGAGAAGTACGCGCAAGTGGGCGCGGCGATCGAGGGGCAGATTCAGATGACCTTCCTCGTGGGGTGGGCGATCGGCGGCCTTGTCTTCGGGATCGCTGCCGACAAGTACGGCCGCACGCGGGTCCTCATTCTCACGATCCTGCTCTACTGCCTTTTCACCGGGCTCACCGCCCTCTGCCAGACGTGGGAGCAAGTGACGGTCGTGCGGTTCCTTACGGGGCTGGGGATCGGGGGCGAGTGGGCCGCCGGCGCTGCGTTGGTCGCCGAAGTGATGCCCGATAGGGCGAGACCGTTCGCTGCGGCTCTGCTTCAAACTGCCGCTGCGATCGGCCCTGTCCTTGCGGGCACGGCGAACCTCGCGCTCGCCGGACAAAGCTGGAAATGGCTGTTCTTGGTCGGGGTCGCGCCAGCGCTTCTGACCGTCGTCATCCGGAGCAAGGTCCGCGAGCCGGAAAGGTGGCAATCGAAGGGAGTGGAGGTGCGAAAGGCCACGGAGACAGTTCGGGAGCTTTTCCGGCAAACCCCTTGGCGCAGGCATGCGATCGTGGCGATGATCCTCGGAGTCGTTGGGATCGCAGGGGCCGGCAACGTCGCGTTTTGGCTGCCCAATCTCGTGAAGGAGTCTCTCCCGAACGCGGAAAAGGCCGTCGTGGACGCGTCGGTGAGCTACGCCACGTATACCCTCCACCTCGGCACCCTCCTAGGAGTCTTTGCTTTTCCTCTGCTTTGCCAGCGGATCGGCCGCAAAGCGTCGTTCGCGCTGTTCTTCGTCCTCAGCCCTCTCGCAACCGTTCTGGCCCTCCAAGGGAGCCTCGATTACACGAAACTCCTCTGGATGGCGCCAATCATGGCGTTCTTCGCGATTGGACTGAGCGCGGGTTACGGGCTCTACTTCCCCGAGTTATTCCCAACTCGCCTTCGAGCGACAGGCTGCGGGATAGCGTACAACACGGCACGCATCTTTTATGCGCCGATCCCCTGGCTGACCGGGCTCGTCATCGGCGCGTCGAAGGGTTCCCCCTCGCATGGGGTCGCCCTGGCGGCAATGGTCTATATCGTCGGGCTTCTGGCGCTTCCGTTCG
Organism: Candidatus Nitrosymbiomonas proteolyticus; assembly: GCA_017347465.1. Lineage (GTDB taxonomy): Bacteria > Armatimonadota > Fimbriimonadia > Fimbriimonadales > Fimbriimonadaceae > Nitrosymbiomonas > Nitrosymbiomonas proteolyticus. Next base: position 1,242,281 of record AP021858.1, on the reverse strand, counting down.
CGCCTGAAACCAAGGGGAAACCCCTTCCCGATTGAGTCAGCCTACGATTCGGGCCGCACGACCACAACCGAGCACGGCGCGCTCGTGGCAACCTCATACGAGACGCTTCCCACGAGGATGCGTTCGAGCGTTCCATGACGGCTCGCGCCTACCGCGATCAGGTCGGACTTGGTTTCGGCGGCAACTCGAACGATCAGCGTCGAAGGCCGGGCGATTTCGGCGTAGGTGTCGATAGAGGGCGCCCTGCCCGCCAATTCCTCCGCTGCCTCAGCGACGAGTTCGCGCGCTTGATCGTGGTCGAACTCATACACTTGAGCGAACGCCGATGGGTCGATCCCTGCCGGGATGACTCCAAGAGGCTCCGCGCACACGACGTGTAGCGCGGCCAGCGACATCGACACACGCTGCTGAATCCAGCGCATCGCCACTTTCGAACCGTCCGAGCCGTCAATCGCGACCACGGCGTCGAGTTCGGCCTTCGCATTCAGGGCTTCGATGCTTTCTTCCGGGCTCATGCCTTCGAAAGCCCGTGCGATCAGAACTGTGGACGGGCATCGAGAGACGAGTTTCCGCGCCACGCTCCCCAGCAAGAACGACGCGATCCCGCCCAATCCGCGACTGCCGATCACAACCAGGTGGGCGTCGTTTCTCTCGACGAATTCGATGAGGGTATCCGCGGCGTCGCCCTCCAAGACCACCGCCTCGGCGTCAAAGCCCTTCCCTCGGAGCCGCTCCGTGGCTTCCTCGGCGAATCGCTCGGCTGCGACCTTCACCGCATCATACAACTCGGTTAGGCCCCCGACCGCCGCCACGCCTCCTCCCGCGATCGTGCCCATTCCGACAACGATCGGAGCGGAGACGCTCACGGCCGTGACCTTCGTCTTCGAGGGGTCCAGAACCTTCGCCAACACCGCCTCGGCAAGGCGGGAATGACCCGAACCGTCGGTAGCCAAGACAACGTTCATCTTGGCTCCATTCTGAAGGATTCGAGATCGCTTTAGCTCGCCTCAAGGGGTCGGATGCAGGGCGCTTTCAGGCCGCTTGGAACCCCGCAGACTCGATGTCCACAGGGCGCAGAGCCTTGTCGAGGATCGTGGCGGCTCGTTTTCCGTCCACCGGGAAAGACGAACTCCCCAAGATAGCTTTGACGTCCTGCTGGTCCACCTGCCGCGAAGCGATCCAGGCGACGATTCGAGAGAGGATTCGCTGCCGAGCCAACGAAGCCGTGTTGGCCGTCGAAGGAAGGAGCACCGCAAACCCGGCATCCCCCAGCCTACAAACCACGTCGAGTCGGCGTACGGTTTCCTTGAGGAAGTCGGCGGCGTCCGCCAAGAAGTCGTCCACGCTCGTTTGTCCATAGAACGACGCCAGGTGGGCCAGCCCCTCGAAGCGGACCGTCACAAGAGCGACCGCCCCATTCTGGCCTGAAGCTCGGTGCAGTTCTTCTTCGAGCCGGGTTCGGAAGTAGGCCTCTGTGTACACCCCCGTGGTCGCATCGATCACGTCAAAGTCGAGACTCTCAGCCTGACGCTTGAGGATGCGGTCGTTCTCTTCCTCCCTGCTGAGAATACGCCGCAGCTTCGAGAGCGATTGACGCAGGATGTGCGAAACGTAGTTGCACGAGATGCCCAGCTTGGCGGCGATTTCCGTCTGGTTGAGCGATTCAAAGTGGAAGAGGACGAGCACCTCGCGTTCGAGGTCCCGTAGTTGCTTCATCGCGCTCTCCAAGACCACTCGCTCTTCGACGCTCAACTGCTCGGGACAGTAGTCCGAAGCGTCCAACCGATCGACCTCGGCGTCGGAATCGTCGTCGCCCGTGAGCGAATCCAGCGATCCCACTCGAATCATCTCGGAGGTCTGAAACACCTCGTGGACCGTATGCTCCGCAACATCGAGGTACGAAGCGATTTCCGCCTCGGAGGGCTCCCTGCCCAACTCGCTTTGAAGCACCGCGGTCGCGCGATTCACCTTGTGGCGCAGTTCCTGGAGCCATGCGGGCTGGCGGATTGTCTGAGCCTTGTCGCGGAGGTAGTGCTTGATCTCACCGGCGACGAGGTACGTCGCATACGTGTTGAAACGAACTCCCGCCTCGGGGTCGAACTTGGAGAGCGCGTTCAAAAGGCCGATGAAGCCCACTTGAACGAGGTCGTCGAGCGGTTCGATGCCCGCGAATTTCCTCGCGACGCGCTCCACCATCGGGGCGTACTGGACGAGGATCAAGTCCTTGAGGTCCGGCCTGGGGTTCTCCAGGTAGCGGAAGACAATCCCCTCGGGGTCCATCTCGAAGTTCAAAGATTCAGCCATGTATCACTCCATTGATTCTCGCGCCGCCGCATTCCCTGCGAGCGGCCCCTCCGGTCTCACCCTCCTGGCTCGACCTTCGGATCTTGCTTTCAAGTCGCCGCAAGCGACTTACTTCACACTATTGACCAGCTTGAAGATCGGGGTCATTACCGAAATTGCAATGAATCCCACAATGACACCCATGAAGATGATCAGCGCGGGTTCGATCATCGACGTCAAGCCCTTGACGGTGGTCTCCACCTCGTTATCATAAAACTCGCCCACCTTGACGAGCATCTCCGGCAACCTGCCCGACTCTTCGCCCACGTCGATCATGCAGGTGACCATGTTCGGAAACAGCCCGCTCGCGCCCAAAGGCTGCGAGAGCTTCTGTCCCTCGCGGATACTTGTGCGCGCTTCGTCGATCGCCTGGGTCAACACGGAGTTGTTCAGGGTCTCACCGACGATTTCGAGGCTCCGCAAAATGGGGACGCCGCTGTTGATCAATACGCCAAACGTCCGGGTGAACCTCGCGACGCTCATCTTGAGCGACAGTTCACCCACGATCGGAAGCCTCAGCTTGAGGTGGTCGATCTGATATCTCCCGTTGGTCGTGCGTCCCCACAACTTGATGCCCAAGAACGTTCCGAACACGAAGAACAGGATCACGAACCAGTAGCTGTTCATGAAGTCGCCCATCGCGAACAGCGCCGCCGTGACCGGAGGCATTTCCACGTCCATCCCGGTGAAGATCTCCTTGAACTTCGGGAGGACAAAGCTGAAGAGCGCGAAGAGCATCACAATCGAGAAGAAGAACACAAGAGTCGGATACATCATCGCGCTCTTGATCTTCCCTCGCACCTCGGCCTCGTATTCGAGGAATCCGGCCAATCGGTCCAGGATCAAATCGAGGATGCCACCGACCTCCGCCGCTCGAATCATGTTCACATAGAGCTTCGAGAAACAGTGGGGGTGCTTGGCGACGGAGTCGGCGAGCGACATGCCACCCTTCACGTCGATCGTGACGTTATCGAGCGCAGGCTTGAGAGCGGGGTCCCGCGTTTGGCCTGCGAGGATGTCGAGGCACCGCATAATCGGAATTCCCGCATCGATCATCGTGGCAAACTGCCGCGAGAACACGACGAGGCTCTTCGCCTTCATCCGCTTCCTGCCGAACGAACGAACCCTTCCGCTCGAAGACGTTCGACGGATGTCCGTCACATGAAGCGCCTGATCGCGGAGCTTAGCTAGGACGATCTGCTCGTTGTCCGCTTCAACAGTCGAGCGGACCGCCTTCCCCGAAGCATCGATGGCAGTATAGGTGAATACGGGCATATCTGCGTCCTCACCCCGTGGGCCGTCGCCGGACGGAGTGCTTCCAAGGGAAATATCGGTTCTCCGTCGGAGAACTTCCAGCACAATTCGGCAGAAAAACCAGGGATTCTGAGCTTTCTGTGGCGCGAATCGCCCGCGGTTGACCCTGATGAGGGAAGATAAGAGTGTCAACGTGAGACCCCGAAAACCAGCATCGGCTCAGCGCCCCAACGACCGGGCGTACTGCGAGAAGCTCCTTTCTAAGGCGTTCGGCCCGGATGCGCGCTTCCGGGAGGGCCAATGGGAGGCGATCGAGGCCGTTTTGCAGTCCGGCGCGAGGAATCTCGTTGTGCAGCGAACGGGCTGGGGAAAGAGCGCCGTGTACTTCCTCGCAGCCCGGCTCTTTCGAAGAAGGAAGGAGGGGCCCACACTCATCGTCAGCCCCTTGCTGGCTCTGATGCGCAACCAGATCGAAATGGCCGCCAAGCTCGGGCTTCGGGCCGTCTCGTTCACCTCCGACAACGCCGGTGAATGGGAATCGTGTGTCGCTGAACTCCATGCAGGGAAGGTCGATGTGGTGCTCGTCGCTCCCGAACGGCTCTCTCGCCCCGAGTTCGCCGAAACCGCTCTCCCTTACTTCTTCGAGAGGGGACGGCTCTTGGTCATCGACGAAGCTCATTGCCTGAGCGAGTGGGGGCATGACTTTCGGCCCGACTACCGAAAAATCGTTAGCATCGCTTCGCGGTTCCCCTCCGACGCCTCCTTGCTCGCCACCACCGCCACCGCAACGTCCCCGGTCATCGAAGACCTGATGAGCCTTTTGGGAGGCGGTTGGTCTGTGCAGAAGGGGGACCTGAACCGAACGAACCTGCGGCTTCTTGCTTACCGGCTTCCAAGCCCAGCCGCGAGGCTCGCCTGGCTCGATGAGGCGCTGCACAAGCTTCCTGAGGTCGGAGTCATCTATTCGCCGACCATCTTCGACGCAGAGCAGACGGCCGCCTGGCTCAGTCACAGGGGCCACAAAGTGCTGCCGTACCATTCGGAGCTGCCTTCCGACGAACGCCTGCACGCCGAGGAACTGTTCTCGGCGAACCAGCTCAAGGCTCTCGTCGCAACCTCCGCTTTGGGCATGGGGTACGACAAGGAGGACATCGGCTTTGTCGTCCATGCTCGAATGCCCGGTTCCGTTCTCCAGTACTATCAGCAGGCGGGAAGGGCAGGCCGCAAGCTCAGGCGCGCAATCGCTGTTCTCCTTGCTTCTGAGGGCGATCGAGACATCCAACTTGGGTTCATCGAGCGAGGCTCTCCCCCGGCCAGAGTCTTCGACTCGATTCATAGCTTGCTCACCAGGGAGCCGATCCCGAAGTCGGAATTGGTGCGGCTCGCCGACGCCCCCCAGGTCCAAGTGCTTCATGCGCTCGAAATCCTCGAAGCGCAGGGCGCATTGCTCGTGGAGGACGACACATTGAACTGGCGTCCCGACGCGTCGCCTCCCGACCCGGCCCTATTCGAGTCGCTTCGAAAGCGCAGGCTGAGGGAACTCGACGACATGGAGCGGTACATCGAGACGGCGGACTGCCGAATGTCCTATCTGCTATCGGCTCTGGGGCAAGACCCCGCAAAGGATTGCGGGCAGTGCGACCGGTGCCGAAACTACTCCTCGTTCACGCCTTCGCCCGACTCCATAGAAGCCGCGGCGGCGTTTCTCGACCGGGAACTGATCCTCATTCGAGTTCCTAAGCAAGCGCCACTGGGGGCCAAGACGAAGGGACGAAGGGGCCTGCTCGCGACTCGAAAGGTAGCCGAAGGCGTGGCGCTCAGCTTCTATGGGGAACCGGGCCGCGGAGAGGCAGTGCAGGCGGGAAAGTACGTTCATGACGAGTACGGCGACGATCTGCTTGTCGCCGCGCTCAAAGCCATCGAATCGGTCGGATGGACGCCCGATTGGATCACGTGGGCGCCTCACGCTTCCCAACGAAAGGCGCTGGATTCCTTCGCGAATCGCCTCGCGCAATCGCTCGGAATCGAATGTCGAGGCGTGATCGAGCGGGAAAAGCGCGTGTTGCCGCAAAAAGAAAACGGCTCGGAAGTTCGGCAGTTTGAGAACGTTTGGGGGCGATTCTCGGTTCGGGGCGAGATCGAGGGGACCGTCCTGCTCCTCGACGACATCGTGGACTCCGGCTGGACGCTTGCCGCAATCAGCGCGGCTTTGGTCGAAGCGGGCGCAACTTCGGTGTATCCTTTAGCATTGGCGACATCTCGGCGAAGAAGCCGGAGGAGCAGATGAAATCAGACCTGGCCGTTGCGTTTGTCGGACGACTGGTATCCGGCATCGAGCCCTTGCCTCAGAGGACATGGGAGGTTCTGCGCGACTTGGTCGACGCTGAGTTCTCACCGGAACAGTTGATCGATTGGTGCGAGCGCAGCCTCGGCCCTGACGACGTTCGAAGGATCAAGCACCTGTGGGACCACCGGGAGGGGGCGTGGGCCCAGGTCGAGGCGCTGAAGGCCGTGGGCATTCGCGTCGTCACCGAGTTCGACGACGAGTATCCGCCGAACTACCCTCTCAAGCTCGGCCACCGCGCGCCCCCCGTCCTCTTCGTCCTCGGCCAGATCCCCCGATTCGATAAGCTTCCCGTTGCGGTCGTAGGCTCCCGAGACGCTGACGAACCCGGACTCGCGTTTGCCGCCGAACTCGGGAGAGAGATCGCCGGCAAGGGACGTGTGCTCGTGTCCGGGTGCGCTCGGGGGGTCGATGCGTCCGCCATGGACGCCGCTTTCGAGGCTGGGGGGAGCGTCGTTGGAGTCGTCGCGGATTCGCTCGCTCGAATCGCCGAACAGCCGCCCCACAAAGAACGAGCCGCCACCGGGCGGTGGACACTCATCAGCCATCACCACCCTTCAGCGCCATTCTCGGTCGGGAGGGCCATGGCCCGCAACAAGCTGATCTTCGGCATGGCGGAATGTGCTATCGCGGTATCGTGCGTCGTCGACTCCGGAGGAACCTGGGCCGGCGCGGTCGAAGCTCTCGAAAACGACTACTGCCGACTGCTGGTGCGGATCGACGAGCACGCCCCCGACGACAACCGCTCGCTCGTACCCAAGGGTGCGGTCGCGCTCCCCTCTCCAAGTCAGCTTTGGGAGACCCTCGCAACGGCTCCCAAAGCGCAAGGCGAACTGCTCTGACAGGGGGACTGGGAAGGATCGAACCGGCCGGCGGCGAATCGAATCGCAAAGGAGTCTCTGCATGACCTATCTCGCGCTTCTCGCCGGCATCGCCCTCACCCACCCTTCGACGCCTCTCTTCGACGAATACAGTCCCACAGGACCCAAGGTGCGATTCACCCTCACCTCGGGTTCCTCGTTCGTGATCACCACCGATCCGAAGAACTCCCCCAAGACAGTCGAGCATATCCTCGCACTGGTGACGTCGGGGTTCTACGACGGGCAAAGAGTTCACCGAGTCGAGTGGTGGGTGACCCAGTGGGGCGCGCCCAAGAGCAAGACCGAGCCGCTCGACATCACCGATCCCGAAACCGGCGAAAAGACCTCGAACCCCGTCGTCGCAGGGGGAGGTTCCGGGACGTCGATTCCCGTCTTCGAGGCCTCCAGCGTGGATTTCCTCCGAGGCGTGGTCGGGGTCGCTTCGACCGGTCTTCAAGTTCCCGGCGACAGCCAACTCTTCATCCTGAGGCAAGACGCCCCGAGGCTTTGGCGGTCCTACGCGGTGGTCGGTAAGGTCACCGAAGGGATGGACGTGGTCGGTACAATTCAGCGCGGCGATCGATTCCGCTCCGCGCGCGTCCTCAAGTGACCTAGGCGCCCCCGCCGAGTCCGAGAGGAGAGAGTCGTTCGCTTCGTAGATTCTGATAGAACGAAGGTCCCCGCGATCGGGGCTTCGTTCGATGGAGGACTCATGACGACCACTTTGAAGATCGATGGAATGACTTGCAGCCACTGCGTGGCGAGTGTGAAGAAAGCCCTGGAATCGGTTTCGGGCGTGATTTCGGCCGACGTCACCCTTGAACCCGGAATGGCGAAGGTGGAGCACAACCCCGAAGTCACCCGTGAGCAACTCGCCCAGGCCGTCATAGACGAAGAGTTCCGGATCGTGGAGGGCTGAGTTTGCCCGGGTCTCCGGTCAATGCCGAGCGTGTCCTCCCAACCGAGGAAGGCGCCCAAACCGAATTGGTGATCGAGGGGATGACCTGCGCCAGTTGCGTGCGGAGGGTCGAAAGAGCGCTTTCGAAAGTCTCCGGAGTCGCCACTGCGGAAGTCAACTACGCTACGGAGCGGGCCCTCGTTCACCATGGCGTCGATCTGGCCTTCAACGCACTCGTCCAAGCCGTCGAAGACGCTGGATACCACGCCCATCTGACTCCTTCCGATCGGAAGGGCGCTGACGAGGCAGACGAGAGCGAGCACGGCCACGCCTCGCTCGATGCATTCGGGCCGCTCGCGCGTCAGCTTGCGAATCTGAAGCTGGCTCTCGTCCTTACCCTCCCGGCGGTCGCCATTTCGATGCTGTGGCACCCCAGGCCGAGTTGGGCGAATCTGCTGCTCTTTGGACTCACGACTCCGGTGGTGGCTTGGTGCGGGCGCGAGTTCTTTGTGAACGCATGGAAGTCGCTTCGGCACTTCACCGCCACGATGGACACGCTCATTGCCGTAGGAGCGGGCGCGGCCTGGGTCTACAGCACCGTCGCCCTTCTGACGGCTTCGGGCGATGCCCACCACCAAAGCGAGCATATCTACTTCGAAACGGGCGCAGCGATCGTCACGCTCATTCTGCTCGGCCGATATCTCGAATCCCGCTCCAAGAGCCGAATGTCCGCAGCCATCCAGAAGTTGATTGGGCTCTCCCCGAAGACAGCGACGCGGTGGGTGGACGGCCAAGAGGTCGAGACGCCGATCGAACAGGTTCAGGTGGGCGACCTGGTACGCGTCCGCCCGGGTGAGAAGTTCGCCGCGGACGGCGTGGTGGTCGAAGGGGCTTCCTTTGCCGACGAGTCGATGCTGACCGGCGAATCGGCTCCCGTCTCCAAGTCCGTCGGCGACCCCGTGACCGGCGCGACTCTCAACAAGTCGGGATTGCTCCTTGTCGAGATTCAACGGGTCGGAAAGGACACGGCGCTGGCCCAAATCGTGCGCCTCGTCGAGCGGGCTCAGGGCAGCAAGGCCCCAGTTCAGCGGCTCACGGACCAGATCTCCGCCGTGTTCGTACCGATCGTGATCCTGATCGCGCTCGGAACGTTCCTGTATTGGTGGCTCGTGGCCGGAATCGACCCCGGGACCGCCACGATGTATGCCGTGACGGTGCTCGTGATCGCTTGTCCTTGCGCATTGGGGCTTGCGACGCCGACAGCGATCATGGTTGGGACCGGACGAGGGGCTGAAATGGGCGTGCTCATCAAGGACGCCACAGTGCTTGAGACCGCCGGAAGAATCCGGACCGTGCTCCTCGACAAGACCGGCACGATCACACGAGGCGAACCGCGAGTAACGGACTTTTTCGCTTTCGAACGCGAAAAAAACGACCTGCTGGCGCTCATTGCCTCGGCGGAGTCAGGCTCGGAACACCCCGTTGCCGAGGCGGTCGTGCGCGCGGCGAAGGAGCGCAACCTTCCCGTCTCCGTACCGAGCCGCTTCCTCGCGCTGGAGGGGCGGGGAGTGGAAGCTGAGGTTGGGGATCACAAACTCCTCATTGGCACCCAACTTCTTATGTCGGAGCGATCGATCGAGGTTCCGAAAGCCATAGAGGCTCAGAAAACGACGCTTGAAGACCAAGCTAAGACGGTCGTGCTCGTCGCGCAAGACGGCAAACTCGCAGGGCTCTTTGCGGTCGCCGATGTCGAGGCCGAGCACAGCGCCCAAGCCATTGCGATGATTCGTTCGATGAACATCACGCCCGTGATGGTGACGGGCGACAACTCCGGCACGGCCCGCGCAGTTGCGTCGCGTGTCGGAATCCACGAAGTCGAGTCGGAAGTTTTGCCCAGCCAGAAGGCGGAGATCGTCCAGAAGCACCAGGTTTCGGGGCAAGTTGCGATGGTCGGCGATGGCATCAACGACGCTCCTGCCCTCGCCCAAGCTGACCTCGGCATCGCGATCGGCTCGGGTACCGACGTTGCCATCGAAACGGCGGGCGTGGCGCTCATGGGAAGCGACCTGAGGGGCGTGCCCGACGCCGTTCGACTCGCCCGCGCGACCCTCTCCACGATTCGCTGGAATCTCGCTTGGGCCTTCGGCTACAACGTCGCGATGATTCCGCTGGCCGCTATGGGAAAGCTGAGCCCGATGCTCGCGGCCGCAGCGATGGCATTCTCGAGCGTTTCGGTGGTTCTCAACTCGCTCCGGCTTCGAAGGTTCCCGTCGAGCCGAGAAAGCTGAACCAGGCATCTGGCGGAGAGGGTGGGATTCGAACCCACGGAGGCCTTGCGACCTCACCGCATTTCGAGTGCGGCGCACTAGACCACTATGCGACCTCTCCGAGGGCGTATTATGCCCCAAGGGAGCCGATCCGCACCAAGCGGGCCTATCGCGCCAACAGCATCCGCGCCGCCTCATCGACCGAAAGCGGGCCCCGGACTTCCCCTCCCCGGACGACATAGCACCCCGCGGACCGCTTTTGTAGGTCGGGCCGCACCAAGTCGAGGGCGGGGACGACCAAGCGGTTCGGAGCTTTCTTCGCGAGTTCATTGGCGGCGGTGACGGAATCGGGTCCAACGCATACCGCGGTCGGCTGGTCGAACTCGGAAACCAAGCTCCCCACCGCAGCAGAACCGAAAAGAACCAGGCGAGGGACGAGGCCCCGCACTCGCCGCGCCGTGCTCAGAGCCGCTTGATTGAACCTGGCGGCCAAGGGAGCGGACTCCGACGAACGCGAGTCGAGGTCGATCAAGACTCTTCCAAGTCGCGACGCTAGGCTCATCATCTGCGCCGTGCTGGAGTCGGACTTGAGGTCGAGAACCTCTGGGACGTTCACATCCGCCACGCCAAGAGCATCGTGGTCCCGGAAGAGCCCCTTCCAAACTCCCGGAGCGGGACCCGCGAAGAGGGTCAAGGCGCGGTCCAGAATCCGCACACCGGTTCGGAGCGAAGGAATGTGCCCGGTCGCGCAGTAATCCTGGAAGTAAGCGTCCGCGACCGCCAAGTAATCGCCCAAGTACGGCTCGCTCGTGCTCGAAGGGTCGTCCGAGTGCCGGACATCATCGTTCGCCACGTACACGCTGAGCCGGTCGACCCTCAGCGAAGCGGCCCTCATCGAAGCTTCGTCGCCAAAAAGCCGAGCCGTTCGCACCATTCGAGAGGCTACATACCCGTCGACGAACGCAGTCCCGGAAATGGCGAGCGAGGGCTTGGCGCTTCCTTTGCGCAGGAGGTCCGAGACCCGCTCCCATTGCTCGCCCTCGCGGATGAGCGCGGCGACGTCGTCCACGCGAATCACCATCATCGGGTTCGTTTCGACGCGCAGACCGAGCCGATCCCGAGCCCAGTCTCGGTCAGAAGGCTCGGGCAGAAGCTCCCGCAACCTTCGGGGCGAAAAGCTGCTCCGGGCGCTCCGATCACGCTCGTCTTCGTCCCCGACCCTGCAAGCGGCGATTCGTCCGTTCAAAACGAAATCGTTCGAAAGCGCCTCAAACGTCCGGCGGGCAACGAACCGATACCTGTCGTCGTCGAACATCTCCCCAGCTTTGGCGAAGGTCAGCATGAGGTCGGCGTTTGTGGTCGCGACCTTGTCAAACTCCAAGATCGGCCTCCCGCGATGCCGAATCGCTGCAAAGAAGCCTCCGTCGAGCCAGTCGACGAGCGGCCCTCGAAGAAGAAGGTCCGCGGCTTCTTGAAACGTATTCAACTCGCCCGCTTCGAGGAAATAGCGCAACGCAGCCGGGTAGGGCTGAGTTCGATTGAATGCAGTGAAGCCGCCATGCTCTCGATCGAGCAGGGTGCGCAGGGATTCGGCAAAGCCCCCCCCGTCGAAGGGTTCGGGCGAATCCGATTCGACGATCCGGCGGATGTCACGCTGTTGAGCGTCGCCGGGCACCTGGGCGGCACGATCGTTCAGGCGGATCTGTCGATACTCGCTCAGAACCTCATCCAACGCCAACACAAACGACGCCGGATCGGTCGAAACCGTCTTTCCAAAGCCCCGGACCGCGCTGAACATCCTCCCTTGCGGGTCGAGAAACCAAATCTGAAAGCCATCGAGCAGTTGCCACTCTGGACGGGTCAGGGGAAGGAACGCGCCGAGCCACTGGGGGTTGAGTTGGCCGTCCACGCGAACGCACACGAAGTTGCGGGCGAGCGCAGTCCCCACGTCCACATCCTCAAAAACGTGCTTGTCGGCGATCCGCCCGATGGTGCTCCAGGGCGCGCCGACGACCAACATGACGGGCTTATCGAGCCGCCTGGCGCGAGCAAAGGGTTCCGGACCGAGCGGATACCAATCGATCGGCTGCTTCGAGGCCTGACGCAAGAACTGAGAGGATTCCGATTCGAGCCGGTTGGTGGCGATTTCGGGGACCAGCGGTTGAATGGACTTCACGGCAAGCCCAAACAGCACCAGCACCGCCACGGTCAACGTGGTCAAGGCAAAGCTCGGTTGGCGCATGCGTTCCATAGGTCTTCCGTTCTCTCAAAACAACGGTTGGTCGCTAGATTATCTACTTTCGGAACGAAAGAACCTGTGCTACAATGGCCCCATGTCCATTTCCCTCGACGAGGTTCGCCATGTTGCGCGGCTCGCTCGTCTGGAACTCGACGAAGCCGAGATCCTCGCCCTTCAGGGCGAGTTGAACGTGTTGCTGGGGCACTTTGCGGACATCCGAGGCCTCAACGTGGCCGGGTTCACCCCCACCAGCCATGCGGTCGCCGAGCAAAACATCTTCGCCGACGATGAGACGATCCCGGCGCTTACGACCTTGCAGGTGCTCCAAAACGCGCCCAAGTCCAAAGCCGGGCTCTTCGTCGTACCCACGATCATCGAGGACTAGCTGAGGTTGCTGACCCGACTCAGCGCAACGGAGCTTCACAAGTTGCTTCTCAGTCGGCAGGTGTCGACGCGGGAGGTGCTCGACGCCCACCTCGAACGGATCTCCCGGCTGAACCCCCGGCTGAACGCGTTCGTTACGGTCGCAGAAGAACGGGCCCGAGAAGACGCCGACCGTGCCCAAAAGCTCTTCGATGAGGGTGCCCCGACCAGGCTCACCGGAGTCCCGGTCGCGCTCAAAGACAACATCTCGACTCAAGGGATCGCCACTCAGTGCGCCTCGACTGTCTTGGACGGGTACGTTCCGCCCTATGACGCGACCGTCGTCGAGAGGCTTCGAAGCGCAGGCGCGGTGATTTTGGGCAAAACGAACTTAGACGAGTTCGCGATGGGCAGTTCGACCGAACACTCGGCGCATGGCCCTACCCGGAATCCGTATGACCTCGAACGATCGCCCGGAGGCAGTTCCGGGGGTTCTGCCGCCTCGGTCGCAGCCGAACTCGCGCCGTTTGCGCTCGGGTCCGATACCGGCGGCTCCGTCAGGCAGCCCGCGGCTCTTTGTGGCGTTGTGGGGTTCAAGCCCACCTACGGGCGGTGCTCGCGATATGGACTCGTGGCGTTCTCGTCGAGCCTCGACCAGATCGGCCCCTTCGCTCGAACCGTGGAGGACGTCGCTTGGCTGGCGTGGGGGATCACGGGCCACGACCCCAAGGACAGCACCTCGCTTCCCATGAGCCCGATCGACTCCGCTTCGATCCACGGCGGGACCCTCAAAGGGGCGCGGTTCGCATTGCCCAAGGAGATGTTCGGCGAAGGTATGCAGCCTGGAGTGGTCGCGACCGTGCGCGCCGCTCTCGACAAGCTGGCCGCCGAAGGCGCCGAGTTCGAGGAGGTCTCTTTGCCCTCCACCCGGTTCGGCGTAACCACGTACTACATCATCGCCCCTGCCGAAGCTAGCAGCAATTTGGCGCGCTACGACGGGGTTCGATTTGGCTTGCGCGCAGATCGTTCGGACCCGATTTCAATGACCGAGGCGACCCGCGCTGCCGGATTCGGTAAGGAAGTGAAGACCCGCATCTTGATTGGAACCTATGTGCTCTCGGCGGGCTATTACGACGCCTTCTACCTGCAAGCCTCGAAGGTTCGGGCGATGATGGCGCAGGAGTACCAACAGGTCCTCGAAAGGTTCGACGCCATCCTCTCTCCCACGAGTCCGATTACGGCGTTCAAGATCGGCCAGCTTTCCGAAGACCCGATGGCGCTCAAGCTCCTCGATTACTGCACGATCCCCGCAAACATGGGCGGCTTTCCCGCTCTCTCCCTCAGTTGCGGGACGTCCGAGGGCCTGCCGGTGGGCCTGCAAGTCCTTGGTCCCCGGCGAGCGGATGAGAGGGTCCTCCAACTCTCCCACTGCATCGAGCGAACGTTGGGTGCCACCTCACGGCCTCCGGAGGCGTAAGTACGGCTGATGGAAGACATCAAAGCCGTCGACCAGAAGCTCTTTTGGAAGGAGGCGACGCGTTTTGGAAGGCTCTTTCTTAGCGCTGCGGCGCTTTTTTTCGTCTTGGGTCCTATGCAGTGGGCGGGGCTGCCGCTACCTCTCGTTCTAGGCTTCTCGTGCGCCACCCTTGTCGGCCATGCTCTTTTTTCCTACCAAGCGAGCATCCGAAAGAGGTTCATCAACCGAAGGTTCGCAGCGCACTGGAACGCCCTTTCCGAACGGCTCGACCTGTTCGACCAGGTGATGCAGAGGGTCCATAAGAAACACCTCGCGGGCATTCATGAACTGCCCCGCAACGTCCACTCGGTCGCAAGGAGCCTCTACGTCGCATTGCGAAGGGCCGATCTGATCACCCAAGAGGTGTCGCTCACCGAACGCGGACTGTACGCCCAGCCGCCTTCGTGGAACCCTCCCGCGCACGACGCACAGGCCAAGGAGCTTTACCGAATCGCCGACAAGAACATCGCCGAGTATCAGCACCACTTCGCCGGGGTCATGGCGGGAGTTCAGCGGACCGAAGCGCAGACGGCGGTGTTCATCACGACCGTAGACACCCTGCGCATGAAGATTCTCGGCTACCGGCTCGCTGGCGCAGCCCCCGAACTGAACAGTCAAGACTTCCTTGCGGCGATGCAAGAGGCCAAGATGCAGCTTGCCGCCATCGACCAAGCCCTCGAAGAACTCGAGCTCACCCCATTTCCCAAGACCATCGCCGTCATGCCTCCCGAACCGCGAACTGATGCGAACTCGGAGGCCACCCAAACCCTCGACCAAGAGAGTTGAACGCGGTGATCGAAATCGCGTGCCCGGCAAAGGTCAACCTGTTCCTTTCGGTCGGCCCTCCCGACGACTCGGGGATGCACCCGATTCGGACCGTTTTTCAAGCGATTTCGCTCTTCGATACGCTAAGGATCGAAAGGGCCCCAGGTCGGACGGCCATCGAATTCGAGGACGAGGCGGTGCCCGAAGACAACACCCTCACGAAGACCCTGCGGCTGCTCGCTGAGGTGGCCGAGCTTCCTCCCCTCAACCTCACCGTGATCAAGCGCATTCCCAGCGAGGCGGGTTTGGGAGGAGCGAGTTCCGACGCGGCGGGGTTGCTGCGGGCCATCCCGCTCCTGACGCGCTCTCGGGCATCCGAGTTTGAACTGAGCGAAATCGCGCGAGCCGTAGGCGCAGACGTACCCTTCTTCCTTGTGGGGGGGCGGGCGAAGGCCGAAGGGTACGGAGAGCGGCTGACGCCTCTCGAAGACCCCATCCCGTTTTGGCTCGTCGTCGCGCAACCCGAGGCAAGGTGCTCGACGAGGGAAGCGTACGCGCGGTTGGACGAGATTCAGCGCTCCTGGAGGGAATTCCCCCTGGCCGACGATCTGCACAACGACTTCGAACTCGTTGCGCCCGAGGAGTCGCTGGCGCTTAAGCAGTGCCTGCTCGATCTGAACGCCACCGAAGCGCTCTTGTGCGGGTCGGGCTCGGCGGTGTTTGGCATCTTCCCCGACGAGCCGAGCGCCGAAAGGGCGCGCCGCGCGGTTGCGCCGGAAGTCGGCGGCAAGGCCTGGGTGTGCCGATCGTTGACTCGGATGGAAAGTCTCTCCCTCTGAGGCCGCACCCTAACCTGACCGATACTGTCTTGAGGTCAGGAATTGCCAAGTCACTCAATGTTTCGGCGGTGGGTCGAGGTGGAGTCCGCGCTGATGGGCGTACCCGGCGTAGCCGACGCATCGGTCATGAAAACCCAGGGGAAGGTGCTGGCTCACGTTCTCGTCGAAGACGAAGGCGCGGTTTCGAGCAGCCTGCTGCGTGAAGCCGTCGTAAGTGAGGGCGATAGAGAAGGCGAAACGCTCAAGATCGTGCTCGTCCCGAGGGCGGGCCGTTCCAAGTCGCGTGAAGGCTAGTCTTGCTCGTCCGACTCTTCGGGCTCTTCGGGCTCGATAGCTTCGGCGATAACATCCTCCGCCTCATCGTCCGTGTGCTTCTCTGCCTTCGAGTTCGCCTTGGTTTCCTCCGACGCGGACTCCAAGATCACGTGCGCGATGCTCGTGGTCTTCCTGTCCGGGCAGTTGTTGCAGACGAAATCAACCTTGATGCCGGCCAACCAAGCGGGAACTAACTCCAGCGGCTTACCGCACTTGCACTGAACCATCAATCCACTTCCTCTTCCGTCAATTCGTTGTAGTGCTGCACCGTCTGGCGGTGGCTGAGCCATCCGTTGATGAACATGGCGACCGCGCCCCCGAAATAGATGAGAACCAACCCACCTTCCCGCTTTTGCCCGGGGTCACGGATCGAATTCTCACCCAGCAGCATGGGCAAACCAAGAATCGCGAGCACGAAAAGGATTCCTGCGATCCAGAAATAGGTGTTTTTCCACCACTTCGGTTGGGGAGGTGGCTTTTCGCTCACAAGGCGGGATTGTACCCCTGTGCGGAAAGGTGCGGATTGCGGCTAAACCCGTAGGTCGAGGCGACGCCCTTTTCCCGAGTCTTCCGCGCCCAATTCCTCGATCTGGGACTTTTGGACTTCGAGGAGCCTCCTGAGGAGCTTCGATTGCGCGGATTCGACTCGCGCCTCGTCCGGCGGAACCGGTTGCCCGATGCGTGAAACGTTGGGCCCTTGAATCTCCATTAGGCTAAGTGTCGGCAACATTGCCGGGATTTGGAGGTTGCCGGTCCACGCCCCTCGCCGATTCCCCCGCTTGCCGCGCCGCAAAAACTCCCTCGATAGGCGTAGGGAGAGAGGTGAGCCCTCGCAGGGCGTCATAATGACCGAGATTCCGGGAACAATTCGATGATCGCTTACCTGCTCGCGCTCCTCGCGTCTCCTGACGACGCCATCGACCGCATGACTCAATACATGGCGAACGTGAAGACCCTCTCGGTGGACCTTCGGTTCGAATCTGCCGGAGGGCAATACGTCGGAGTCGGGAAGTTGATCCTCGAACAACCTTCGAGTCAACGGTACACGATGAAGCTGGGGGCGAGCGACTACCTCTTCATCGCGAACCCCAAGGGCCAAATCGAAATCGAGCATCGACGACGGCGGTATCGCGAGTTCCCGCCCGACGCTCGCTTGACTTCGCCGGCCGGCCTGCTTTCCGACACCCCGGCAATCGCGTTTCCTTTGCCGCTGATCGTCGGCGACGTGTATTCGATCCTCCCGACCAACACCCGATTCGCTCATGTGGGCGAGCGCGAGGGTCCCAATGGGCTCGAAGACCGGCTCTCGGCGACCTACGACACGATGATGGGGCGACAGACGATGATCCTTTTCATCGACAAGGTGGGCCGACTCACGCGCTATGAACTCCAAGGTGAAAAACGCGAAGACGGGTTCCTATCGATGACGATCACCAACTACGCCAAGAACGTCCCGGTACCCGCTTCCAATTTCCGGCTGGAGTACCCCCTTGGATACGTTCCCGACGGCCTCACGCCGCACGAGATTCCACTTCAACCCGGCGACAAGATCGCCTTGGGGGAGTTTCTCTCCTCGGAGTCGGGCAAGAAGGCGCGCCTGCCCGCGGGAAGCAAAGGCGTGCTGGCCATTCTGTTCGGCGCAGACTGCGAGCCTTCCCGCCGCCTCATCCAGGCAGCGCAAGAAGCGAAGGCCGACCTCGCTTCCGCGGGACTCGAAGTGGCGCTCATTGCCGCGAGTTCTCAGGCGAAGTCCAGTTCCGGTTTTCCCCAGTTTCGGGTGGCGAGCGGCGATCCTTTCGAGGTGTTTCTCTCTCCGGGGACCCCTCTGACGTTTTCCATCGATCCCGACGGCATCGTCAGGCAAGTCTGGTTCGGCTTCGATCCGGCTGGTTTGGCCCAGCTCAAGAAGGAATGGGCCGAGTCGGTCAAGATCGATGGGAAGGCCCTCGCCGAAGAGCGCGCCCGATACCAAGGCATCATCAAGCCTAATTAGGACTAGCGAGAATCGCCATACTTTGAGTAGGTGAAACCCCAGCAATCCTCGATGAGCGCGGTTGGGAAGCGGTTTGCCATCGTCGCAAGCCGCTGGAATGAGTTCGTCGTCTCCCGCCTGGTCGAGGGCGCGCGGGACGAGTTGACGCGCTATGGCGCCTCCCACGTCGAGGTGCATATCGTGCCCGGCTCGTGGGAGATACCTGTCGCCGTGCGCGCCTTGCTCACTCGCACCGAGCCTGATCCCCTCGACGCGATCATTGCAGTCGGGTGCATTCTTCAAGGGGCGACGGCCCACGCCCAACTCCTGGCAGCCGATGTGAGCCGGGCCCTGATGGACCTCCAAATGGAGTTCGGGAAACCCGTTTCTTGGGGGATTCTGACCCCTCAATGCGAGTCTCAAGCCCTCGAACGGGCGGGCATGAAGATGGGCAACAAGGGGCGAGAAGCCGCGCTTGCCGCCATCGAGATGGCCAACTTCGATCCCAGGCCCTAACGAAAGTCACCGAGGATTGGTAGACTTTGGCGCGAATGATCCCGATTCGTGCCGATCGAGCTTCCCCCGCGATCCCGCTCGTAACCTACACGATCATCCTCCTGAACGTGATCGTGTATTTTTGGGATCGCCAAGGGAGCCTGACGGGTCCAAGCGTGACGTTCGCCGACTTGGGGATGCGTCCGCAAGAAGTCGTGCAGGCGATCACGGGCTCGGGCGACCGGTTTCCGTTGGTCACGCTGTTCACGTCCTTGTTCCTTCACGGCAGCCTCGTTCACCTGCTGGGCAACATGATCTACCTCTTCACGTTCGGCCCAGGCATCGAGGCGGCTTTGGGTTCGCCCCGCTATTCGCTTTACTATCTCTTCTGGGGACTTCTCGCTTCCGGGGCTCACATCGCGGTCGATCCCACCTCCGCGATTCCAACGATTGGGGCGTCAGGGGCCATCGGGGGCGTCCTTGGGTGCTATTTCCTCTTGTTCCCAACCCACAAGATCGAGTTATTGATCCCGTTCTTCGTCGTAACCGTCGAAGTCGTGGCGTGGGTCCTACTGGGAACGTGGTTCTTGTGGCAACTCCTCATCAAGCAGGAGGGTGTGGCGACTTGGGCTCACGCAGGGGGGTTTGTGGCGGGGATGTTGACGATCCTCATTCTGGGCGGTAGGCGCGCGGTCCTGAAAGGAAGGGAGTGGATGGCGGAATCATGAAGTCGCAAGGGATTCCTTTTTGGGTATGGGTGTGTCTGGCAGGCGTGGTTGCGTTTACGTTCGTGCCGCTCAGTTCCCGGTTTCGGGCGGAGCAATCGAACCGCGCGGTCGAGCTAAGCGCGGAGATCGACTCGATCGAACAACTTGCCGCCGGACAACAACTCAGCTTGGTCGAAGCCTTGGACCGGTTGAAGCGCTCGGGGCTCGGCGCGGTGGTCGTCTCCGAGGAGACGCTGGACGACGTCGCCAAGTACTCCGGCGACTTGCGAATCGAATCCCTGCCCGAAGGCGCGGGAACTCGAATCCTCGCGAGCCAGGGGATCGCGGATCGGCTCGCCAAAGGGCTTCAAGTTCGCTTCGGCAATGCAAGGGTCCAGGTGGCCCCCCTACCGGACGGAGCCGCAGAGATTTTGGTGGTCGGTTACCACTACGCCACGCTACGGGGGGTCTCGCTGGGGTTGCCGCCTCAATGGACTTCGGTGGTCCGGTCTTCGGGGCTGAGGGTGATCGGGCGCATGTCCAACCCGCTGGGGGCCAACCCCGAGTCGGTTCGGGGGAGCATCGAATGGGCGAGCGGCCAAGGGATGGCGGTGTTCCTTCCCCAAGGCGAACAGGTCCTCGGCCGAAGGGAAGGTCTCGACGCCCTGATCGAGTCGCTCCGCTCGAAAGGCCTTCTCTATGCCTCACCCGAATTCGTCAAGATCGGCGGCGATTCGAACGTGCTTCGAGAAGCGCCCGACATTGCAGTATCGTTGCACTCGGCCCAAACGGCCGAGCTCGACCGCATGGCAAGTTCCGAAATCGTCGAGCGATACGTTCGAGCCGGCAGGGAGCGCAACTGCCGCATCTTGCTGCTCCGACCAGCCACGTTTTCTTCGGAAGCTCCCCTCGAGGACTTCGCCAAGTTGGCGGGCGGAATCCGCGACGGGCTGATTCGGTCTGGAGCAGGGGTCGGCCCGGCGCGACCCTTTGCCCCGGTTCAAACGCTGCCTTTCTTGCCAGCGCTTCTCTGCCTCCTTTCGGCGCCTGTGGCTTTCTTCGCGGCGCTCGCGATCACCGAAAATCGAAGCGTCGCCTCACTGCTCACGGTCCTGCTCCTAATCTCGGGCGCGGCGACTCTGACAGGCGCGTTCGTATCGTACGCGGCTCTGGCGCTCGCGGTGCTCTTTCCGGTCGCCGCGTTCGTCGTTTGCGAGCGTCTCGAAGCCGCGCTCCCAGTGCGGTTCCTGGCCGTTTCGGGAGTCAGCCTGATCGGAGGGCTTTGCGTTGCGGCGGTCCTTACAAGCCCGGAGTACTTTGTGCGCGGGGCGGTGTTCAGCGGCGTCAAGCTCTCGCTCCTTGGACCGATCGCACTCGTTGGGGCGGCCGCGTTCGTTCGTTATGCGGGCGGCTGGCCTTCCCTCAAGCAGCCTGCGACGTGGCTTCAGTTGAGTTTGGGCCTCTTGGTTCTGGCCGCATTCGGAATGCTCGCGATTCGAACAGGCAACGACAACCCCTCGGCAGTCTCCGATCTCGAACTCCGATTCCGGGCGATGCTCGACGCCCTTCTTTACGTTCGCCCCAGGACCAAGGAGTTCCTCATCGGACATCCGATGCTGGTTGTTTCCCTCGGGCTGATGGCTCTTCATCGAAGCGGAAACCGAAAGGTTGGCGGGTGGCTCGCTCTGGCCTTGGCGTTGGCTTGGATCGGCCAAACGGGCATCGTCAACACCCTTTGCCATCTCCACACGCCTCTCTCGATCGGATTGACTCGCGTCGCGGTGGGTTTGATGACGGGCGGTATACTCGGCGGCGCGCTTTGGCTGGTAGCGCGGAGGGCGCTCCGGCCAGGGGGAGCCTAATTTGACCCCACATCTCTTGCTTGCCGGTTACTTTGGTTGTGGAAACCTCGGCGACGACTCGATCCTGCTTGGCTTCATGGAGGGCCTGAAGGACGTCGACGTCGACCTCACCCTGCTGAGCGGCTCGCCCGAAGCCACGTTCCGAGCGTATGGGGTGCGATCGACCCCCCGTCGAGACCTTCGCAGGGTGCAAGAGGCGATCGAGTCCTGCGACGCTCTCGTGTTTCCTGGGGGAAGCGTGTTCCAAGACGTGACCAGCCTCCGCAGCGTGGGTTATTACTCGACCCTCGTTCGGCGGGCCAAGAAGGCGGGCAAGAAGGTTCTGCTTTTGGGCCAGGGGGTGGGGCCGCTCACCTCGTTCTTAGGCAAGCGAATGGCGGCTTCGGCCTACAACGCGGCCGACGTCCTTGTGGTGCGCGACCCCGGCTCGATGAATACCCTTCGCTCCCTGGGCGTTTCGAGACCGGTCAAGGTCGGCGCTGATCTCGCCTTCCTGATGCCCCCCGCACGCGACAGCGCGGGAGACTTTGGAGTCGCCGGCATGAAAGCCGTCGGCATCGCCCCTCGCCCGTTCGGCAAACACACGAAAAACGTCATGGCCGCTTTCGGCGACCTCGTTCGAAGGCTCTATCAGAACAGCTATATGCCCGTGCTCATCCCCATGGACCGCGACGAAGACGGGCCGCTAATTCTGGAGATCGAAAAGAGCCAAGGCGGCAAGATCCCGGACCTGAGAAAGATCGACTCTCCCCGCTCGCTGCAGGACCGGATTTCCCGGATGCACGGGATGATCGCCATGCGCCTTCACGCTGGCATTCTCGCCGCGAACGTCGGCATTCCGCCATTGATGGTTTCTTACGATCCGAAGGTTAACGAGCTCTCCAAGCGCCTGGGACTCGACTCTCCTCCCGACCTCGAAGGGCTCAACGGCCAGAGGTTGTTCGAGAAGTTTATGGCGTTCGAGCGGGAGCACGAGCGAAACGCCGCCTCCGTAGCCCGTCAGCGCGAAAAGGCGGCACAAGAGGCTCTGCTGAACGTCGAAGCACTGAAGGAGTGTCTCATTCAATAGATCGCCCGAAAGGCGCTCCCGTTGCACCGGACCCATGCGCAAGGCCCTCGTCGCCGGAATGACCCTAGCCCTCGTGGGATTGCCACAACTGGGGCTGTCCATCGACTTCGTGTCCTGGCTCAAGAAGGAGATCTTCGAAAAACTCAAAGTCACAGGACGGCGCTCGCTCGGGTATCACAACCACTCCGTCGAGGGCGACGCTTCGGCGTTTCAGCTCCTCACGAACTACGGGTACGGTGGCAAGGCCTTCACCGACATCGGGTACCTCGACATTCGGGGACGAGACATTCTGGGTTCGCTCAACTTCGACGCGCAACTCGACACCAACAAGTTCGCCAACCCCCAAGACCGCAGGTTTTCGGTCGAGTACGACGGCAAGCCCTACCGCGTGACCGTGGGTGACGTCTACACCACGCTGCTCAACAGCAATCGTCTCGCCACGTTCAGCAAGTACGCAAAAGGCATAGTGGCAGGCTACTCGAAGGGGCCTTTGCAGGTGCGGGGGGTTTTCACGGAAGCGAGAACCAGCGCCCGAACGATCACGCTTCAGGGAAACAACTCCGCGGGACCGTACTACCTTCAATTCAGCCAGATCGTTCGAGGCACCGAAGAGGTCCAGGTCGACGGCCAGCCCCAAAGACTCGGAGAGGACTACGTCATCAACTACGAGCTCGGGTCGATCACGTTCATCAACAAGATCATCACGCCCACGAGCGCAATCGTCGTGACGTTCGAAGCGCTCGGCTTCAATCAGAGCGAGGGTTCGATCCTCGGCGGCGGGGCCACTTATGACCTTGGGAAAGCCGGGCGGTTGGGACTCACGTATCTCGAACAAGATTCGGGCGCCGGGGGGACCCTCAGTACCCGGCTGGAGAGGTTTCAAGGCGCAGGCGCACCCTCGACGCCGTACTTCCTCCAGTTCGAACCGCTTCTGACGGAGCCGATCACCGTCAAGCTCGATGGCATCCTGCAAACCGAGGGGATCGACTACTACTTCGATCCCGAAAACCCTGTGATCTTCTTCTTCACTCGGTTCATCCCCCTGACCTCGACCATCGACGTCGTCTACACGCCACGGCCCACGCAATCGCTTGACGGCGATCGATCGGTTTGGGGGGTCGACTACAGAATCCCTTACGGGAGGTCGGGGCAGAACGGTTATCTTCTTGTGATGCAGGCGACCGGCAAACTCGATAGCCCGGTCAGCCCACAGTCGGGGACGGCGCGCGGCGTCGAAAGCGTGTACCGGCAAGGGCCGTTCCAACTCCGAGCGGGGCTAAGAGACATCCCTGCCGACTACGTAAGCGTCGAATCGAGGGGTTTCAACCGCAACGAGAGGGCGGTGGACCTCGGGATCGAGTACGAGGGAAGCTACCTCGACGCTGCGCTGCAACACATCAACAGCAGCATCGCGATCCGCAAGGTGGACGCTGGCGGCAACGTGTCCTTTAGCCCCGCGCGCAACACCCTCATAAAGGCCTCTGCGAGTTACCGGCGGACGGCCGGGGAGCCTTGGACCCTTGAGCTTGCGAGGCAAAAGAGCCGCTCGACGGGGCCGGAGACCACGGTCGATTCCGCCAGCGTCACCACCAGCCGTACCTTCGGCAACGTGATCACGCATTGGGGCTATGACCACCAAGAGGCGCAGGGGCCGACGAGCACCGGCCCCGACCCCGATATTCAGTCCGTCACCATCGACTCGCTCAGGCTGCAATCGAGCTACGTGGCGAACGAGGCGTGGACGTTCGGACTGCGGGCCGGAGTGAACGCCATCCGCTCGTCGGAGGGGGACGGCACAGGACGCGACGTAGCCCTCACCGCCAGCTACCAGCCGAACTCGAAGCTTTCGGTAGTCGGCAATTACATCGACAGCGCTTCGGGGGCGATCGCCGCGTTGGGTTCGTTCCAATCGGGGTTCGGCCTGGGCTACAACGGCAACGGATTCTCGAACGGCCTCGTGGGTTCGGGGTTCTCGCCGGGAGCGACCGATCTCCGCCGATGGGAGCTTCGAACGACCTACAACCTCAGCGACAAGGCCAACCTTTCAGGCATCGTGTATCACAACGACGCCTCAGGGGCCATCACTTCGAACTCCAAGACCTTCGGTTACGATCTCGGCCTCGAATACGCGTTCGATCGGGCCCATCGGCTTTGGCTCCATTACGCCGACACGAAGACCGACTTCCAGCAAAACGCCACCCAGGCGACCTCGCAGACGTTCATGGTCTCGTTCAACGCGAGCCCCCCTGGAAGGCTCTCGTACAGCCTCGACTTCGGCGCACTACTGACGGGGGGAAACAGCCTCTTTCAGCAGGACGGCCTCATGTTCGACGCTGGCCTCGCCTACCGCCTTGCGCCGCGCCAGCGCCTGAGGTTTCAGTACTCGTGGAACCGAACGGAAGGCTACTTCGGCCAAGACAGCATCTTCGCGAGCGCGTTCTACGATTACCAACTCTATCGGAACATCGCGCTCAGCGCGGCATATAGGTTCCGCGATGTCCGCAACCTCGACAGCAACGCGACCGGGGGAGCTTACAGGTCGAAGGGCCTCGACCTCGAGCTCACCTTCACCTTCGCCCCCTAAGCCGAGCGGCGGGCGCGAGAGGACAGAAGTCGCAATTGCGAGCGGTACTTGTTGACCGTCCTCCGGGCGATGTTGAAGCCGCGCTTAGCGAGAATCTGCGACACCTCTTCGTCGGAAAGCGGTTCGTTCGGGTCCTCCGATTCGAGAATCTCCTCGACCAGTTTCTGGACCCTTAGCGCTGGCTTGAAAAACACCTCGAACGAGACTACCTCGCCTGTGGCGATCTGAACGAACTTCCCCGCAGTCGCCCGGCTGACGGTGCTTTCGTGCAGCCCGATATCGGCGGCCATCTGGGAGCGCGTCAGGGGGCGCAAGAACGAGTATCGCCCCGTCGTGATGAAGCTCTCTTGCTTGTTCGTCAAATACTCGCCGACTTTGAGCATCGTGGTCCTTCGGTTGCTCAAGCAGTCGAGGAACGTGTGGGCGCGCTGGACGTACTCAAGGACGTGAGCCGCCTCGTCTCCATCCATGGGCTCCCCGCTGCGAATTCGGTGGTAGCACCGGCCGTACTCCCGGTTGATCGTAAGCGAAGCCGGGTCGCCCCCCAGCACTTCGATTTTCCAGCCCGTTTCGAGCTTGGTCAGGACCACGTCTGGCGTAACCTGAGCGACGCGGGGCGCAGTTCCGTGCGTGACGTTGCCGTGGAAACCCTGGAGCGGGTAAGGGTTCAACGACCGGATCAGGTCAAAGGCGTCTTCGACGAGGTCTTGCGCCACTTTGCACTTCCGTGAGATCGTCCGGGATTTCTTCGCAACGAACTCATCCATGTGCCGTGATAAGATCCTCTGAGCCAGAGGAGCGAGGGGATCTTCAGAGTCCCGCAGTTGGATCTGAAGGCACTCGACGACGCTGGTCGCGCCCACGCCGCTCGGATCGCACGTTTGCAGGAGCCGGATCGCAGCCTGGACCTCTTCCATCGCGCGCCCCGTCGCGAGAGCCGCCTCCTCGACAGAGCAACTGAGATATCCGTTCTCATCGACGCTCCCGATCAGCAATTCACCCAGCGGCCGGAGCTCTGCGTCGAGCATCGGCAGCAATTGCGCCCGAAGGTGCTCGATGGCCGAAATCGGCGCGATGGCAAGGTCGAGCCAGTCGTTTTGCTCCGCGTCGCCTTTGGGTAGGCACCGCCACAACTCTTGGTCATCCCGCGAAACCTTCAGCTCTTGCGGGGCGACCGTCCGTAGAATCTGCTCTTCGGTCAACGGCTCAGCCTCTTCTTCGAGCCTTTCGAGCGCGGGGTTTTCCTGAAGCTCGAGTTCGATCGCTTGCATCAACTCGGGGACCGCAAGCTGAACCACCTGGCTCTTCATGATGACGCGCGGATCGACTCGGGTTTGGAGCCGGGTGTCCGCCTGTTGCCGCTGTCTGAAGTCCTGTCTCATGCCCACACTTCCCAGAAACCGGGTTCCGGTAGCTGAGTTATCGGCGTGGGTAGGCTCGTCGAGCCTGATCGGATTGCGGGACTTTGCCCGAAGCTGGGAATTCGAAGGGGTCTATGGGGGCGGCGGTCCCTACCTGTGGCCGATGGGTCCGGTCGGGCCTGTGGGGGGCGGCTTGCCCTGGTCGGGTTCTTTGGCGACCGTTCCGGTGATGTTCCAAGCCTGCCAGGAGTCTTCTTCCGCCGCTGTCGCGACTTCAAACCACTCGGCAACAAGGTCGTCGCCCACTGAGGTCATGATGCGGACTTCCCGCTTGCCCTCGGCTCCGATCATGCGAAGCGTGTCTTCTTCGCCGTCATAAAGCCCTCGCGGCGCCCACAGGTGCCTCCACCGGCCCTCCGGCAGTTCTTGGCGCGCCTGCGGCTTGCCTGTGATGATCGCCCGACGGCTGCCCTCGGCATACCAATACTCGATCTTCTCGGCGGCGATCAGGATGGGATACTTGCGGATCGTCTGCCCCGAGCGAACCTCGTCGTCCTTGCGTTGGGAGTCCGTCGCGCTTTGGGGCTGGGGGCGGTTCTTGGCGACCTCCTCGGGCACCACCGGCCTGAAAGGAGGAATCTCCATCACCTCGAGCTTTTGATTTTCTTTGGGCTTGACCACCAAAGTGACGTTGCCCGTCAGCACCGCGCGCTTCTCTGCGCGAAAGATCACGATCTTGTCGCACCGCAAGTTCGCTTCGATCCCGAAGTACTCGACGGGACCGGTCGCCTCAAAAACGTCCGTGTTCCGATTCAGTGAGCCCTTCGGCGCCTTGACGATCACCTCGCCGTCGGTCGCCTCGACGTTCTCATAAAACTCGAGGTCGCCTTTGGCTCGCGCCGCGCCCAGTGCCTTGATCGTCCACTTCTGGGTTTGAGGCTTGTCCTGCCTCCGAACGGCAGGAATCTCGACCTCGCCTACCCAGGTGATCGGCCCCACTCGGTAGGCGCCGGTATCCAAGCGGTAGAGCAGGTTCTCCGCCTCAATCGAGCCGTCCATGAACCTTCCGGTAATCAGGCCAGAAGTCTGGAGGACTTGCGTGCTTCCCTGATACACCGCCCCAAGCACCTTAAGGTCCATGTCCTCGTTCCAAATCCGCCCGCCCGAACCTACTTCAAGACGGCGGAACGAAGAATCGTAGGTCGCTGCAGGGCTCGCGAATCGAAACTCGCCGTCCGCGCCCCGATACATCCCGTCGGCGACCTCGTGGAACGCCAACCGGTTGCGATCTCTTCGGATGTCGAGCGTTCCTACCTTCGCGCTTCCTACCAGCGTCCCGTGCTCATACATCTTGACGTCGACGCCCTTCAGCCGAACCCCAATCTCCTCGGAAAGCCCCTCAGGAGCCCCTCTGCGAAGCTGAGCGAACGGATCGGTGGTTAGGATCCACTGAGCCCACATCACCCCGGCAACGATCCCGACGGCCGCGAGCAGCAGTTGCCCGAGTCGAAGCGCCACCCGCTTATTGAAGATTGAAATCACGTCGGATCACCTCGTTGGGTTGAGTCAAGGTGGCGGACTGATCGGGCGCCGTCAGCGCGTCTTTCGAGGCAGAAACCACGTAGTCGCCCGGGACGACGAAGAAGAAATACTTCCCGTCTGCGCCGACGTTGTACACGCGGATGTCATTCGAGTTCAGCTTCAGCCTCACGATCGCCCCTTGGGCTCCACCAGGGGCAGTAACGATGCCCCAAATGTTATACGGTGGACCGGGCGGGTTCGGGTCACTGAGCGGAGTGAGAAAGAGGTCGCCGACCTCGACGACGCCCGCTTGCGCAAGGTTGGGTTGCGTGCTGAAATCCGCCTTGAAGTAAGACGAGTGGCGGATCGATCCCAGAATCCCCCAAAAGGCGGTTTGGGTGCTCGACGAGTACGCGACATCGACCAGTTCGAACACGCCGGAGGCGTTCGTTGTCGCCGCGCGCCCCGCAAACTCGACGGATGCGCCCGAAACGGGGTTGAGCGTCGTGGAGTCCCGCACCGTCCCGCGAACCTTCACCCTCTCCGGGCCGATCCAAAGGTCGCCAACGTCCGTGACGCCTGAGGCCGCAGGTACCGTGAACGTCCACACCCCAGAAGTCGAGGTCAGGGAGTCCACGATCAGCGTCATCGCGCCCGAAGGGACGCTAAGCTGAAACGAACCGTCCGACGCCGACGTGAGCGCGCTGTTCGAACCCACTTGGACGGAAGCTTGGGGGTTGGGCGGGCCGCCCGTTTCCACCTGCAAGACGCGCCCGACGAACGTCGCCAGCGCCGTCACGCCGCCCCCGCCACAGGACGAGACCGCCAAAGTCCCGGCAAGGATCGCGCCCAAGACCCCCAGCCTGAACTTCCTCATCGAACGTTCCCCACGCCGACCCAGAGGGTCCGATCGGGAAGGGTCGCAGTGAAGCTGTACTCGAACGCCGGCCTCACGGTCCGATGGAAGAATGCCTCGGGGTCTCGAAAAACGAACTGCCGCAGGGAGCCCTCTGCGACCTCCGCGCGAACCGTGTATCGCTGACCCGGCCTCAAGCCTGAGAGGCGAATCTCATGCCACGCGGTCGCGCCCGAACGCCTCACGTCTCGGAACAGAGCTTCCGCCCGCGTGATGGAAGCCGCTTGAAGCCCGCCGGAGAGCGGAGGCGGCAGTCCGCTGTCTTCCGCGCGGTCGAAGCCCGAAGTTGCGGTTCGGCTCTGCCCCACGAACACCTCGCACTGTTCCTGTGAGCCAATCACGTTGAGCCTGAGCGTCCATTGCAGGGGGTCGATGGGCGGCGGAAAGGGCGAAGCGGCGTTGAACGGGCCCTGCGGCATCGAAACGGGTGCTGGGCGGAACAGGAGAACCGCCCCTTCAGGTGCGAGAACCCTCACAAAATAGGCCTTCCCCAAGCCGAAGTTCGACGCCGCGGCCATTGTGCCCGTCTCCGGGGCGCCGCTTGCAGCATCGGGCGCACCCGGAACGAACTCGAAAAAGTCCACCCCCAGAACGGTCCCGAGCGCCTCGCCGTACGACATGGGGAAGTTGGCTGCGTGAACCACGGTTACCCGGCTCGTGCTCACTGCCTCGCCCAACGGGTTGCCGATCAGATTCCAGCCGGGCCTCAGAGCGACGGCAAGCGGGGTCGCGGGTGATGTGCGGCCCTGCCATGCAAAGCCCGGTTGAGCGTTTTCGAGCCGCAAGAAGTAACCCTGCCCGATCGTCAGCGGGCCTGAATCGGGATAGATGTCGTAACGGGCTTTGGACGAGTTGTAGCGAGCGGCCAAAACCTCGGCCTCGGGGATTCCCAGCGCCTCACCCGCAAGGCTCGTCAGCGGGTCGGCGGCAATCCCCAAGGTGAACAGTCCCCGAGGCAGTCCGCCGGAGAACACTGAGACCTCGCCGTCGTTCGGCCGGAGATCGAGTTCGATGGACCCCGGACCTTTGCTGATTCTGCGGTCGATGAGCACGTCCTGTTGCGGGCCGTTCGTCTGAATCACCTCGACCCGGAGCCTCTGGTAGCCCAGAAACTCGGGCGTATTGATCCGCGCCTTGAACGCGCCAAAGGTGACGGGGATGTTATCGACGACCGTGGCCCCGTACGTCAACCGAACGCGAAGGGTCGCCCCTTGAGGAGGGGTGATCCCGACGATCGTGCCCCAGAAGTCGTTGGGCGTGGGCTGCTGCCCCGTCGCAACCGCTCCGACCGCGACATAAGTCCGATTGATCCGGTCTTGAACGCCGATGTCAACGGCCGCGCGATAGGGGGAGGTGAGGCGCAGGTCCGGAAGGTTCGGCGCGACCGACCCGTAAGCGCCAGCGATATCCATGCGGTCCTCCTGGGCGCTGGGGAAAATCCGCTCGAACGTGTCGGTCCAGAAGATCGGGTAACTGACTCCGCTCAGAAGCACCTCGTCGCCGTTGGGCCGGGTCTCGAAGTAGGTGCACTGAACGAGTACCACTCCAAAGTCCGAGGTCCCGGCGTCGGGCGGCAGTGGAATGTTCTGAACGAACAGCTTGGGGCCCAAAGTGAGCGAGGTGTCCAAGATCGACTGGCGCCGCATCCACTCGGCGAAACTTCGTCCCTCGACGGTTGCGCCCGAAGAACCTGCAAGGCTATCGATCACGCTTTGCGCCAGCGCTGCCAGCGCCGAACGATCTCCCCCGATCGAAGGATCGGCGAAAAACGCTGGGTTGAAGGCCGAAAGGAACCCGGGGTACTCAGCGAGCACCTTCTGCCAGGCCGATCCTGCCATCTGGTAACGGGCCAGGTAAATGCCCCCCAGACTCCCGCCCGCGGGCAAGGGCGCGGAAACGAGGTTCGGGGCGATGAAGCTCGGACCTCCGAGGGGACGCTGGTTGAATCCGTCGTAGTGCGGGCCGACGTCGTAGGTGTTCTCCAACACGAAGCCTAAGACTTCGGAATCGAGATAGACCGGAAGCGCTCCTGCGGTCCTCACAACGCGCATCGCCGCAGCGCGGACGAGGCCCTCCTGAAACGCATCGTAGGCGTAGGAGTTCGGCCCCAAATAGGCGAGCAGGAGGCAGTGAACGAAATTGACCGAAGCGGCCTCTTGGCTCGAATACACCGGAAAGCGAATCTCCGCCTCGCCGGCCCCATTGTCGGGAACGAAGTAGCCCCCCGTGACGGCGTGGCGATCCCCGATGTCCGCGTCGAAGTTGCGGACATAGACATCGCCCCCGATCGAGGGCTGGCCAAAAACCGTATTCAGAGTCGATTTCGCCTGGTTGAAGGTGTCGATAAGAAGCTGTTTGTATTGGGTGGGAAACACCCTCGGCCCCGAGGAATCGAACACGAGGTTGAGATCGGCTTCCGGCCCCATCGAGCGAGGGGGCCTCACTTGGCTCGCGAAAGTCTGAAGCGGCGAGCCAAGGGAGCGGAACCGCACCACCGTCGGAAACGAGAGCGGAATCTCGGGGTGGTACCTTCCTGCGCGGGAGAGCGCTCCTCGCGCGCTCTCCGTTGAACGGGCAAGTTTCTGAGCAAGGTCTCTCACGGCCGCGACGCCCCGTGAGGCGATTCTCTCGGGACTCCGTTCGATGCCGACCTCGACTTCGACGACCCCGGATTGCCCCAGCGCCACGCTCCACGAGCCACCCAGCGCCAGCAGTGCCGCCCAAGCGTGAACTCCCCACTTGCGATTCTCTGCCACGTTCGTTCCTTACAATTCAGGGACGCGGATGTTCCCGCGCCCCCCTGTGTTTCTTGACTTCTCCAGCGAAAGGCTAGTTCGCAACAAAGTCCCCAATTCGGCTCAGAGTTAGGCTTTCGCCTCCGTTCGCCGAACCGACGACAAGGTAGTAATACCGCTTGCCCGCCTGGAGTTGCGATCCATCGTACTGCATCGAAGTTCCCGAAGTCGCAAACGACGACCAGACCGGAGTCACTGCGATTCCAGGGTAACTGTCGAAAAGGTACACGGCGTATTCGGTCGTCCCCACCGCGGCCAACCAACGAAACGTCAGCGGAGACAGCGTGGGCTGAAGGAGCGCAAGCTCGCCCAGGGTCTCGACTCCGTACCGGTTGCTGAACCCACTTTCGCTATTCTGCGTGTCCGGGTAGGACGTGTTGAGCGCCGTGATCTCGTAATAGTAGGTCCTGCCTTCGCGCAGATTGTCGTCGATGTCGGCGAAAAACGTCGCGTAGGGGTCGCGAAGGAAGTCGACGGCTACGCTCGCTCCAAGGGCGGTCGTCGCCCGGTAGATCCCGTATCCGAGGAGGTTTTCGAGCGTCGTCGAGCTGACCGGGTCCCAAAAGAGGTCGGCTTCGACATGATAACCGCCGGGCGTAAGGCGTCCGCTCGCCATTCTGCGGCCGCGCTCGGGCTTCAGGTAGTCCTTGATCGCTTCGTAGGCTCGGTCAGTCTCGGGTGTCCGAGTTACCTCATACGGCGTAGTCCAAGCGACGGCAAACAGGTTGGTCGGAGCGGGAAGGCTCGCGTTGGACTCGTCGTTGAGAACGAAGTCGAATTGCCTGGCCTCGCCCGCCGAAAGGAGCACCACGGAGTTGTCGTTGTCGTAGGTCCGCGCGCTCGCGCTCACTTCATAGGTGACGCCGGACATCAGTTCCCGAAGGTCGTAGTCGCCGTTCGAATTCGTGATCGAAACGTTGCTCGAAAGCGTGCCCGCATAAGCGAACACCCTCGCACCGGCAATCCGACTCCCGAAACGATCTCGGACGGTCCCATACATCCGCGCCTGCTGATCGGTCCGGACGACGGTGATGTTGGCGCTCTTGGACCGCTCGCCTCGAAACACCGACACAACCTGACGACCCGAGAACGTCACTCCTTGCGACGTGATCGAAGCTCGAACGACGTGCGTCCCCTCGGGGAGCCGATCGATGACATAGGCGCCTCCTGAATTCGTTTGCGTCGTACGCGAACCTGCGGTGACTTGGGCGTTCCTCACGGGGTCGCCGTTCGCGTCGGTCACGATCCCGGCCAGTTGAGTCAAGAACAGGCCCGTGTTGGTGCAACCAGAAGCGCCCAGCAAGGCGACGATAGCGGCCAAGAGAAAGGTGATGCGTGCCACGTCAGTCGAACGCTCCAACGAATCCAATGTTACGAGAATCAGGCTAGACCCGGTACTTGGTCTCAGGCGAATTTCCGATAGTTTTCGTCGAACATCTTCTTGAGCTCGCTTGCGCGGGCATCGTAGGCGTCCTTATCGGCCCAGGTGTTGCGGGGGTCGAGAACCTCGCTCGGCACCCCGGAGCAACTCGTCGGGATCGACAGTCCGAATACGGCGTCCTCGACAAAGGGGACTTGGGACAGATCGCCGGAGAGCGCCGCCGAAAGCAGGGCACGGGTGTGCGAGAGCTTCATTCTCGTACCCACTCCGTAGGGTCCGCCGGTCCATCCTGTGTTGACGAGCCAAACCGTGGCCTCGTGCCGGTCGATCTTTTCACCCAAGAGGTCGGCGTACACTTTGGGCCTCAGAGGCAGGAAGGGCGCGCCGAAGCAGGTGGAGAACGTCACTTGCGGCTCGGTGATTCCCGCCTCCGTACCCGCGACCTTCGCGGTGTATCCGTTCAGGAAGTGGTACATCGCCTGCTCGGAAGTCAGTTTGCTGATCGGGGGGAGCACGCCGAACGCGTCGCAAGTCAGGAAAAAGATGTTCTTGGGGTGCGTGCCGACGCTCGGTTCTGCGGCGTTCGGAACGTACTCGATCGGGTAGGCGCAGCGAGTGTTCTCCGTAATCGACCCGTCGTCGTAGTCCGGCACGTTCTGGCCGTCGAGGACCACGTTCTCGAGTACGGACCCAAATCGAACGGCCTCCCAAATCTGCGGTTCCCCCTCTTTGCTGAGCTTGATGCACTTCGCATAGCAACCGCCTTCGAAGTTGAACACGCCATCTTCGGTCCAACCGTGCTCGTCGTCCCCGATGAGGTGTCGCTCAGGGTCGGCGCTGAGCGTCGTTTTTCCCGTTCCCGAGAGACCAAAGAACAGAGCCGTATCGCCGGACGGGCCGATGTTCGCGGAGCAGTGCATGCTCATGACGCCCTTCAGCGGAAGCAGGTAGTTCAAGATCGTGAACACCGACTTCTTCATCTCGCCCGC
This sequence comes from Candidatus Nitrosymbiomonas proteolyticus, assembly GCA_017347465.1. GTDB lineage: Bacteria > Armatimonadota > Fimbriimonadia > Fimbriimonadales > Fimbriimonadaceae > Nitrosymbiomonas > Nitrosymbiomonas proteolyticus. The sequence goes on along the minus strand of AP021858.1, from coordinate 1,208,626 downwards.
GTAATGGGTGCCAAAGATGAGCACCGTCTTGGTGGCGAAATTCAACGCGATCACGGCCTCGCTTCGGGTGCCGTCGGTTGCGGGGTCCGCATGAAGGAGCGGAAGATCGACGATCGTCCATTCGGGCTTGAAGCCGTCCAGTTCTCTCTGGCCGGGCCGAATCAGAAGCTGCTTGATGAACAAGGCGTGGTAGGGCCGCTCGGCAATCACGCGCACGTTGATTCGATGCGCGGGGTCCGCGCCGCCGTAAGCATCGATCACGTACAGGCGCTTGCCTTCGATGTACTGCTCAGCCTTTTCGAGCAGAGCCGAGAACGTTGCCGGATCGAGCGAAGAGTTGTTCTCCCACCAAATGTGCTCTTCGCTGCCGGGCTCGCGAACCGTGACCTTGTCCTTGGGCGTTCGCCCCGTGTATTTTCCCGTGAGGGCGACGAGCGCGCCGTTCGAGGCCAGACGATCGCCACTGCGCACGGCATGGGCCACCAGTTCGGCGACCGGGAGGTTGATGAGAAGTTCACCGGCGGTGGAGAGATCGAATTGCGCCGGAAACGAAGAAGTAGAAGCCATTTCTTGAAGTCCTTAGGCTGCGGTCGCGGCGCGAGGAAAGGACGCAACGAAGGCGCCGGAGCGCAGGTAACCGGTTCATTTTACCCCGGGTCAGAGTCAGGCCGCCCCGCCCATCGCCCGCGGGCGTCCCTTGGCAACTGAGCAACCGAAGCGACCGCACTCTCCAACTCGGACACGGCTCGATCGATCTCGTCGTTGACGATGCGGAAGTGGTATCGATCCGCCTTGGATATCTCGCCGTGGGCGTTCGCCAGCCTTCGCAGAACCTCGTCTTCGTCCCCGACGCCCCGGTTCCGAATTCTCCGCTCCAGCTCCTCACCCGACGGAGGAAGGATGAACACCAAGACGGCTTCGGGAAAGTCCTGGGCGACGTCCAGCGCTCCCTGGACGTCGATCTTCAGAACGGCGATGTACCCTTGCGCCACGAATTCGAGGGCGTCGGTCTTTGGGCTCGCGTACCAGTTGCCATGAACCGATTTGTGCTCGAAGAAGTGCCCCGCGTCGGCGAGTTGGTGAAACCGCTCTTCCGTAACGAAGTGGTAGTCCACGCCGTTTTCTTCGTTGGGCCTTGGCGGACGGGTGGTGTACGTGATCACCCGTCGCACCCTTGGGTTGCTGGCGATCCAAGCGTCGAGCAGGGTGTCCTTCCCAACGCCGCTCGGCCCGCTGAGGACCAACAGGACGCCCCTCTCGCTCGTCATTACCGCCCCACCAAGCTCATCACTTTTGCCGCAACCTTCAACGGATCGTGACGCACGACGTCCGTCTCACTCATATAATCGCTCGCAAGCACGCGAAACCCCATAGCGCGAATCCTGTCGGAATCCGATTCGACGAGAAACTGCCCCGAATCCCGGTATTTCTCGATCGCCGAAGAGCTGGGGACCCCCGTATTGACCAGCACGCAATCGAACACGCGCTCCTCGACGTTGGCAAGGATCGCCGTAACGTGTTCCGAGGCCGTAAAGGAGTCGCTTTCGCCCGGCTGAGTCATGACGTTGCAGATATAAACCTTCGGGCAAGGAGCGTCTCGAAGCGCTTCGGCGATGCCATCGACCAGCAGATTGGGAATGACGCTCGTGTAGACGCTGCCAGGTCCGATGCAGATCACGTCCGCGTTGGCGATCGCTTCGAGCGCCACGGAGTGCGGCTGAACGAGTTCTGGGTCGAGGAACATCCGGCGAATCCTCTGGCCTGTCTGAACAATGTTCGTCTCCCCGCAAACCTCCGCGCCGTTGTCCAAGACCGCCCTGAGTCTGACGTTACTCAGCGTAGAGGGCACGACCCGCCCTCGAATCAAGAGAACGTCCGAAGCGGCTTCGATGGCCTTCTCGAAATCGCCGTGGTGCTGGTCCGCGAGCGCCGCGATCAAGAGGTTCCCGATGGAGTGGCCGCTCAGCGACCCGCTGTCCGCGCCGAAGCGGTGTTGAAAGAGGTCCGTCATCGAGACTTCAGCGTCCGCGAGGGCCACGAGGCAGTTGCGGATGTCGCCGGGAGGGATCATCCCTTTCTCCTTCGTGAGCCTCCCACTGCTTCCGCCGTCATCGGTGACGGTCACGATGGCCGTGATGTTCGAGGAGTGCTGCTTGAGTCCCCTGAGGAGCGTGCTGAGTCCGGTCCCGCCGCCCAGCGCCACGATCCGCGGCCCTTGCGCGAGCGCCTGCCTGCGGATAAAGACGTCCGCCACACCTCCGCGATGCCCGGTCAAGGTCCGGATGATATGGACGACCGCGGAGCGGATCCCCCAGACGATTCCGAACAGCCCCAAGAACAGCAATGCGCCGCCCAGTAGGTGGGTCGCCTGTTCGAGGCTGTCCGGCGGCACGATCCGCACGAGAATCTTGGATGCAGCCCGTTGCAGCGACTCCAGGATCGGGAGGATCACCTGCCGAAAGCTCAGCGCCGAACCCACTGCGAAACTCAGGAGCCCCAGCACAAAAACCAGCAGCGCCTTACGAAAGCCCGCTGTGGGGGCCATGAGCTTGCGGAAGCGATACCGAGAAATCATGGCTCTGGGCTAGGAGTCTTTGTCTTCGTCGCCAAGAAACGCGCCGAGAACGCCGTTGATGAACGACACTAAGAGGCTACCCACGAATGCCGCAAGAAACTGCGAGAACACGTCCCCGTCGATCTCGAACCCGATGTGAAATCCAGCCGCCAGCCACAGCATGAGCGCGTTGACGACCAGGGAAACGAGGCCCAAAGTCAAACAGTTGAGCGGAACGGTCAGGAACTTGAGAATCTTCCCCAATGTGGCGTTGAGCAGCGCCAGGATCGCCACGCCGAGAAACAGTTGAAGTACGCCTTCCGCCGAGTCCACACGGGCCTTGAAGGCGAGCCCCAGCATTTGCGTCAGGGTCGCGGCAGCCGCAACCGAAACCGCAAGGAGAATCCACCGTAAGAGAAACTTTCGCATCGCCGAACCCCTGACATTCTATCTTGCCTCGCGGGGTTTTCCATGGAAATTGGACCCTTCGATGCAGGATCGCTCGCCGAGAACGTAAACTACTCGGAGCATGAGCAGGGTACGGGTGGGGTTGATCGGCTGCGGCTCAATGGCGCGAGCGCACATTCGACAATTGCTCGACGTGCCCGAGGCAGAGATCGTCGCCTTGACCGATTGCGACCCTGCGCAGATCGAGCGAACGAGGAGCGCGTTTCCGAGGCTGAGCGACCTCAACGTGTACGAGGACTACCGAGAGATGTTGGCGGCGGAGGACCTCGACGCCGTAGAGATCAATACCCCTCATGCCCAGCACTTCGATCAAGTCGTCAAATCCCTCGACGTCGGGCTGCATGTGCTCTGCGAGAAGCCCCTCGCGACCACTTCCGCCGACGCGCTCACCCTGATCAACAAGCTGGCCGTTTCGGGGAAGGTGGGCGCGATCGGGTACCAGCGCCACGCCACCCCCGTGTACCAGTTCATCCGCAACAAGATTCGAAGCGGCGAGTTTGGCAAGGTCACTTACATGAGCGCGCTGCTTTGCCAAGATTGGAAGCGCCTCACGTCAGGAACCTGGCGGCAAGACCCGGCCCTTTCAGGAGGCGGACAACTCGGCGACTCGGGGAGCCACATCGTCGACGTGCTGTTGTGGGTTTCGGGCCTCGCCCCGCAGGTCGTGACTTCCGTTCAGGACTCCCGAGGGACTCCCGTCGATATCGACAGCGCGGTAACCGTCAAGTTCGAAGGGGGCGCCATCGGAGTTCTCTCCATCGTCGGCGACTTTCCTATGTGGCATGAAGACCTCACGATCGCCTGCGAAAAAGGGGGGTTCCTGCTTCGGGGAGGAAAACTGCTCGTTGTGAGCGCGGACGGGACCAAAATGATCGCCGACCACATCCCCGGCGGGACGAACCCCGACGCCAACTTCATTCAAGCCATTCTGGGCCGGGAGGAGGTCCTCGCGCCGTTCTCTTGCGGATACGATGTGATGCTCCTTACCGAAGCGGCCTGGAAATCCGCCTCTGAGGGCGGGGCGCCGGTCTCGGTCGCGGAGCTCAATCGACCTTTGAACTGAGCGTTCCATCATAATCGCGAAATGGGCTTTTATGAGGCGGTCGTTCGTCCGCTCGCGTTTCGGCTCGACCCCGAAGCGACCCACGACCTCGCCTTGAGGTTAATTTCAACGGGCGCGCTCCGGGGCAAGCGCTTTGCTCATGAGATTCTCGAACAGGAGTTGTTCGGGGTGCGGTTTGCCAATCCGCTGGGCCTCGCGGCAGGGTTCGACAAGAACGGCATTGCCCTCGACCATTGGGCGAACCTGGGATTTGGGTTTGTCGAAGTCGGAACCGTCACGCCTCTCGAACAACCCGGCAACCCCAAGCCCAGGCTCTTCAGGTTGCCGAAGCATAGGGCTCTGGTCAATCGGCTCGGGTTCAACAGCGAAGGCTGCAAGCTCGTGGCATCGAGACTCGCCTTTGCGCGACCGGGAATTCCTGTGGGAATCAACGTCGGCAAGAACCGCGATACCCCTAACGACCGCGCGGCGAACGATTACCTGACGGCTCTTCGAACTTTGTCGGGACGAGCCGATTACGCGGTCATCAACGTCAGCTCACCCAATACGGTGGGGCTGAGAGAACTCCAAGAACGCCAGGCCCTCGAGGACCTGCTGAGCCAGGTGAGCGAGAGTCTGCCCGATGTCAAGTTGTTCGTGAAGGTTTCGCCGGACCTGACCCCCAGCCAACTCACCGACGTGGTCGAAGTCGCCCACAAGCGCAGGCTCACCGGAATCGTTGCCTCCAACACCACCCTCCAGCGTCCAGGTCTCGAAGGCGAAAGCTGCCCGAGCGGCGGGCTCTCAGGCCAACCGCTCGCCCCGCTCGCAGATGCCGTCTTGGAGGAGCTCTACCGAAGCTGCGACCGTTCGATGACGCTGATCGGGGTCGGGGGAATCATGAATGCCGACGACCTGTTCCGCAAACTCTCGATGGGGGCGCATCTCTGCCAAATCTACACGGGTTGGGTGTACGGGGGACCTGCGCTGGTTCCCCAACTGCTGAAGCGGCTCGTCGCCCGGATGGAGACTGAAGGTTTCCGAAGTCTCTGCGAGCTACGCGGATCGGCGGTCAAGCCCTGAGGACGTCGATTCGCCGCGCCAACTCGAAGTCCCAAGCCGAAATCCCGCCTACGTCGTGGGTGTTGACGGCCACCTTGACGCGGCAGTAGCCGATCACGAGGTCGGGGTGGTGGTCCATTTCCTCGGCGATCTTAGCGACCTCGAAGGCGAAGGCGGCTCCGTCCAGGTACTTCTCGAAAGGGATCTCCTTCGCGAGCTTGCCATCCTCGACGGCCCAACCCTCGAAATCCCTCAATTCAGCCGAGATCTCCTCTTCGGCCAGCTTCTTTCTCGGTAGTGCGCTCATACCCCAGTTTGATCGATTCCGATCTCCGGAGCGAGGTCTGCGAACTCGCAATAGCGGCGAAACAGGTGGCGGGCCGAAGGATCACTCGAGTTCGGCGAAAGAAAGTGGGCGAACTCGAACGTGACGATCTTCTCGACTTGGCCGTTCGCGGCTTCGAGCTTGTATCTGAGGTTGCGCCAGTCCGCAGGAGGGAACTTGATCGGCATATCGCGATCGAACGACTCCAGGTTCGACCACAACCGGAATCCCCTTTGCGCGGCGATTTGCGCGATCAACTCGAAGAATGCCGGGAGCTCGGAGTAGTCGAGTTGGCCGTCCTGAAACGCGCAGATGTCGATCGATCCTTCGGTCTCAGCGAACAGCCTCTCCCATTCCCGCCTCGCCATGTCGAGCGGGTGGGCGCCTGCCCCAAACTGCTTCACGCCGTGAGGAAACGGAGACACCAACACGGGGAGGTCGAGGGCGCGTTTGCACACCGGGCTGAGCGTGTTGATCAGTTGCACGACGGTCTCGTTGTAACGGCTCGTTTCGTGAGGGAGATACCACCCGGCAAAGCTCGGCCATCGGCCATACCTTTCCGCGACCTCGTCGATGAAGGCGAGGTTGAGTTCGATATCGTGGACCCAATTCCCCGACTCCCAGCCCAGCCCCGAATCGTACAGCCCGAAGAACAACTGGATGCCGTTCTCTTCGGAGAGGCCGAGGAACATCTCCGCCAGATCGTTGTAGACCGGGCGGAGGTTGGGAACGGTCCGGCTGGGAAACACGCAGCGGTCACGGTATCCCGCCCGAATCAGGATTACGGTGTCGATTCCGATAGCGCGGTAAAGGGCAAACTCCCTGGCCCACTCGTCTTGACCCCAATTCTGCGAGGGGATGTCGTGGGTGATCTCGTCGAGGAACGTCCCCGTAATGCGCGGTGGAGTCATTGCGCTTCCTTGCCCCGGCCCATCAAGCGGCGCAGGGTGGCCTCCATGATGGCGGGAGTTTGCGCGGAGACCGTGTACACCAAGGCTTCGCGGTAGATTCGTTGTGCGGGATGTCGCAAGGAGTTCGCCTGCCCGCCAGTCGCAGCGATCGCGGCATGAGCGCACCGAACCGCCAGGTCGATCGCCCAAGCTCGGAGTTCGAGTTTGCGGTCCGTAGTCACTTCGCCTGAGGCTTCTTGCGCCTCGAACGCGGCGTTGCGGCAGGCTTCGATCTCTCCCATCAACGCGCTATGAGCCTCTCGAAGCGTCTCGCTGCCCTTTTTTTCGTACGCCAGTTCAACGAGGTGCAGGCCCGCCATCGCGCAACCCAGCGCGAAGTGGCCCTGCAAAACGATATTGATCAGGTCGTTGGTCTTGGCCCAATCCGCTGGCCGAACGAAAAGGGTGTGCTCCTCCCGTAGCTTCCAGCGGGTCACTCGCGCAGAAACGGTGAGCGCGCTCTCCATTGCGGCGAGCTTCATCGGCTCAGAAAAGCGGAGTTCCGCGTCGCCCCGCTTCGCATCCTCAAACGGCATGAGCCCAAAAACGGCCGCACCGGACGGCAAGGTTGCGCCGACGATGAACTCAGGAAAGAACGTCCAGCCCGTGATCCAGGGGATCGTTCCTTCAAGCTCATAGCCCCCGTCGACGGGCCGCGCAGCAAGCAAGGGAGGCCCAGGGCGGCGCAGTTGGCTGAACGCGATCCCGAGGAGGCGCTCGCCGTTCGCCATCTTGGGGAGCAGTTCGCGCTTGAGGCCCTCATTCGCAGACTTGGCGATCATCGACACCGCACTCTGGTGCTGCGTCATCAAGAAGGAAAGGCTCCCGGAGGCCTGCGCCGAAAGCTCTTGGAAGGTCCGAAACTCCTCCTCGTCCAGGGCGGGTCCTCCATATTCTTGAGGACGCCGAAGCGCCATGAGCCCACGCTCGCAAAGCCCCCGTAGCGCGCTTCGCAGGGCTTCGGAGTCGAGATCGATGTCCTCGGCTCGCGGGCGCACCTCGCCCAGGAAGTAGGATCGGGCGGCTTCCAGGACCTTGCCGCCGTGCTCGCTCAATCGGCGCCCCCTTCCACGACGACTTTGCTCAGGTCGCCAGCCCCTAACCGAAGCGTTCTCGCCACCCTTCCCGCCAGCATCAGCCGGGCCGCGCGAACTTGTGGGTCCTCGGCCATCACCAGGGTCGTTTCGAAGAACTCGTTGATGGGCGCCTGCAACGCGCGGAGCGAACGGACCGCTGCGGCGGCGTCTTCGGCTTCGACCGCCCCCACGATGGCCTCGTGCGCGCTGCGCTCCGCCTCGCAAAGCCGCTCGCCTGTTTCCGACTCCAAGCATTCGATCCGGCCCGCCGAGTTCGAGTCGTCCACCTGGACCAGTCCCTTTTCGAGCGCCGAAGCGAAGATGTTGATCGGCCGGGTGGCCGTGAAAACGAACTCACGGTCACCGATGAGATCTCCGATCACTTGGAGCTTAAGCCGAACGTGCCTTGGGCAAAGCGCATCAAGTAGCGGCGAGCCTGCAGCGGCCTCCAAGTGACTCGTTTGCGCATCGGGCAGCAGCGCTTCATATCGCGCAAAGAACAGCTTCGTGAGGGACTCGATCGTCGCGCCCTCGTCGAAGTCGATGCCCTGCGATTCGAAGTTCTGGCCCGCGAAGTAAAGGGTTTCCAGCGAATACAACGGCCGCCCCGGCGCCCAGTTCCAGGCGGCTTCGATCAGTTGGCCTGCCGCGCGGCGAAGACCGTAAGGGTCCGACGACCCCGAAGGCGCAAGACCCACCGAGAGGTAGCCAAACAGCTTATCGAGTTGGTCGGCGATCAGCACCAGCAACGCGACAGGTTCCCCTTTGACTGCCGCTTCGAGCGCGCGTCCGAGGTCGTAGTGGCCTTCGATTCCAGCGGCTACGGCCTCCGGCAGGCCATCTCGGCGCGCGTATATCCCGCCTACGATCCCTTGCAGGCTGGCGAGTTCGCTGACCAGCCCCGTGCTGAGGTCGGCCTTGCACAGCCGCCCGGCTTCGGCAGCCGCTCCAACCACTTCATCCGACTGCCCGCTGGTCCGAGCGAGGAACTCAGCCAGCTTCCCAATTCGGTTCGAGCGGTCGAGAATCGAGCCCAGCTTCTCGTGCAGGAGAATCCCTGCTGTGGTCTCGCGGAACTCCTCGAGCGTTCGGGCGCGATCCTCTTCAAAAAAGAACTTGGCGTCGTTGAATCGGGCGCTCAACACCCAGCGAGCCCCTTCGGAGACCACCGACTCCTCTCCCGAGTTTCGAACGAACACGAACTGGGGCAACAACTCGCCGCTGGGGCTCCGGACGGGAAACATCCGCTCGTGCTTGGCCATCGCCGTGATGAGAACCGGCTCGGGGAGCGCCAAATACCCCTCGTCGAACCCTCCCAGCGTGGGTATCGGCCACTCCGTGAGCATCACGTTTTCGTCGACGAGAGCGTCTGTCAGCACCGCCATCCCGCTCGACGCATCGAGGGAACCCTCCCGGATCATTCGCTCCCTTTGGGCGGGATCAGGCTCGACAAAACGATCCCTCAAACCCGTCATCAGATCGTCGAAGCTTGCGACCTCGAACGACCCGCTCGCTAGGAACCTATGGCCCCGGCTCGCGCGGCCGGAGCGCACGGACTCGAGTTCGAATTCGACGGTTTGCCCCCCCAAAACGGCCACAACCCAGCGAATCGGGCGCGCGAACTTGAGCCGGCCCTTGCTCCAGCGCGTGGACTTCTCGAAGGACAGGCTGCGGATCGCCGCCGGAAGGAGCTCCCGCAACACTTCGAGAGTGGGTTTTCCGGGTTCGACCTTAGCCGCCCAGACGTAGCCTCCCTCGACCTCGACTTCGCTCGGATCGACTCCCGCCGAACGGCAAAAACCCTGAAGCGCGGGCAAAGGAGATCCCTCAGGCCCAAACGCAGCAGCCTCCGAAGGGCCGCGGACTCTCTTTTTCAGGTCGGGCTGTTGCGCATCGACTTCGGCGAGATGGACGATCAGCCGCCTCGGAGTTCCGAAAGGACCCGATCCGGCAACGAACCCAATGCGCTCAGCCTCCAGCTTTTGCTGAATCTGCTGAGACAAATCGTTGGCGGCCTTGCGGACGAAAGACGGCGGGAGCTCCTCGCAGCCGAGTTCGACAAAGAGTTCGGGCATCGAGTGCCGAGTTTACCAACCTGAGCCCCTCAGGCCCCGTCGTCGTGTTCGGGCGGGACGATCACAGCGCGTTTGGCTAAGAAGATGTCGGGCTTGCCCTTTCCATAGGCATCAGGAAGGACGCCGACGATCGTGAAGCCATAAGCGACATAGAATCCCAGCGGATGCGCCCGCATTTCGTGAACTCGGGCAAAGCGGCTCGGAAGGTCGGCGTAAAGGTTGACGTTGGAAAACGGCGTCAGCGCCATTTCGTCGTCGGAAGAAGCCCAAAGCGTAAGGACTCCGGCCATGTTGGCACGCATTTCGAGGTGGCGAAGCAGCATCGTCCCGATGCCGATGCCTTGGAAAGCGCTATCGACCACAACCGGCCGCACCCGCCATACGCAACCGTTGTAGTGAGGCTGGGCGGCGCACCATCCCACTACCTGGCCTTTGGCGTCGATTGCCGCGAGCGCCGAGCCTGTTGCCAACGCTGCTCGAACCTCTTCTTCGGCGGCCTGCTTGGTGGGCCAGATGCTGGGGATCGTCTCAGCGAACTCCTTCAGCAGGAGTTTCGTGGCGCGGTTGAACCCACGCTTCCCAGTTGCGGCGAGGTCGACGATCTCCATAGCTCAGTTTACGCTCCAGTCCGTGGGAGTATACAATGCGAGCGCGGCCGCGCCGTACAGCCCCGCGAACTCGCCGAACGGACTTCGGACCGCTGGGCTCTCCCTCGACATCGCAAGCCCGACCGACCCGCAGACGTAAATCCGATCCGGCAGGAACAGCCTCTGGCACAATTCGACGAGAGAGTCGAAGGCTGCCTCAACTTCCCCTGCGTCGCCCTCGGAGCCCGCCGCCCGCGAAGCTCCGCCCAGCACGTCTTCATACGTCCTCCCCTGGCGGAACTCCACGTCGTTGAATCCGGGGGGCTCGCCGCTGGGACCCCGCCAAAGGTTGCCCCTCTCGACGAGTCCAAACCCAACTCCCGTACCCAGCGCAAGGGTAGCGACTCGCCTACCTGCGTTTTCCGGCAAGCAGGCATGAGCGTAGGCCGAAGCGTGGCCGTCGTTGGCCGCGAGGGTGGGCACTCCCAAGGTCGCCTGCGAAAACTCGCTCCCGACATGTCGAGGGATGATGTCCTTGGCGCGCGCGACTCGCCCGCCCTGAGGGTCGATCACGCCCCCTGAGCTGACGCCCGCCCGGACGACGCCCCAATCCTCCAGCCGACTTCGAATCCAAATCAAGCGTTCTTGCGGGTCGGGAGGAGTGGGAGCGCGATCGGACTCCAGCAGTTCCCACCCGCTCGTGAAGAGTCCGCACCGCAGCCAAGTTCCCCCAAGGTCGACCGCCCCAACGCGCCCCCCCTGAAAGGGCAACGCGCCCAGGATCCTCTTCGTTTGTTTGACGGGGTCATTGATCGCGCCTCCGATCACGACTCCTGCCGCGCCCGAGCGTAAGGCCGCCTGCACCTCCCAAGGCTCCTGAAAACGCCCTTCGGCGAGTACGGGCACAGCGAATTCGCGCACGGCTCTCCGGACCAACTCGATGTCGGGGCCGCGAGGGGTTCCCGGCGCGGTGTATCCAGCCAGCGTCGTGCTGACGAGATCGACGCCGCACTCCACTGCATGGCGAATCGAGTCGAGCGTGTCGCAGTCGCCCACCGCGATCGCTCCGGCTTGGTGGATGACCCTGACAAGATCGCTCAGCGACTCCTCGCGAGGCCTGGGGCGGCCCGTACCGTCCACGGCCACGACACGGCATCCGGCGGATAGAACCTCCTCGACCTCGGCAAGGGTCGGCGTGATGTACACGGGGCTGCCTTCGTACGTCCGTTTGATTAGCCCCATGACGGGTAGGCCCGTCGACCGAGCGATCGCCTGAAGGGAGGAAGGCCCTTCCGCCCGAAGCAATCGGACGCCTTCATTTGCGCTCGCGAGGGCTAGGCGAACGAGCGTCGAATCGTCCCGTAGCGGCGAGCCTTCGGGCGCCTGCACGGAGACCACCAACGGGCACTCGCCCAGCAGCTTGAGGATCGAGGTGAGGTTCATTCTTCGGTAAACAGCTCGAATTGCGTCGAAGGCCCCGTGGCGTTGGCATCGGGTGAGGAATCGGAGACAGCAACGACCCCCAAGCCGAATTCGAAGGGCTTGGCCTTCCCCGCCTCCGCTTGCTCCCGGAGCTTGAGGGCCGTCTCCCACGCCAGTCGAATGTCCGCCACAAGCAGCGAATAGCCGCCGTCGTGGGCCGCGGATTGCTGCCGGAGGACATAGGCCGGGTGCAGCGTCGCAAGGGCACACCGCGCGTAGGCCGTTCGGAAGTACTTGCCCCGCTCTTGAGTGATGCGGAAATCCCTCTTGATAAGATTGCGCGCGCTGGGAGCGCCCACGCAAAGAACCACCTCTGGAGCAATCGCTTCGAGTTGGGGCATCAACCAGCGCTTGCACGCAGACGCCTCTGAATCGGTGGGAGGTCGATTGACGGGCCTGCCCTCGACCCAGTCGCATGCGCGGCATTTCAGCGTGTTGCAGATGTACACGTCGGCTCGCGAAAGCCCGTTGTCGCCCAGGGCGCGATCGAGGAGTTGCCCCGCGCGGCCGACGAACGGGCGGCCTGTCTGGTCCTCCTGCTCGCCCGGACCCTCTCCCACAAGTACGAGCGGCGAACGCGGGTTGCCTTCGCCAAACACGACGTTGCGGCGGCGCTGGGCAAGCCCGCAATCGAAGCAGCCAAGGCTTGCCGACTGCAGTTGCGCCAACGCTTCTTCGACGGCCCCGCGTTCTTGAGTCGAATCCGGTTCGCCTACCGCCGACGCAACGCGCCCTGCGCCTGAAGGATCAGACATCCGACGCCTCCACCGCTTGGAGCAACTTGTCGTAGCTCTGTTCGAGGCTCTGCGGTAAGACCCTCACCTCGCCGACCGTCGTCATGAAGTTCGTGTCCCCCTCCCATCGAGGGACGACGTGCCAGTGGAGGTGCGACGGAATTCCTGCGCCTGCGGCCCGCCCAAGATTCACGCCGAGATTGAAGCCATCGGGGGAGTAGGCCCGCTGAATCCACTTGACCGACCGGGCGAGGACTTGGTTGATCTCCAGGAGTTCAGCGTCGTCCAGATCAGAAAGGTCGGCGGTGTGCTTGTAGGGCGCGATCATCAGGTGCCCGTTCGTATAAGGGAACCTATTGAGCATGACGAAGCACGTCGCGCCTCGAAAGAGGATGAGGTTGTCGCGGTCGTTGTCTTGCGCGGGAAGATCGACAAAGATGCAGCCCGATTCGGTCCCCGCTTTCTCGACGTAGCCGAATCTCCAAGGCGCCCAAAGCCGCTGCGTCATGGCCCGTTATAGCACCGAACGACGCTTTCGGGCGAGCTATCCCTGCGCATCCGCGCCAAGGATCTGTTCGGCGATCTCCTTCATGGAGCACCGCGAGTCCATCGACCGCGTTTGAATCCGGCGGTACGCCTCCGCCTCGCTGATCCCCTCGCGCTGCATCAGCGTGCCCTTGGCCTTCTCGATCAGTCGCCGGGATTCGAGCCGACTGCCGAGCGACGCCACTTCCTTGTTGAGGGCAACGAACCGCTCGAAGTTTCCTCGGGCAACCTCGATGGCGGGCCCCAAATCGCTCGGCTTGAAGGGCTTGACCAAATACCCAAACACGTTGGCGCCCCGGGCCCGCTCGACCAACTCCCCGTCGCCATAGGCGGTCAGCAGGATCACGGGAGCGAGCGATTCGTTCGCGATGTGCGAGGCGACGTCGATCCCGTCCATCGCGGGCATCTTGACGTCGAGGATGCAAATGTCCGGCTTCAGATTGCGGGCGCCGAGGAGGGCTTGCTCGCCGTCCTCGGCCTCGCCCACGACCTCATATCCCATCGCCTCGAGCATTTGGCGCAGGTCGAGGCGGATGATGGAGTCGTCGTCGGCGATGAAAACTCGGATGGGGGTGGGCGTCATGGTCGGAAGTCAGTCTACGCGACTGGATCATACCTTCGAGTCAGGGCCGACTGGGGTTTGCCATACTGTCCCCATGCGTGCTACGCTGAGGGCGTTCCTCGAGGGCCTGATCGACTACGCGGGGCTGTTTCCGCCCGCCCGACTCGATATGGGCCCTGCCGTAGCCCAGTACCTGCGCTACGTAGTGGGTCCTGAAGCGTGGCTGGTCAGGCGATTCGCTTGCCCCGTTTCGAGGTTGAGCGAGTTTGGCGCAGAGCTACCTGCCGATGGAGCGCGAGGAATCGGCGTTACCGCTATCGGTCGAGGGGGCGACTCGCTCGATTCGTTCCTGCAAGGGCTCGCTCTCGACTTGCGGGACCTCGAATCGTTTGCTTCGGAGTTTGGCGAACGGGCGGCCGTGGAGTGCTTGGAGGCACGGACTCCCCCGAACGCCTGCGACTTTGAGGCGGCCCTCCAGGCCCTTTCGTCGGCGTTTGAGGGAGATGCATTCGCGGAGGCAGGTTGGGAGGAGGGCATCTCCGATCGGCTGGCCTTGATCGCGGAGCATCCCAACGTCGGAGCCAAGGCCCGAACGGGGGGCCTGCCCGATCGCGGCTACCCTTCCGCAAGAGATCTCGCCGAGTTTCTCCAGCAGTCGATCGACCTCGAAATTCCTTTCAAGCTGACCGCAGGACTGCACCATCCGTTTTGCCACGACGACCCTGAAGGACGCCGATCGCATGGGTTCCTCAACGTTCTCGCCGCAGCAGCCCTGCATTGGGAGCATCAGCTCTCCGTCAGCGAAATCGCTGCCGTGCTCGAGGACAGCGAACCCGGCCACTTCCGGTTCGAGGACACCGCATTCGGCTGGACCGATTTGAGTGGCTCGATCGAAACGGTGCGTGACCTTCGAGGGGCGTTGCTCACGATCGGATCGTGCTCCGTAGATGAGCCCCTCGAAGACCTCGCGAGCTTGGGCCTCGCTGCCACCCAAACACCATGAAGTACATCGTTCCCCCAACCGCCACAACGTGGGCGCCGGTCCCCGAAGGCTCCCATTTCCCGATCCAGAATCTTCCGTTCTGCAGGTTCGAGGAGCCCGAGCTTGGCGAGATTCACCTGGGCGTTCGCATCGGCGATCAGCTGCTTTCGATCGACTCTTTGATCGAACATGGGTTCTTGGGCGAGTACTCCGACCGTGTGTTCCTTGACATCGCCGACCTTGCGAACCCCAACGAACCCACGGCTCTGGGCATCGGGCCGGACCTTCCCGCGCTTCCCACGGGCCTTTCGGACCTCAGACGCCAGATTGCCGAACTGCTCGACGCCGACAACCCGGAGTTGCGAGACAATGCGGAAGCCACCGAGGGGGCCTTCTTCGACGCCGAGGCGGCCACCTTCGAAGTCCCCACGTTTTGCTCGGCCTTCGTGGATTTTTACTCAGGCATCCATCACGCTTCCAACGTCGGCAGAATGTTCCGGCCCACCCAGCCCCCTTTGCTTCCGAATTACCGCCACGTGCCGATCGCCTACAACGGAAAGGCCTCGACCGTTTTTGTCAGCGGCACAGGCATCGTCCGCCCGAAGGGCCAGTACCTGCCGGCGGGTGCGGATGCTCCGGTCTATGGCGCTTGTCAGGAACTTGACTTCGAACTCGAAATGGGCTTCTATATCGCCCAGGCGTCCGTGCCTTGGCAGCCGGTGCAGGCCGGCGAGGCCGAGGAGCACATTTTGGGGCTCGTGCTCGTCAACGACTGGTCGGCGCGGGACCTTCAGCGTTGGGAGTATCAGCCTCTCGGTCCGTTTCTCTCCAAGAGTTTCTCGACCAGCGCAAGCCCGTATCTCGTCACGCTGGACGCGCTGGAGCCGTTTCGCATCCAGGGGATGCCGCAAGACCCTGCGCCGCTCCCCCACCTTCGGACGACGGGCGCCCACCATTTCGACATTCAGCTCGAAGTCCTGCTCCAGACCCCTGCGATGTCGCGCCCGCAAGTCATCTCACGATCGAACACGAAGCACCTCTATTGGTCGATGGCGCAGCAGATCGCCCACCTCACCAGCAACGGCGCGCCCCTCACTTCGGGCGACCTCTGCGCCAGCGGCACGATCAGCGGCGAGGAAGAGGGCACGTTCGGCTCCTTGCTGGAACTCACCTGGAAGGGCGAGCGGCCCCTCACAATGAAAGAAACGGGGGAGACGCGCACGTTCCTCGAGGACGGAGATCGAGTCATCCTGACCGGCTGGGGCAAGGGTCAGGGGTATCGGGTCGGGTTCGGGAGCGTCGAAGGGGTCGTCTTACCCGCTCGATAGGCCGGACGGGAGTCTGGTGCGCAGGAAAGGACTCGAACCTTCACGCCTTGTGAGCACTACCACCTCAAGGTAGCGTGTCTACCAATTCCACCACCTGCGCGGACGACATGGGATTATACCGGCTCCTTGCGAAAATCCATAGGCCCGGCCCCGGCTCCTCGATCCGGTCGGGTTGGCGGCGCGGGGGTTCCGGTGTCTGGCTCGCAGAGCAGACCGGAAATTGAGGCACGGGTGACCCAGCCTGCCTAGAACAGCAGACCAGGAAAACGACGGAGATTCCCCCTCGCCCGTCCGAGGGAGAGGGGGCCAGGGGGTGAGGGATTCTCTCCTGGTCGCCCGCGTCTGACTCGCAGAGCAGACCGGGAGTAAAGGCCCGGGCGCCCCAGCCTGCCTAGAACAGCAGACCAGGAAAACGAAGGAAATCCCCCCTCGCCCGTCCGAGGGAGAGGGGGCCAGGGGGTGAGGGATTCTCTCCTGGTCGCCCGCGAATGCGGTGGCCACGGGGGTTGAGCCGTCGATGCTGTCTGGTCTGGGACTGTCGGGCCAAGCGCGAGCCGTTGCTGCTCAACCTTTGAATTCCGGATGCTCTCGAGAAAAGGCGATCGCCCACGCCGAGCGTTTGTTAGCTTCTAGCCAGGATTGAAGCTCCTTCTTATGTAGGGTTGCCTTGTCGTTACGGCCGAGCTTCTTGGCCTTTTCATAAAGGTGCAAAAGGGCTCGCTCCGGAAAGAGGTCCTTACCCCCAGCGTCATAGGCTTTCTTCATGAGGTCGTAGCTCTTGGAAGCGTCGGATTCGCGAATGGCGGCGATCTCCAGTACCATAGGGTCGTTGGGGTTGAGCTTCTTCATCATGCCGAAAAGCTCCGCGAGTCGCCGGTCCTTGGCAGGGTCGGCAACGACGCGGATGAACTTTACCTTTGTAGGCTTGCCGTTGACCTTGATCGTCTCATAGGAGTATTCCTCTTTCGGGGGTGCCAGTCCCGGCTCATAGCTAGAATACAGGCGCAGCCACCAGTAGTACCCTGCCAAAGCGGCTGCATCGCCTTCAAGCACGTGAGGAACTTTCCTACAGGACTCGAATACCCCTGTAAAGTCAGACATTCCCCTGGGTGCGGGGATACCATAGCCGACATGTGCCCGTAGCAGCATCTCCCAATAGTAGCTTCTCATAAATCCATAGAGAAACTTCTCGCCCGACTTCTCTTGGATGAGCTTCTTGAAAGCCGCCGCATATTCTCCCAGCCGCTCGGACGCGACCGCCTTCCTAACGACCCTCTCTTGGTCGAGCGTTGTGCGCGACGAGAGAATCTCGGCCTCGTAGACGGATCGCTGCTTCTGCTGCCCAGCGACCGCAATCACGATACACGCTACCAGAGCAAACCCGCTTCGACTCCCCATGCCCTCTCCCAATATCATAGCAGGAAACTCCACACCTGCACTTCGAAGCCAAGAAAGTTCGGATCATGAAGCGGCCCATCTCCCACCGGGTGCCCCGGTCTGACTCGCAGAGCAGACCGGGTATCACAACACCAGTCCAACCATGGAACGAAGTCGATCCAACAAGCGAATCGAAGTGGCAGGGGACTCCAGATTCCTGACTTTCTCCTGTTACCACAGGCTCCCCCTCTTAAGGAGCGACTGGGCGAAGGACGCCGTCGTCGAGTATCTCGCCCACACGAAGAGCCGCCTGGACTTCCGGCTCTACGCTTATGTGGCGATGCCCGACCACTTGCACTTGCTGCTTCGCCCAAACGCCGAGGTTGCGAACGTTCGCCGCATCATGTCGGCGCTAAAGTCGAGGACGGCTACGGCAGTGTTGGAGCGTCTGAAGCGCGAAAGCCCTTCGTTGGCCGAACGGGCTACGGACGCCGAGGGCCAGTATCATCTTTGGCAGCCAGGGGGAGGTTACGATCGCAACATTCACTCTCACGACGAATTCCTTGAGAAAGTGAAGTACATTGACGAGAATCCGGTGCGGCGCGGACTCGCCGAACGTGCGGAAGACTACGTCTGGTCCTCTGCGGGATCGGCGGCACTGGTACGAGACCCGTGGGAGGATTGAGATCCCCCCCATGCTCGACGGCTGAGTCGTCCCGGTCTGCCCTACGGGGCAGACAGGGGCACCCGAGACCGTGTCTGCTTCACCCGTTTCTGGAGCCAAGGCCGTGGGTGAACTGAGAAACCCCCATGCTCGACGGCTGAGTCGTCCCGGTCTGCCCTGCGGGTCAGACCGGGGCACCCGAGACCGTGTCTGCTTCACCCGTTTCTGGAGCCAAGGCCGTGGGTGAACTGAGAAACCCCCATGCTCGACGGCTGAGTCGTCCCGGTCTGCCCTGCGGGTCAGACCGGGGCACCCGAAACTGGGTCTCTCCCTGATCACCCTTGCCCGGCCACTGGCACAATCAAGGGTCGCGCAGCCCCGGCCTCCCAGGTACAATCCCCTCATGCCCAAGTTCAAAGAGAACGACCGTGTCCGGATCGCCACGCGGGAAACGACGCTCGAAGATCGGATGATGAATCGATACTTCGACCACATGGCCGGGCTCACGGGCACCGTTCAGAACGTCTATGGCAGAGACCAAATCGCGGTCAAGATCGACGTCGAATCCGCCGGCGCGGTCGCGCGAGACGTTCACAAGGTCTCAACCAAGCGGATGAGAGAGAAATTCGCCTCGTCGATCGGGGAAGAGCAGAAAAGGGAGCTCACGAAGGAAGAACTGGAGTTCACGCCCCACTACATGCTTCTGCTCCGCGAAGCCGATCTCGAATCGCTGAAGTGATCGGAGCTACAGCACGAACGAGGCCGAAGCCCGGGCCGAGAAGCTCGGAAACACCTCGCGGCTCGAATCGCTCCCCGAATGCCATGCGAGCGCTTCCGAGAGAATCTGCCGATAATCGGTGGTGACCCGCAAGTCTCCCGGTTCTTCGAGTTGGTCCTTCCGCATCCCGGGCCACTCTCCGGCCACCTTTCCTCCGGCGACGGTCGGCCCGAGGAGCATCATCACCGAACCCCGGCCGTGGTCGGTCCCCAACGTGACGTTTTCGTACGCCCGGCGGCCAAACTCAGTCTGTACGACGACCGTCACGCGCTCGCGAAAGTTGCGGATGTCGGCGGAAAAGGCGGCCAGCGAACGAGCGAGGTCGTCGAGCAACCCCGTAAGCAACCCCTCGGACCGACCCTGCCCGAAATGGGTATCCCAGCCCCCTCGGTCGAGACAAGCGACCTCGAGGCCTAGGCCGGTCTTGATCATCACCGCAACCTGCCGCAGCCCCCGCCCGAGCTCGGAATCGGGGTAGGCGACGCCCCTTTCTGACGGATACGAATCCAGATCGATCTTCGAAAGCGAATCCAGCACTTCAAGCGTTTGTCGCCCCGCTTCCCGAACGGCATCGCTTCCCCCCTCGTAAAGCTCGCCGAGCCCCTTCTGGAAGCTCTCGACCCACTTGCGGTCGCCGGATGAAAGTCGAAAGTCGTCGAGAGACTCCAGTTGAATGGCGTGCGTGGCCCCTCGAAGGGAGTCGGGCATGGTCGAACTCAGCGCGACGGCCCGAAGCGGGGAGAGCGGTTCGGCGGCAGTTGCGTCCAAGTACCTTGCCAGCCAACCGCTCGAAGCGGAAGCTTTTGCGGTCCCAACCCCGCGCTCCATCGCGCTCATCGCTTCGAAGTGCGACCGAGTAAGGTCGTTGGAGCCGACCGCGTGAACCACAGAGAGCCGCCCTTCGCGAAACAGCGGTAGGAGCGGCGCGAGCGCAGGATTGAGCCCGAAGAAACCATCCAAGTCGAGGGTCCGATCGATGCTCGATGAGGTCTTGTCGTTCGGGGCCTTCAACCCAAGCGTCGGGCGGAGCCTGTGATAGTCGTCTTCGGCATAGGGAACGACGGCGTTGAGGCCGTCCAATCCCCCCGCAGGAACAGCACCACGAGGATTCTACCGTCGTCCTTCCCCTTGCTTGACCGCAGGGTGAGTTCAGCGAGCGCGCTCCTCTGGGCGCCCAGCCACCCAATCCAACCGAGCGCAGCCGTCATGAGGAGAGTGCGGCGGCTGAGGGGAGTGGGAGAGGCACCCATGGGTTGCTCCTCGGCAATCGAAGCGCCCGAGCGCGACTCGCGCCCCGTTCCATCACAAGCCATCCAATCCTTCTTCATCGTTCTATCTCCACTGAAATTCCGGGCTTGCGAGGGCCAACGCCGCGACCAATCCCAGATTCTCGGGGTCGCTCGCGGCGCGAACGATCGCCCTAACCGGTTCGTCGTCCGCACGCCGGGACAAGACGGTCGCGGCGATCGCCGAAGCGGAGTCGCCCCCGTGAGCCGCCGCCAGGGCCTTGAGGTCGAGTTGCGTGCGGGGGAGTTCGTTCGAGCCCAATGCCAGAGCGAACGACCATCTCGGCAACATCGATCCCGTCCAAGAAACGGTGTCGTCGGGGTAGCCATCGGGCATGGGCCACTCGTAAAGGGGCTGGCCCATCGAGTCGATATGCTTGAGGATCGACCTGTCGCAGTCGGTGTCGGCGCGCAAAGCCCTGAGCGCCGAAGCTACCCAGTCGAACGGACGTTTGAGAATCGGCCGGGACTCATCCAGCCCCGAAGCGAGGATCGCCCGAACCGCCGAGCGAATGTCGCCGGCCCGCTTGGGGTCGTTCGAAGCCGTGAACGCCGTAACCGCAACGTCGTAGGCTCGCGGGGCGTCGTCGCCCAAGAAAAGGCGGCAGAGCTTCCGGCAGATGAACCTCGCCGTCGAAGGATGGCGCGAGAGGATGTGGAGCACACGATCGAGATCTCGCTCCCCGCCCCCTGCGGGGATTGACTGGCCGAGCAACCGCTTGGGGCCGTCGTCGTGAAGGCCTGGATCGAACCTGATCCTCCCTCGCGGCCGAAGAAACCTCGTCTCCACGGTCCATCCCGTCAGGCATCGCGCCAGCTCCTTGATGTCCTGGTACGTATAGCCACCGTCCACCCCCAGCGTATGGAGTTCGAGCAGCTCGCGAGCGTAGTTTTCGTTGGGCACCCCGGAGCGGTTTTGTTGGTTGTCGAGGTACTCGATCATGGCGGGGCTGGTCGCCGACTCGCGGAGCATGTCGGAAAACCACCCGAGCGCGTGGTCCCGAACCACCCGCCGCTCATCGTCCGGTTTCGAATACACTCCGCGAGCCTTCCGGGCATAGATGTTGAAGTGGTTCGTCCAGAAATCGGCGAGACGCTCCTTGAGCTGGTTTCGGCTGTAAACGGCCCTTAAGAGCGCCGCACGCTGCAACTGCTCGAGGGCAAGCTCCTCCGGGACGTCCTCCAATTCGGCGGAATGCACTCGGTTCACGTCGAGCCGATTCAGAGCGAATCCGAGGTGGGGCTCTTCAGAAAGGTCCCCTCGCAGTTGCTCCTCGATATACCTGGCAGCGCCCATCAGCTTCACCCGAGCCACCTGGCCGGGGGTCGGACCAAACCCTGTTCGGTCAATCAACCGAACGAGGGGATCGACCGGACCTTCCGGCAAGGCGATTCGGTCGGGTAAGGGAGCGCGGCTGACGGAACGGGCGATCCGCTCGCAACCGGCAAGCGACGCTGCGCCTCCCGCCAACGCAGCCCATTTGAGCGCGGCGCGGCGGCTGAGTTTCATCACACCCCCTCAGGGTTTACGGCCAATCCCGCGCGGCTCGGAGACCGCCCCAGAAGAGCCATTACCCCCGCGCCGACCGACACGAAGAGCATCGCGGGGACGAACACGAACCACCCCAAAAGGGGCAGTAACCCCGAGGCGACGAGGATCGCCGAGCCCTTGGCGACCGCCCGGAACTCCGAAAGCGCGGGGTCGAGGGGTCGCAGCCGCTCACCCGCAAGAAGCGCAAGACCCCCGCTTCCCACGGCGGCCAAGCTCAACACGGAAAGATAGACCAGCGTCCCGGCCAGCTTCGGGCCCGGAAGGGGAAGGCTGATGAGGGAGATTGAGATGAACCCGGCGACCAACGAAATCGCCGCTCCCAAGAGAAACGCCCCCCAAGGATGACTCTGAATGATCTCGCTCGCCCGGTCGGATTTGGCCGAGAACAACATCGACACTCCGACCATCAAGGCCCAGATCGCCAAACAGACTCCAAAAAGAACCGCTACGACGGAAAACACATCGCCCAATGCAACCATTTCTTGCCTCCTGGCGAGTGGCGGTTTCGCCCCCCGCTCACGTTGCAGGTACAAGGCGGTGAATCAGCAGGTTGCGCGAGGTGGGACCATTGGCAACGAGACCCAGTAATGCGCAAAGCGCCCAGGGCGGCGAGCCGTCCCGAGCGCCTTGTCGCGCAGTTGCGGTCCCTTCGGTCAGTTTCCGCCCTGACCTTCCTGAGGGGGAGCGACCTCCCCTCTCTCAGCGGCCAGCTTTTCTGCTTCCTTCTTGTTCTCTTCGTAACGGTTCAACTGGTCGTCGCGCGAGATTTGGCCCACGCCGCATCCAACTGCGACCACGGCCGCCAATCCGAGAATCCAAGTCAGTTTTCGCATGGTTAGTTGGTCAAACCCCAGAACGGGTAATTGATGTTCAGGTTCAGCGCCGACGAAGTGACCGACGGGCGGAACGTTCCCGAACTGATCCCGCAGAGGGTGTTGGCGTCGAGAGTCACGTTGAACTCAGCAGCGGCGGGCGTCCAGGCAAGGAACTGCCCAGCAGGTACCGCCTTGGCGGAGCCATCGGCAAACCCAACGACCACGTTTCCACCCACGGTCGCACGGGGGTCCGGCTCGTTACCGAACACGCATCCAGCCCCGGACGCCTTCATGAAGTTGGCGCGCCAGAACTCACGGACCGCCATCGGGTAAACAGTCTGTGTGGAGAGCGGGTTCTGATCCGTGGTCACAGTCACAGGAGCGAAACTGATCTCGGGGTTGCCCATTTCAAACAGCAGCATGGCCTTCGACACGTCGGGGAGCCCCGATTGTCGGCCACCGAGCCAGCTATTGCGCAGCCTCCCTGCGGCAGTTGCAGAGCGGTTCCACGTGTTGAGCGCGCCCGTCAGCGCGAGGTTGATCGCGAACGAACCCATGATCTGGCCGCACTGCGTCCACTGGCCCTGCGGGCAAGAAAACGTGTTGGCATTGATCGTCGTCCGAGCGGGGTGCTCAAACAATTGGATGTTCTTCACGTAGGGCACGACCCACTTCTGCCATGAGTAGTGGTTCATGCGGAACGGGTAGCCGTTCGTGCCGTTGCACCAAGGCGACGGGTCGCCGGTCTGGTTGTTCAACGCAGTATTCAACGAACTGTTCAAGTAGCAGTCGTCGTTGCGCGGGTAGGTGTCGTCCGCGTCCGCCATGTACATCAGTACGGCCAAACCGATCTGCTTCTGGTTGGAGATCGCCGCAGCTTTCTTTGCCGCGACTTTGGCCTGTGCGAACACGGGGAACAGAATCGCCGCAAGGATCGCGATAATGGCAATCACGACCAGCAGCTCGATTAAGGTAAATGCCTTTCGATGCATGAATGTCCTCCGTAGAATGCTGGACTCTCTCGCGCCTCCGAGGAGGAGCAAGGAGCAGTAAAAGGGGAATCCGGGCGCCCCTCTCGCTTGTCCATTGGAAAGTCTAGCACCCTAGGGTTAAGCGCGGGTTATGTTCTTCCCGGCATTTGTACGGAGTTTTCCACAGACGCGCTTTTGCGAAGTGCAACTTCCGAGCGGTAGTCCTCACGCATTGCGGCAAAAAAGAGCCCGCCTTCGTCGCCGAAAGCGGGCGAGAGGTCAACCCAAGCAATCGAAACGAGCGCTATTCGAGAACGCGCTCGAAAACGGCAATGTCGCCATCGCGGACGTGGCCTTCCCATTGGAACCGGAAGCTGCCTTGAGCGGCCTCGAACAGTACCGCCAACACGTCGGGCGCGACGGAAGGGGGCGGATCGCCAGGACGGCGATTGTCGGCGACGCGAACGACCACAACGCCTGGAATCTCACGTCCACCCAGGCGGGCCACTGCCCGTCCGGAAAAGTGCGCGCGATTTCCGTCCTTTTCGAAGCGAGCCGCGTTCCTCATGTGGATCGAAAGCTCGGGGTGAGTCACGCTCACTCGGGGCACGGCGAAAGTGAACGGGCCGCGCACGTCGACCCGATCGCCCGACGTTCGCTTCACAACGTCCATCGCGAAAGTCGCCGGAACGCCTTGCTGGTTGACGGCAACTCCGCGCCCACGAGCGCCTTGAACCACCACCACGGCAAGGGCCAACGCCGACACAGCCACGCCGACCGCAATCAGAAGTCTCTTCTTCATCGTAATCTGTCTCCTCTGGATCTCGACTGGGGCAACTGACATGCGCCCCAGACCTACACGCTGTAACGATGCCCGCTGCGAAGTGTTCACTGAGTTCTTTGTGAAGTCGATCTGCGCCCGATAGCCGGTAAACTGGGACCATGCCGCTCAGCCGTGAACAACTCGCCATGCGCGCTGCCCAAGAGCTTAGGGATGGGTTCTACGTTAACCTCGGAATCGGTATCCCGACGCTGGTCGCCAACTACATCCCCGCGGGAATGAACGTCGTCCTTCAGAGCGAGAACGGCATGCTGGGAATGGGCCCATTCCCGTTCGAGGGCGAAGAAGACCCCGACCTCATCAACGCAGGAAAGCAAACGATCACGGAGATCCCGGGCACTTCCTATTTCTCCTCGGCCGACTCGTTTGCCATGATCCGGGGCGGACACATCGATCTCTCGATCCTCGGAGCGATGGAGGTGTCCGAGCGCGGCGACCTTGCGAATTGGATGATCCCCGGAAAAATGGTCAAGGGAATGGGCGGGGCGATGGACCTCGTCGCGGGCGCCAAGCGCGTGGTCGTCGTGATGGAGCACACGAACAAGGCCGGCGAGTCTAAGATCCTCCACGAATGCCGCCTCCCGCTCACAGGAAAGGCCTGCGTCAATTCAATCATCACCGATCTATGCGTCTTCGAAGTCGAAGGCGATCACCTCCTGCTCAAGGAACTCGCTCCTGACGTGACACTCGAAGAGGTTCGCGCCAAGACCGAAGCGAATTTCACCGCTTCGAACGAGATCCGACTGGTTTCCGTTTAGCTGGCCCAGGCTGCGAGGAGGACTTGGACTCGGACTTCGACTCCGAGTGCGGCTGCTCCTCAGAACGCATGGCGCGGATCGCCTCGCAAAGCCCTCCGTAGAACGCCTTGGCGTGCTCCGCCGGTATCAAAATGCGGGAGCGAGTCCACTCCTCGTCCTTCAGCCTTGCTTCTGTGACACTGAGAAAGACCCCAGAAACACTGCTCTTCACGTCGAAAAAGAACGTCCGAGAGCCTGCGCTGACTCGGAACGTGTGCAAGGTCTCCGGTAGAGACGCTTGAACTGAACTTGGTGCAGTAGACATATATATACTATACAACACTTTTTGTCTACTCCTTGAGAATTGTTCGAATTCTAACAAAACATTCAGCGTTCATTCGCCGCCGGCCTGCGTCTTTCCGCCCGCGTTGGCCGTCCTTTGCTGTGAGGTGGAGCTTGCCAATGGGCTTGCGAGCCTCGCTTAGGAGCTCTTATTCGTATGCGACCAGACAACTTGTTCGACCACGGCGCGACGATCAAGGTCATCGGTGTCGGCGGCGCGGGCTGTAACGCCGTCAACCGAATGATCGAACTCGGCATGGACGGCGTTCAGTTCATCGCGCTCAACACAGACGCCCAAGCTCTGAGCCTATCGAAAGCGTCCAAGCGAATTCAGATCGGTGAGGCATCGACGCGCGGTCTGGGGTCGGGGGGCGACCCGGAGGTCGGCGAGAAGGCGGCCCGTGAAAGCGAGAAGCTCATCGAAAGCGAACTTGAGGGCTGCGACATGGTTTTCCTTGCGGCTGGGCTCGGGGGAGGGACCGGGACGGGCGCAGCCCCCGTAGTCGCCGAGTTGGCACGGAGGCACGGGGTTCTTACGGTGGGCGTCGTCTCGAAGCCGTTTCTTTTTGAGGGCCCCAAGCGAAAGCGAAACGCCGAAGAGGGCGCAGCTAAGCTACAAATGCAGGTGGATACCCTCATCACGGTCCCGAACGATCGTTTGCTCTCGTCGGTCGAAAAGCGAGCCACGCTTCAGCAAGCCTTCGCCGTGGCCGACGACGTTTTGGGGCAAGCCGTGCAAGGACTCAGCGACATCATTACTCGGCCCGGCCAGATCAACGTCGACTTCGCAGACGTCCGCACGATCATGAAGGATGCGGGCGTGGCGCTGATGGGCATGGGCAAGGGCGTGGGCGAGCAGCGCGCGCGCGTGGCGGCGCAGAACGCGGTCAATTCACCGCTTTTGGAGACAAGCATCGAAGGCGCCAAGCGGCTGCTCGTGAACCTCGCAGGGGGCGCAGACTTCAGCATCGGCGAGGCCCATGAGGCCATGGAGTACATCCTCCAATTCGCGGACCCCGACGAGGCTGAGATCATCATGGGCCATGTCGAGTTGCCCACCTCAGACGGAGAGGTCACGATCACCGTGCTCGCCGCCGGGATGCAGCCTTCCGCCAGCTTCGTGCAGCGCAACGCGGAGGCGTTCGTGGAGTCGCCCGCCCCGAGGGGAGAAGCGGCCTCTCTCCGGCAGCAGCCGGTTCGGACGCACGCCGCCGACTCCGTCCCGCCGCCGATCCAACTCGACGAAATCGACCTCGATATCCCGACCTTCTTGCGAAGACAGAGACTAGGAACCGAAAACTGAACGAACTTATGGCCAAGGATGGCCTGAACTGGAATGAGGGAGCGAATGGGATCGCTCCGCAAGCCGGGCGCAAATCGCTCGCGGAGGTTGTTGGCGTCCGCACGAGTCGCAGACAAGCCCTTCCCCATTCCCTACGGCTTAACCCACCCCCCACAAACACGGCCCCGACGTAAGATCGGGGGCTACTGGTCCAACGCTAGCCCCGCTCGAAAGAGCGGGGCATTTTTTCGAACTCGGCGTCGATGCGAAGGCGCGTCGGGACGCTGCCCTCAGGGGAACGCGCCAGCGCTTGCGCCACAATCTCAGGGTGACGTTAGGCGAATGGGTTCGGGCGGCCGCAGCCAGACTCGCGGAGGCGGGGATTGAGTCCGCGCACCTGGAGGCGCAAGTGCTCGCCGCCACGGCGCTCCAACGACCCCGCGCCTGGATCGTTGCGCACCCCGAACAGGCCATCGACGAAGGCGCGCTCGAAACCCTCCTTGCGCGAAGGTTGAGCCGGGAGCCTCTGGCCTACATCGTGGGCTGGAGGGAGTTCTACGGGAGGGAGTTTCTCGTTTCGCCCGCAGTGCTGATTCCCCGCCAAGAGACCGAGACGCTCGTCGAAGCCGCGCTGGAGACCTTGCCTTCCCTCGGGGGCGCGGGGCTGAGAGTTCTCGACATCGGCTCGGGCTCGGGGTGCGTAGCTCTAACGCTAGCGATCGAGCGTCCCGACTGCGAGGTCGTAGCCCTCGACCTTTCGACCGATGCCGCAGAGATCGCGAGGCAAAACGCAGCCAAGCTAGGCGTAATGAGCGTCGAGTTCGTCGTCGGCGACCTCTTCGAACCGCTCGCCGCAAGGAGGTTCGACCTGATCGTCACCAATCCGCCCTACGTTTCCCCAAGCGACGAACTCCCCCCCGAGGTGTTCGAATTCGAGCCGCCCCAAGCCCTCTTTTCAGTGCCCACAGGTCTTGAGTTCTTCGAGCGTCTCGCGTTGGAGGCGCCAAGCCACCTCGTGCCTGGAGGG
Source organism: Candidatus Nitrosymbiomonas proteolyticus (assembly GCA_017347465.1). GTDB lineage: Bacteria > Armatimonadota > Fimbriimonadia > Fimbriimonadales > Fimbriimonadaceae > Nitrosymbiomonas > Nitrosymbiomonas proteolyticus. The sequence goes on along the minus strand of AP021858.1, from coordinate 1,181,181 downwards.
GTTCTCCTCACGGAGATCGGCGACGGGCAAGCCGAGCGGGTATCGGCCCTCTTTGAGGAGAAGGGCTGGAACAGGGTCGTTCGCCAAAGGGACCTCTCAGGAACGGTTCGCGTGCTGGGTTTCCGCTTTCGGGGGCCCGCGTAGGCCCGCCGAGCGCCGATGCCATAATGGGCCTCAAATCGATGCACATCGTCGTTCCCGATGAGTTCCAATACCTGTATGAGGTTTCGCCTGATCGGCCCGTCGTGAAGATCCCCGCCGAGGTGCTGAGGCGGACCGCCGCGCCGGTCGAGCGCATTACCAAGAAGACACAGGACCTCATCGATCGAATGCTGCGAGCGATGAAGCAAGCGAACGGGATCGGGCTCGCCGCTCCGCAACTCGGGAGTTCGGTACGGATCGTGGTGTTGGCGCCCCCTGGCGTGCGGCCGATCCCCCTCATCAACCCAGAGGTGGTGTCGCGGTCGGGCGAGCAGGTGGGGCAGGAGGGGTGCCTCAGCATTCCCGGACTCTACGGCGATGTGAACCGAGCGTTATCGGTGGAGGTCATCGGATTCGACAGGAAGGGCCGGCGCGTGGGATATGAACTGGAAGGGCTGCCGGCGCGCGTCGCGCAACACGAGATCGACCACCTCGACGGAGTGCTCTTCATCGATCTAGCGGACCCTGCGACGCTCCATTGGGAGCACCCCGCCTCGGTCCAAACGGCAGCCGAATGAAGCTGGTCTATGTGGGTACGAGCCGATTCGCGGTTCCAGCGCTCCTGGCGCTGCAACCTCACGTGTGCGCCGTGGTCACTCAACCCGACCGCCCCGCGGGAAGAAGGCTCCACTTGCGTCCCAGCCCCGTCAAGGAGGCCGTCCTTGGGTGGAGAGTCCCAGTCCTCACCCCAGAGAGTTGCCGGAATCCGGAGTTCTTGCGGGCGATCGCAGACCTTCAGCCGACCGCGCTGGTGGTCGCAAGCTATGGGCAAATCCTCCCCCTACAACTGCTCGAATGCGCGGAGCGCGGCGGGATCAACCTCCACGCGTCGCTCTTACCGAAGTTGCGAGGCGCTGCGCCGATCCAGCGCTGCCTCTTGCAGGGGGAGTCTGAAACCGGCGTGACGCTGATGCAAATGGACCGGGGCATGGACACCGGGGACATCATCGCGCAAGAGGCGACTGCGATCAAGGCCGACGAGACGGCGTCCGAACTCGAGTCGCGCCTCTCGCGGATCGCCGCCAGCCTGATCGAAAAGTGGATCAGCCGCATAGCTGCAGGCGACTACCCGCGCACCCCCCAGAACGACCGCGATGCGACTTACGCGCCGAAGGTGGAGAAGTCGGAGGCTGAAATCAGTTTCTTGCGCCCGGCTGCAGAGGAGTACCGCCGCTTTCGCGCGTTCACCGAAATGCCGGGGGCGTTCGTCCGTACAGTATGGGGCCGCGTAAAGCTCTTGGAGGTGAGACCCCGGCCCGATCCAGCGGCGCCGGGGGAGGCGATTCGGACCTCGCCCGAGCTCGTGGTGGCCCACTCCGAGGGAGCGCTCTCATGGCTCCAGGTGGCTCCTGAAGGTAAAAAGAGAATGTCGGGACTCGAATTCGCCAACGGCTACCGAATCCAACCGGGAATGAACCTACTTCATGGCAAAGAAAACTGATCTCACACCGTCCCCGCCTCCGCAGCCGACTCAGCCGAAGATTCTGAGGCGTATGCTCGTGCGGTTCGCGGTCGGACTCTTCGTGCTGGCTGGTCTCCTTTTCGCCTATCAGGGGGTGAGGAGTTGCGGGCACGACGTCGATCTCCCCGTGAGCGTCGATACGACCGGCCATGTGGCGGCGATCGAGTACTTGGACGAGGGCTCGCGGGTGGTCGTGTTCACTCCCGACGGCGAAGTCAGGCCCGCGCCCGGCTACGAAGAGGGTATGACCGACAAGGACCCTGCTTGGACGCCTGACGGTAACCGCTTGTACTTCATCAGCGACCGGGAGGAGCGCAGTTTCCACGCCTATCGGTGGAACCTCGGCAGCGACCGCGTCGATCGCCGCTCAACCGGCAGCCGAAGCCTCTCGCAGATTCACTTCCCGCCGGAGTCGGCGTCAAACGCGAACAAGTTTGCGCTCGTGATCGCGGGAGGGTACGTTCTTCAATTCGACCCGAAGGTCGGTGCGATTCAGCAGGTGATGCCCCCCGTTCCGAGCCAGCGAACCGGAGAAGGTGAAGGGGTCGGCAACCAATTCGAGGCCTTTTACCAGCAACTCGGCGCCAAGTCGTTCCGCGAGGCGCTTTGGCCCGTTGGGAAGACCGGAATCGCTGCCGTCGCTCGGCGAGAGGACGGCTATGAGATGCTGCTCTGCCAGAGCCTCATCGACGACTCCCCACCCAGCGCCGTCGGGGTGGGCGACAGGGTCTACTTCGATGTCAGCCCCCTCGATAACACCGTGTTCTACTCCGTCGTCGGGTTCACCTTTCCGGACCCCAGCGCGGCCCCTGACGAGTACAAGAAGGACGGCAGGCTGGTGATCCCTTTCCGGCATGTGGTCGGGATGTTCCAGATCGAAGGCGGCAAGGTTCAGAACCACCAATTGGTGACCTTGAGCGAAAGCGACGACGTTGCTTTCACGAATGTCAAGGTGTCACCTGACGGCCTGAGCCTCTTAATGATCGTCGGGAAGTACGACGACTCGCGCAACGTCACCCCCGAGCAACTCGTAGTCGTTCCCGCGACGACCGGCGGTGTGCAAGGGGCGACCGTCGTTCTGGCGGGCCCCATCTACCAGGCCACCTGGGGACCCGATTCCAGCACGATCTACTTCATCCGCCAGGGGGAGGACGGCAAGGGCTCGCTTTGGCGCATCCGAAAGGACGGCTCAGGCGAGACGGACCTCTCGAAGGGCCGAGGCAACTTCGGCAACCCCATCCCGAGCCCCCAATCGCCCCGTGAGTAGTGACGCAGCCGGGTTCCGTGCTCTGGAGTGGCGAGGCGAGGCGCTCTGGCTGCTCGATCAGCGCGCGCTTCCCGAGGAGGAGCGGTGGCTCGAACTGACCTCTTGGGAAGAAGTCGCGTGGGCGATTCGGGAGATGGTGGTGCGTGGCGCTCCGGCGATCGGGGTCGCGGCGGCCTATGGAATGGTCCTTGCCGCGCTTAAGGGGAAAGATCGCCTGAAGGCAAGCGAGGGCCTCGCGGACGCCCGTCCGACCGCCGTCAACCTGTTCTGGGCGCTCGAACGGATGGCAAAGGTCGAGCCCTGGACGCCGGAGGCTGCTTTGGCCGAAGCCCAAGCGATCGAGGCCGAGGACGTCGCGGTGAACCAAGCCATTGGGGCTGTGGGAGCTAGGGCGCTCCGCGACCCCGTCCGGATCCTGACGATCTGCAACACGGGATCGCTGGCTACGGCCGGGTTCGGAACGGCGCTCGGCATCGTTCGAGCCGTCCATGCAGAAGGTCGATTGCAGGCGTTGTTCGCTTGCGAAACCCGTCCCCGGCTCCAAGGACTTCGGCTCACGGCTTGGGAACTCCTACGGGACGGCATCCCCTTCCAGGTGATCCCCGATGGCGCAGCCGGCGCTTTGATGGCGAAGGGCGAGGTGACCGCCGTGATCGTCGGCGCGGATCGAATCGCGGCGAACGGCGACACGGCCAACAAGATCGGAACCTACTCGCTCGCGGTTCTTGCCCACCACCACGGAATCCCCTTCTACGTGGCGGCCCCCCTTTCTACCCTTGATCCCAGTACTTCTACCGGAAAAGACATCCCCATCGAAGAAAGGGACGCGAGCGAGGTCGTCGAGGTGCAAGGAATCCCCATGGGACCGCGCGGGTGTCCAGTTTGGAACCCCGCGTTTGACGTTACGCCGGCAAAGTGGATTGCGGGAATCATCACAGAAAGAGGTATGTTCGAACCTCCCTATGCATTTGAACAGTCGTTAGGAAAGAAGGACTGCCGATAATGAGAGGGAACTCAGTTCTTAGTACGATAGTCGGACGAAAGGACCATGCCTGACAGCCAAGACTCTCCCAATTCCTACGACGCCCGCGGGGGGCCTCCTCCGACCTCCTTATGGAGGGTTCTCACCGAGACCGTGATCGGCGACGTCGATGGCTTGGCTTGGATGGGATGGGTGATCGGAGCGGTCGCCTTATGCGTCGGCCTGGTGTACGTGTTCGCTTACGTTTTAGGGTAGAAGCGCTCTATGCGCGCCATCGACCTCATCGCCAAGCGGAGGGACGGAATTCGGCACACCGAGGAGGAACTGCGACGCCTTGCAGCTTCGGCCGCGGATTCCTCGATCCCAGATTACCAACTCGCCGCTTGGCTGATGGCCGCGTATTTGAACCCGCTCGACCGCGAACAAACCGTTTGGCTCACGCAAGCGATGGCCGACACCGGCGAGCGGCTCGACCTCAGCGCTTTGCCTTCCCCACGGATCGACAAGCACAGCACGGGCGGGGTCGGCGACAAGACGACTCTTGCGCTCCTGCCGCTCCTAGCCAGTTGCGGGGCCACGCTCGTCAAGATGAGCGGCCGCGGGTTGGGCATCACGGGAGGGACCCTCGATAAGCTCGAATCGCTTCCGGGATTCCGAACCGACCTGACGCCCGAAGAGATGATCCGGCAAGCGGGCGAAATCGGGCTCGCGCTCACGGGGCAAACCCCTCGGCTGGTTCCTGCGGATCGAACGCTCTATTCGCTCAGGGACGCCATCGGCGCGGTCGATTCGCTTCCGCTCATCGTCAGCAGCATCCTGAGCAAGAAGATCGCCGGAGGAGCGGACCGCATCGTCCTCGATGTGAAGTGCGGCTCGGGGGGCTTTATGCCGACCTTGGAGCGTGCCACCGAACTCGCCGAGTGGTTGAAGTCGGTAGGTGAGGGGTGCGGACTCAGCTTGAGGATTGCGATCACGGACATGGAACAGCCGCTCGGGATTTGGGCGGGAAACGCACTCGAACTCAAGGAGGCGGTGCGAACGCTGAAGGGCGAGGAGCGAGGGCGGTTTCGGGAGCTTTGCGTGCGGCTTGCGGGGCTTGCGCTCCTTTCATCGGGCCTTGCCCCCTCGCTCGAAGAGGGCGCGGAGGTCGCAGGTTCGGCTCTCGATTCAGGCAAAGCTGCCGAAAAGGCGCGAGCTTGGTTCCGCGCTCAGGGAGCGAGCGTCGATCCGCTTGCCACTGAGGAATGGTGCGTGGCGCCCGTGCAAACCACCCTCACATGGAGGGGCGAATCGGGCTTTGTCGGGCGAATCGACGCACGGAAGGTCGGAGAAGCAGTGGTGGCGCTCGGGGGCGGCAGGAACGCAAAGGGCGAGAGCATCGACGCTTCGGTCGGAGTCGGGACCCGCGTGGAGGTCGGCGACGCCCTCACACCCGGCCAAGTCGTCTTCGAAGTCCATGCGCGGAGCGAGGCCGACGCCGAAGAAGCCGTAAACCGGCTCCTGAGCGCGCTCGAAGTTCAAGCAGAGCCCTTCCCGCCACGACCCGTGGTGATCGCGGTCCTTTAGGGTAGAACGCCCCCATGCTGACGGTGCTCGCCGCCCTCGCCCTCAACCCGGCAAACCTCCTGGAATTCTCGACTCGCCAGTGGGTCTCCACGCCAAAGCTCCGCATCGAAGATGCGTACAAATGGCTGTACCACGCGACTCTCGGAGGCGAGCACGCGATCCGTGACGCCACGGGGCCTCGCATGTGGCTCGCGAGGGAGTGGGCAAGCTTGGCCGAATCCAATTCCGACGAACCGCTCGTCGTCCCTCTCGACCCCGAGGGGAGAATCCTCCGGGTGAACCTCCGCCCGTACAAACGGCGAGGCGGAGATCGCGAGATGCTCCTTGCCGTGTTCGTAGCCTCGGCGGAGAGGTTTCGCCCCACAAAAAGCGTGTTCCTCGACGCCTGGAACGCCCTCGGGCAGCGGCTAGCCAAGGGGGAGATCGGAAACCTCACGAAATCCGAGTGGGACCGGCTCGACCGCTCCTGCGCAGCGCTCTCCTATCCCCCAATTCACCATTCGGCGGCCTACGCTGCGGCATACACCCCGGCTTATCGGGTGGTTCTGGGGGAGATGTGGCTGCCGCCGAATGGGCTCAGCGCTCAGTTACCGCACAGGGCGCGGTAAGCGGCGACCACCTTCTCGATGTAATTCTGAGTTTCTTGGTAGGGGGGTACCCCGCCGTGCTTTCGCACAGCGCCAGACCCGGCGTTGTACGCGGCGAGAGCCAGCACCAGGGCATCGTAAGGGTCGCCGGTTTGCTTGTGATACTTGTCGATGTGACCCCGAACGATCCTCACGGTCGCGTACAGGTTCTGGAACGTGTCGTAGGCGTTGTTCAGCCCCATCCCCTTGGCGGTTCCGGGCATCAACTGTCCCAACCCCATCGCCCCTGCCCGGCTCGTCGCGCCCGGGTTGAAGCCGCTCTCCACCATCACCATCGCCAAGATGAGCCTTGCATCGATTCCATATTTGACGCTAAAGCCGACGATGCCTTGGGCGATGTCGAGGGCTTGCTGATCCGTCAACTTCTTGTTTCGATTCTTGATGAACCCTGCGTAAACGGGAACGGCCTCGTGCGGCTGGAGGTTCCAGTCGGCTGCCGTCGTGGTCTTCGCGCCGGAGCGAGAGGCGGGGGGTTGAGTCGTGCGCGCGGCTCTCTTGGCGGCTTCGCGCTCCGCCTTCAGCCTCGCCTCACGCTCAATCATCGCGATCGAACGCTCGGTCGCCGCGCCGATCAGCCAAGCCTCCAAATCGGAGTATTCGTGCTTGCGCTCGGCCCGAACGAGGAGCCTTGCCGGTGTCAGATTGCCCGTCTCGAGCCAATCGGGCACGACCGGAGCGCGGATGCTGAGCTGCTGGCCGTCGGACCGCTCGACGAGGAGGATCGTGCTGCTGCCTGCTCGCGAGATTCCGTGGACGACCCCCTGAATCTCGACCACCCGCTCCCCGATCAGAGTTTCAAGCGCTTGGATTCCGACGGCTTGCGTGATGCCGTGCTTCTTCCGCAATTCAAGGTAGGTTTCGAGCGTCTGGCCGAAGCTCGCAACGGTGGCGGCAACCAAGATGGCAAGGCTGACGACGAAGCGCATGATCAAAGTCGAAACTGGCGGAGAGATCGGGATTCGAACCCGAGAAGGAGCTCAACACCCCTTACCCACTTAGCAGGCGGGCGCTTTCGACCACTCAGCCATCTCTCCGCAGAGTCAAGTATACATGATCGGTTTTTGGGGCACAATCGTTCGGCCCTCCGACTATTGGTCCGCTGAAGAACCCAGCGAACCGAGTTGCAACAGGTTCCAAGCTCCCCTGTGAGCGGTGGCGTAGTCGGGGCCGGAAAACTCGACCGTATATGCGTCGATCCTCTCGCATCCCACGAGCTTCCCGGCGGCGTCGGCTTCTTCGGACCGGTTGAACTCGATGCGAAAGGTCACGGGCGACTCCGGTCTCCAGGCAAAATGGCCCTTGCATGCCTGAACCCCGCGGCGTGCGGCCTCTTCGATGAGCACTGCGGTCTCCGAGGGGTGCAAGCACCGCGCCATGTGCCGCCCGACCCCGTACTTGACGCATGCGGTTTCAACCCCGTCGAGGAGTTCTTCCGCCTCGTCGCAACCGGCTCGGTCGCTGCTCACCGACACCACGGGAACCCCATACTGCCCGGCGACACCGGCGCTCATCGCGATCTCGCCCGCCGGCTGCCCGTTGATCCAGAGCCGATGAACCCGCCCCGAAATCGTGTGCTCCATCACCCCCGCGCGGGTGCCCGCCATCGCGTGGTAGCCGATCAAGACTGCGCAGTCAAAAGTCGAATCGACCCCCTGCATCATGCCATCGACCGCTGCGCCGTGCCCCGACATCAGCTGAGTTCCGGGCTCCAACTCGTCGACAAGAAGGTTCTTACTGCTTCCGTGGGAATCCTTGACGAGAACCTGCTTTGCGCCCCCAAAACGAGCACCCCGAATCGCCGCGTTCACGTCGTGCGTCATCATCCTGCGAGCGAACCCAAAATCGTAGTGCTGTCCGTCGGGGCGCCCGCACTGCGACCACGACACCAGCCCCGTACACCCTTCGATATCGGCGGAAATGAAGACACGCATATCGTCGTTCATTTTGCCGAATTCGGTCGCGTTTCCTGCTGGAATGGACTATACTGGAAAAGGGAATCGTATGCTTTCGATTTGGCTAGCTCTGGCGATTCACGCTTCGACCGATCCTGCTTCGGGGGTTCGGGGCCGCTCTGCCGAACCCCAGATCACCTTGACCTTGCGCGCTAGGAGCCTGAAGTCGGCCTTGGAGGAGCTTTCCAAAGTCTCGGGGACCAAGCTGGAGGTCTCCGCCAACATGGAATGGGAGCCCCTTCTCCTCAAGGTGAAGGATGTTCCCTTTGCCACCCTTCTCGAAAAGATCGCGGAAGCAACCTTCGCAGAGTGGGAAAAGACCCCTGACGGGTACCGGCTGAAGCGCTCGCCCGAGTTGATCGCGAAACAGGAGAAAGAGGAGATCGAGGCGCGGACCCGCGCATGGAAAGAGGTTCTCGACCGACTCCGGGCCGGCATCGAAAACGAAGGCGAGTACACCGCTGCCAACGCTCAAGCCGCGTGGGCGAGAATGGAGGCCACCGAGGCCCGTCTCCGCAGCGGAGAGCGATCCTTCGAGCCCGGTTCCGAAATCCAGATCATGTTGGTGACGCCAGTGGGCAGGTTGGCGAAGAGGATTGCGGCAAGCATCGATCCTGCCGTGATTGCAGCGGCGCCGCTCGACGAGCGTGTCGTCCTCGCTCTCCGGCCCAATCGCGCGCAGCGACCCCTGGGCAGGAGTATCGAACCTGCGATTCGTGCGTTCGAAGCCGAAATGCGCATATGGATTGAAGCCACTCCGAGGGGCGCGAGAGAGACTTCCCCGTTCGGGAACGAGGCGCTGCGGTTCCTCTGGGCGTTGGAAGGGCAACAGACGCCTGAACTCGGCAAGGTGCTCGTGGTCGTTACCCATCGACTGGGAATGACGCCTTGGTTCGAAGTCATCGTCGCAGATAAGGCAGGCGATTACATCGCTCGCCATCGGGTTCACCTTGAGAGTCCTCCTGTAATCCAGGAAGCGGTCCGTCCCGAAGACAAGTCCCCCTTGACCCTCAGCCCGCTTCTTCAAGAGGCGGCGGACCGTGCCCGCCAAATGTTCGGGCCCGGCGACCCCAAGCCCGCCGGAGCGCCCTCCGATGAATTCAAGAGCTTGATTCTGCGACCCGACCAAAACGACCCCAATCGACTCGTCGATGAACTCTTGTTCGACTGGGCCGATCTTTATGGGGCGAACCTCGTGTCTTCCCCACCCGATGTATCGCTCTTCTTCCTCATGCCGGTAAATCGAGAAACCCTCACGCCGAGCATTCTCAGGGCGGAACTGAGGAGCAGGTTCGATACAGCCAGCATCGTTGAGTCTCCTGGCTGGTTGGTCGTTCGCCCTCCGGGCGGACGGATGGGTGTTCAAATGCGATTGAACCGAACGGCGTTGGCAAGATTCGCCCCCGACGTCGTTGTCCCCGAAGGCGCGACGATCGACGCGCTCGCCAGGTACGCCGCCTCGCCCGGGATGACCGAGTTCGGGTTTCAGTTTGGAGTCGCATGGCTGTCCCTCTTGCACCCCAGTCTAGGGGAGGCCAACCAAACGGGGCAGTTCTTGGTCTATCGGCTCCACGGGACCCTCCCCACCGAGGCGCGGCGGAGACTCTTGGAGGGCGCTGAGATTCCGATCAGCGCTCTCGATCCTTCGACGAGAGAGACCCTCCGTTTGCTCGTTTTTGATTCGACCAGCGGAATGAGCCTCTCGGCTCCGCAAAACAACTCCGACGCCCGCAACCGGTCGCCTTGGAGCAACCTTTCGTCCGAAATCACCGAGATATGCCCGAACGGCCTGCCCCTGAACGGAACGCTCATGCTCACGGCGTCGAGCCAAGAGATCGTGATCGGCAAGGGACTATCTGCCGCGGGGCATCCGGCCACGTACGTCATGAGCCCCGATTCGATGGCGTCCGATCGGCTCTCGCGGATCGATCCCGCGCGCTTTCAGAACTTTGGCACGCAAGCCACTTTCGAGTCCTTCCAATCCGGTACAGAAGAAAACTGGAGCTACAGGATTCTCCTCACAGAAGAAGCCACCAAGTTTGCCAGTATTCGCAATCGGCGCATGGACGAGCGCGTGTACTCCAAGTATGAGGACTTGCCCGCTTCGTTCAGGGAAAAGGTCGACGCGATCGTGAAGCGTCGTCTTGATATCCCTCCCGGTTCCTGAGTCCGTTCATTCGCGTCTCGTTTCTGGGACCCCAATTGTTTGTCGCTCTTGGGTGACAGTAAGGCATCTTTCCTGGTTCGCCTTGCCGATTTCTTGTCTCGATTCGGTCAGGAATGTACTAAGCTTATTGAGGAAACGTATGCTTTCGATTTGGCTAGCTCTGGCGATTCACGCTTCAATCGATCCCGCTCCGGGAGTTCGGGGCCGCCCTTCCGAACCCCAGATCACCTTGACCTTGCGCGCTAGGAGCCTGAAGTCGGCCTTGGAGGAGCTTTCCAAAGTCTCGGGGACCAAGCTGGAGGTCTCCGCCAACATGGAATCGGAGCCTTTGATCGTCCACGTCAAAGACGTGCCCCTGGACCTATTGCGCGAAAAAATCGCTCACGCCACCCACGCAGACTGGGAGAAAACCGACAAGGGCTATCTGCTCAAAAGGTCGAAGGAGCGAATGGCCCAGCTTAAGGCCGAGTTCACGGCACAGCGCCTTCGTTGGATTCAAGAAGCCCAGCAGAAGCTCAGGCGCGAACTCGAATCGGAACGCGCCTACTCGGTGACGGAGGCGACGGCGGGCTGGGCACGGCTTCAAGGGATCATCAACGACGTAGGAGCGGACTACGACACAAAGCTCTGGGAGCGGGGCCTCGCTCTTCAGACTCAGACTCCTCCCGGAAGACTCGCGCGCAGGATCGCCGCCAATCTCGACCCAGTGGCGTTGGTTCAAGTTGACGTCGGCCGCCGCGTCGTTTTCGCCTCCAATCCGACGAAGACCCAGCGCCCCTTGCCACTCAAGCTCGAACCGTTGATGGCGGAGTACGAAAAGGAGTGTCGCGCGTGGCTCGAAGCTGCTCCCCAGGGCGAGAGGGCGCCCGTTCCTAATCTCGAAGCTAGCTTGAATCGAATCTGGTCAAGCGGACCTGGCAAGGCACTCCAACTTCGCAAGGTAATCGCAGTTCTCGAGAGCGGTCGCGGTGGTTCCGACACGCTGTCTGTGAACATCGTCGATACCGAAGGCTCTTATCTTTCGCGGGTTCGGGTGCTGTTGTCCCCCAGCCCTTGGTTACCCATGAACTCGACGACGTCGGATGAGGATCCATTGACGGTGGGCGCAGTGACCCGTGAGGCACTGCGGCGGATTCGTTGGGCCAATGCGTCACCCACAGACCCCCCGCTTCCTCCCCCCTCCGAAGCTCTCAAGAACATCCAAAAGCGGCCCGACCAACACGATCCTTGTCTCTTTGTGGACGAGGTCCTGCTCGAATATGCCCAGCGACTCGACGCGAATCTTGTGGCCTCCCCGAGCGACGCGGCCGCGATGATTGCAGTCGCCAGGTTTGGCGGCGACACCGTCACACCTTCGGTCCTGCGGACGTTCTTGTCCCAACGGGCCGCCAATACGTCCTTAGAAGAAAGCCAAGGCTGGCTGGTGATCCGCACGGCAAGCGGCTATTTCGGCATCCTCTCCAGGATCAACCGCCAGCAAACAGCCCGGCTGGCCGCAGAAATCGCCCAGGGAGAGATGACCCTCGTCGACTCGCTGGCCCGGCTTGCCGCAACCCCTGGAATGGAGGGCTCTGAATTCTCGGCTTGTGTGGAATTCCTTGCGATTGTCGATGTGGGGATCCTTCGGGGGTTCGGGTTTCCCGCAAGCTTCGAGTCGCTCCGACTTCACGGGAGCCTCTCGCCCAAGCAAAAGCAGGTCTTACTGGCAGGAGAGTCCATTCCGTTTCGGCTGCTCGACCCAAACGTCCGCTCGGCGGTCGAGGACGTGGTCTTTCAGAGCGATATCTCGATTGAAACCCCGGGCTCCTTGTACGATCCCGAAGGATCTCCCGAACCCTGGAATACCATCGCCACTGAAGTCACCGAGGTCTGCCCGAACGGGTTGCCTTCCGACGGCTCGCTCCGCCTGGACGTAACGACCAAAGAGATCGTAGAAGTTCAGGCGCGATCTCGACTCACTCAAAACGTATCCAGGTTCATGATGGAGCCCCAACAACTCGCAAATGTGCGGCTGGGAATGCTCCACCCTGACACGTTCGGAAATTACTTTGGCGGGCACGAAGTATTGGCGTTTGTCATCGGCTCCGACCAAGAGTGGACGTATGCAATGCAGCTAACCGATCGATCCGTCATGAAGACTTCGCTGGTGTCCCAACACCGCGAACCTCGCGGTTACCCGCGTTACGAAGACCTTCCGGCGGCCCTTCGAGACAAGGTGGAGGCCATCGTCAGGAGGCGGCTCCAGGCTGCCGGAATCGTCCCACCTAGCTAGTCCACCCAATCCGCCACGAAGATGTTCGTCTCGCCCGGAACGCTGCCGTTGCGGTTCGAAGCCCACACCACCTTCTTCCCATCTCGGCTGAACATCGGGAACCCGTCGAACTCCGGGGCGTACGTGATTCGTTCCAGCCCGGTCCCGTCGACACCGATCATCCAGAGTTCGAACTCGCGGCCCCGCCGGTCGCCGAAGTTGCTGCTGAAGATCACGCGCTTCCCATCGGGATGAAGGAACGGCGCGAATGAGGCCGATCCCAAGTTCGTGATGGGCCGTTTGTTCTTGCCGTCTGAGTCCATGATCCACAGTTCGAGCAAGCCCGGACGCACCAGGTGCTCCTTCAGCAGCGCCAAGTACTCGCGCTCGTGTTCGGGGGATTGGATCGGGGCTCGGCGGTAGACGACCCTGCAACCGCTCCAATCGACGAACGGCCCGCCGTCGTACCCGACTTCGTTCGTCAAACGAGTTCGGCCCGAGCCATCCAGCTTTGCGCGGTAGATCTGCAAATCCCCCTCGAACGCGCTTGTGAACACCATGAACCGGCCGCGCGGGTCGATGGTGGTCTCGGCAACGTACTCCTTGAGGTCGAGCACACGCTCCACCTTGCCGCTTGCGAGTTCCCTACGGTACAGGCTGAACTGAGGGTTCACCATCCAGACATAGCCTTTGCTGAAGTCGAGTGGCTTTTGCGCGCCGGGGTTCTTCTCGTGGGTCGAGCTGAAGTACACGTACCGCATGTCGGGCGTGAAGTAGCCGCACGTCGTTCGTCCAAAGCCGGTGCTGGTAAGCGTCTTCCCGCTCCCGTCGGCGTTCATCACGATGATCTGCTCGTCGGGCCATTCGGGCTGGCGCGTCTGGTACACGATCTTCGACCCATCGAGGTTCCAATAGGCCTCCGCGTTCTGGCCCCCGAAGGTGAGCTGGCGGACGTTTCGAAGGTGGACCTCCTTCGGATGCGGGGCGATGGGGCGTGAGTCTGCGATGGCCCATGCCGCGGCCCGGGTGGGGACCTGCTTCTCGATCAGCGGGCTCTGCCCCAGGGCGACGGCGCAGGCGAGTGCGGTGAACATGAAGCCATTATGCATTCGCCCGCCCCACCCTCCCCGCTCGCATTTGTCGAACGCTTGTCGCAGGTGATGGGGGGGGAATGCATTAGGGCTGCGCCCGATGCACCGTCGCCCATACGGAACGCTTGGCGTCGAGGTCGCGGGGCTGTTTGCGGCCGGGAACCAAGTCCAAGTACAGCGTCACGATCTCGTAGGGACGCACAGGCACCCGGACCTTTTGCCACTCGAACAGCGCCGCAGCCTCAGGCGAATTGCCGGGCGGCGGATCGGCGGGTTCGGCGGAGAGCGCTATGAGCGGCTCGCCGAGAAGGTTGGTCTTGAGGGCCGCCGCAATCGGGCCCGGAAGCGTGATTTCGGCCTCGCATTCGATCCCGTCGAACTCCACCAGCCGCAACACGAACGGATACCCCATTCCTCGGCCCGCATACTCCTCGAGGTCGCGGCCCGAATAGCCCTCGTCCTCCCTGTAGAAGGCCGTCTGCACCACGTTTCCGGCCGAACATTTCAGCGCCGAAAACGAAGGGGGCAAACCTGCCGACTTGCGATCGTAGTCCGCGGACAGCCAGCGAGAATGATCGGCTCGAAAGCGCATCGATTGGCGGTGCCGCTCCGAGTTCGTGATCGGGCCGTGGGGGATGATTCTGAAGAGCGTCTCACACGAAGCGGTCGCAAGGTCCTCGTCCCAAGGATCGACCATTCCCAGCAGGGCACGAACCCGGCCCCCCTCGTCCAAGAACCACTGCTTCGTCCCATCGTGAATCACCAGCACGCCCGAACCGTCCTCCCCGACAAAGTCCACGAAGCTGAGCGATGTGAAGGGGTCTTCGATCTCCTCGAACCATTGCTCGCTGGTCATCCAATCGCCCGTCGGGTACTTACGGCGACGAATCCCGCTGGGCTTGACCTCGTAGGTTCCGTAGGGATAGTCCGCGTAGATGTGCGCGACGGGGAACCTGGGGCGAAAGGGAAGCTGCCAGCCTGCGTTCATTCCGGGGTCTGGCTCGCCTTCAAGGGGGTGACAGTTCACCCACACCTGGCACAAACCATCGCTGCTCGAAGTCAGGTATGAGGTCACGGACGCCCAATCCTCATTGGGCCAATCCGGCGACCCCAAACGAACGAACAAAGAAGTGCGATCCGGACTCGCCTCCTCGGTGATCGAGGTTCGGCAAATCGAACCTCCGACCTTGCACTGAATATCGCCAAGGCCCAGTTCCAGCGCTCCCCCGATATCGAGCGAGCACCCTGCGTCCTCGGGCGCGATCAGATCGACCGCGAACGAGTCTGTAGAGAACCGGTACCCGTTGCGGGTTTTTCGCCTCCTGAGCCTGGGCGGTTCGTCCGCGCCCATGCGAACCGCGACCCACCCCATTGCAGGAACTTCGAGGCTCTTCGGGAGTGGCCTTCCTCTTCCTCCCAAGGGCTGTCTCGCGCACTCCCAACCCAGCGTATTGACAAGAAGCGACTCGTTGGGGAATCTGCCCGCGCTCCGCGACATCGCTCGCACTTGATGCCCCCGAACCGCCGCCGCCAACTCCGAAGCACGGCGGTACGAGGCCATCCCCACATGGCCGCAAAGTCCCTCGCACTCGTCGTTGTCGTGGTGTTGGGCCACAAGAAGCTCGCGCCAGGCCTCCTCGATCTCCCAAACCGGATACACGTCCCACTGAGCGTAGGGGCGGCCGAAGAGCGAGAGGAGCGCGGCAAGGGTCTCCGCTTCGAGGATCGACTGTTCGACGGCAGCAGAGACTTGCCTCATTCGGTCGCCATTTTTCCCGAGGCTCATCCCATGCCAGACGTCCTCCATGCCGTAACGACGGACCGGAATGCGCTCGTCGCCGACGTCCTTACGGATTCCGTCGAGGTGCTCGCCAAGCGTCCCCATTTGAACCGAGAACCGTTCGTCAGCAAGCAGCCGCCGCAACATCGGAATCATCAATTCCGAACGGCACATCCAGTCGCTCGAGGGCATGAGTTCCAGCCACTGCTGGATCAAGAGGGGGTAGGCGGGGACCGAATCACCCGAGGCGAGGTCATCGAGCAGCAACGCGAAGTCTTCAGGCCACTGATGGAGGTTCCAGCGGTTTCGGGTGGCCGCCAGAAGCCGAGAGCCATCGGGCGCTTCCCACCAAACGGCAGGCGGGGCTTCCAGCGGGACTTCGGGTGTGTGCCAGGTCCACTGAAAGTATAGCGAGCCGAATTCGAACCCGCACGACGCGAGAATCTGAGGCAGTTGAGGGAAAAAGTCGAATTCCTCTTCCCAAAACACGCGGGGGCGTGCCCCGAGTAACCGCAACACCGCCCGCACGCCATAAACGCGCTGTCGCACGTTGGATTCGCCGCCCTGAAACAACCCATACGGCTGTCCGTAGGAGCATCCGATGGGCTCGACGATTCCCGCTTGCACCGACGCCCGCAGGTCAGCGAGGGATTCGGGGGCTTCTGAGGCCATCTTCTCGTAACCCACGCCGTCGAAGTTGACGCAGCCCTTGGCTCCCGTCTCTTCGCAGAACCGCAGCATATCGCGCACGGAACCCGGCAACACGGAGTACCCCCAGAGCCACTCCATATCGACCCAGTGCATGTGGTTACCGAAGGTGTAACGGATCGGAATGCGCGGCGGCATGGCGTGAGTATGGTTGATCTCGCTGATTCCCATCGGGGGCGCCCGGTGACCCTCGAAATCTCCCTTACAGATTGGCCCGATCCGCCTCTTTCCTTTCCTTCGCTGTAGACTTTGATTCCCTCGAACTGGCCCCCGTACCCCCGATAGTGGCGCTTATTGACTTAGGGGTCCCCAGACTCAAATCCAGCGATTCCCGATTCCGGCACCCTTTGGGTATTGTGCTCGCATGAGCAAAATCGTCCCCCTCTTGATCGGACTACTGGCAACGGCGCTCGCTCAGTCACAAGAAGTGCGAGTGTTCATCGATGGGATCGAAGAGGAGCTGCGGGAGCCTCCGATCCTTCGAGGAGGCCGCACGTTACTTGGACTCCGAAAGACGTTCGACCTTTTAGGCGCAGTGGTGTACTACGACAGCGCCACCAAACAGATCACGGCTTGGCGAGCCGAGCGAACGATCCAAATTCAAATTGGTAACCCTGAGGCGATGATCGACGGCCGGAGCCTGAAGATGGACCAGCCCCCGATCATTGAGAACAAATCGACCTATGTGCCGCTGAGGTTCCTTGGCGAAGCGCTTGGCGCTGGAGTGAAGTACGTGGGCAGCACGAACTCGGTGTACATCGACACGGCCCCGATGGGCTTCTTCAACGAAAAGGCGCCCTTCAAAGCAGGAGATAAGGTCCTGTACCTTTATCGACGCCAGTGGCTTCCCGCCACCGTGGTGCAAGTGTTTGACCATGATGACGTGGAAGATCAGTACGTCATCGACTTCGTCGAGCCCTCCGGTAGGAAGATTCGAATCTCTCCAGGCCGTAGGTACATTCGCAAAGCGTCCTGACGAGTCAGCCTCTGGGATGTCTGGGCTTGGCGGTATCCTTCGACGCTGCCGGGATTCGCGAACGGACGCATCATAACGGCCACTTGAGCAAAGAAACGAAAGAGGGTTCCTGAGAACCTCAGGAACCCCTTCGCAAGTTGTTCGAACGAGCGTTTACTTTCGGCGTCGGCGCAAGAGGGCGGCGACTCCGAGGCCGAGCGTTGCGAGCGTAGCAGGCTCGGGCACGACGGCCAAGTTGTCGAAGTAACCGACTCCTAGGCGATCCGTGCTGGTTACATAGTCGGACCCGAGGTTCAGACCCATCGGCGCCGTCACGGAGGTATATCCCTGCGAGAACGTGGTGCCGATCTGGTTCGTGATCTCCGCCATTCCGTCGCCGGTTCCGCTATCGAACGTTAGCCTCATGTGCAGCCAGCGGTCGGTGTACGTGCCGGGATCAAACGTGCCGATCAGACCCGTGACCCCACTGTAGGTGGCGCCCCAAGTCTTCCCTGCGCGCACTTTGCCGTCACCGGCAATCGTCATTCCCAGGATCGTGCTGCCGAGCGTACCTGTGGCGCTGCTCGATAGGTACAGGCCGTAAAGGCGGTTCGCTTGGGTGTTCCCCGTGACCAAGACGCTGACCGTGACCTCAAGCAGAGAAGGCAGCGTGCCCAGCGGCCGACGAACCGAGTAGAAGCTCGTCAAGCTGGAGTTGTCGAACTTCAGGCTCTGGTCTCCGCTTTCGGCGACGTCGGTGCTCGCGGACTGCGAGTTGCCGCTGCCCGATCCGGCAAACCACCCGTCGACTCCGACGATGCTGGAGCCAGCCGTGTACGTGGGGGCTTCAAAGCCCGTGGAATAAGGGATCTGCGCTTGGCCGGCGACGCAAAGCGCCAAGCCCGCGAGACCCAACAATGCGAGTCGTTTCATTTCAAGTGTCCTCCCATTTTTGCGTAGCCCAGTCAGGGCGACGATCAATTACGGTCCTCCTACTATATGCCAATAGCACGAAAGTACCCGCGAATCGAGGTCGAATCTGGTACTTTTGCCAGTCACAGTTCGCCGGAAGCCCAACCCACTGGCCGGAGTTTGTGCATCCCTTGGCCTGAACAGGGCCGCTTTTGGAGAAGAAGCCGTTTGGCAATAGACCGCTGCGCCATGGCATGGCTATACTTGGAAAACCGCCATGTTCGCCCTTGCCACTCTTTTGTGCCTTAGCTCGTTCCCCCAGTCGCCCCCGCCCGGAGCGATCGTGCTCTTCGACGGATCGAACACCGACGCGTGGGTTCACCGGGGGGCGATGCAGCCCTGCCAATGGGAGGTCCGCGACGGGGCCATGCTCGTCAAGTCGGGAACTCCGGACATCATGACCAAGCAGGAGTTCGGCGAATACCGCCTGCACCTGGAGTTTTGGCTTCCTTTGGAGGCCGACAAGAAGGATCAGGGCCGAGCCAACAGCGGCGTCTACAACCAGGGCCGATATGAAATCCAGATTCTGGACAACTGGCAGAACTCGACCTACGCGATGGGAGGTTGCGGGGCGCTGTACGGCCTTAAGGACCCCGACTCGAACGCGATCAAGCCCCCTGAGACCTGGAATTCGTATGACATCGTAATGCGCGGCGCGAAGGTGGATCCCAAGGGCAACCTCATCGCCAAACCGCGCATTTCCGTTTGGCACAACGGGGTTCGGATTCATAACGACTTTGAGATTCCCAAGTCGGCGACGACCGCGGGCCTGGAGGGTCCTTGGGCGACGAAAGGGCCGATCCTGCTGCAAAACCACGGCTCCGCGATCCGCTTTCGGAATATCTGGCTGGTTCCCCTCGATAACTGAGGTGTTCGCAGGCTGACTCGGATAGCCGAGGGCCCCGCTCTGGTAGTCCGATCCACCCACTTCCAGAGCCCATCGTGGCAGCGCCGAAGCGATCCGTCGTCGTCAACTCAGTTCCTTCATAATGCACTTCGATGCCCCGCCGCATTTCGCCATTGCTGGCCCTGTTCCTGACCGTATTCCTCGATCTTTTGGCGTTCGGGCTCGTGATTCCCGACATCCAACTTCGGGGCGAGTCGCTCGGGGCGCGGGGGGCGATTCTGGGCCTACTCATCGCGACGTTCAGCATCGCGCAGCTTGCGTTCGCCCCTGGAATGGGAAGGCTGAGCGATCGCATCGGGCGTAGGCCCATCCTTCTCGCGACCACGAGCCTTTCGGCGCTCGCCTTCCTTGCCTATGCGTTTGCCGACAACCTGCCCCTGATGTTTTTGGCGAGGGTTCTTTCGGGAATCGCCAGCGCCAACATTGGAGTAGCGTACGCGTATGTGGCCGATGTCACGGCCGCAGAAAACCGCGCCAAGGGCATGGGCGTCGTCGGGGCGGCGTTCGGGCTCGGGTTCATCCTGGGCCCGCCGCTTGGGTCGTTCCTTGTGAGCCTCGACCACGCCCGGCATATCGCCGCGCACCCTGATCTTCCTCTTTCCGCCCAATACGCGGCCCAGCCCCTCGTGTTGGGG
Source organism: Candidatus Nitrosymbiomonas proteolyticus (assembly GCA_017347465.1). Lineage (GTDB taxonomy): Bacteria > Armatimonadota > Fimbriimonadia > Fimbriimonadales > Fimbriimonadaceae > Nitrosymbiomonas > Nitrosymbiomonas proteolyticus. Next base: position 1,161,638 of record AP021858.1, on the reverse strand, counting down.
CTGTCGGCGGTGCTGCTCTCCGCCGTGAACTGGGCCTTCGTGTACTGGATTCTCCCCGAAAGCCGCAAAGGGCGCGAGCCCGAACGAAAGCTCTCGACGCTCGCGACTCTCCGGTTGGGTTTCAGCACGAAGGGCCTGGCGCTGTTGCTCGCCCTGTTTTTCGCCTTTAGCTTCGCGTTCTCCAACCTCGAAAGCACCTACTTTCGCTTGTCGGTGAACTGGTTCGGACTCGAGCAATACGAAGGGGCGCTGATTCTTGTCGTGGTCGGGGTCGTAAGCGCCGTGATGCAGGGAGGGGTCGTCAGGTGGGCGGCCCCTCGCTTTGGCGAACCGGCCTTGGTACGCTGGTCGTACCTTGCCTTGGGTCCTTGCCTCGCCCTGATCCCCTTTCTGAAGCCTTGGGCGCCGCAAATCGCCGTGATCATCGTTACCGGGATCGCCACCGGCCTGGCTCAACCTGCGCTAGGGTCGTTGATTTCGAAATCGAGCCCCGCCGCGCTCCAAGGCAGCGTTTTTGGCGCGACGCAAGCCCTCGGCGCTTTGGCTCGGATTCTGGGCCCGGTCGCGGGAAACAAACTCTATGAACTTCAGCCCTACGCCCCTTATCTGCTGGCTGGGGCCATCATGGCGATCCCTGCGCTGGGGGCGTGGTGGGTGAAGATGCCCGGCGATGCGTCTGATCGCCCAGTGGCTGAGGAGCGGTATCCTCAGGAGGGAAGCCCCGCGAAAGGCACGCAGCCAGAATGAAAACGCAAACTTCCAAGCCAACTTCTGACCTGATGGGATCGCTCATCGGCTTGGCCACCTTCGTCGGCGGCATCGCGTTGCTCGTGGTCACGTTTCAACTCGCCTACGCGATGTTCAGCGTTCCACCCGAAGTGGCCATCGCGGGCCGGACGAAAGAAACGATCGACCCGACGGTCGCCGGGCAATCGCTGGCGGTCATCGTCGTCCGCGTGATCCTGCTCCTCGTGATGTCCGTGGTCGGCTCCGTCATCGCGAACCGAGGAATCCGCCTGTACGTCTCTTGCCGCTCCCTGGGGGCGAGCCACACCGAGAAGCCGCACAAAGAACCCGCTGCGGAAAGCCCGCTTGACCCCGAAGGGACCTAACGGGGACGATTCAAGGCCCCGATGCGTTCTATAATAGCGAAGATTCTGTACTCATGTTGTCGTTGATTCCTGCGCTGATCCTCGCCGTCCTTCATGGGCCGGGAGCGTTCCACTCGGATGCTAAATTCGGATGGAATGCCACGGGGTTTCAGGCCGAAGAGGGCGCGGCAACCGCCAACTTCGACGAAGGAACTTCCCAAGGCGGCGCGCCGACCCTCGCGGAAGGGCAGCGAGTTGCGGATCGGTTTTCTTGGAACGAAGGGAACTTCCTTGCCATTTTCAGCCAGTTGCTGAGCCTGCTCGACGTCCAGACCGCCGACAACCCTCCGGCAACCGTGTTTCTCACGAAAACTCAAGGGACCGAGGGCATACGCTCCGAGCACCTGCGCCAACCGCCTGGCCCTCCAAGTTGCCGCTCGGACCTCATTCGCGACGGACCGCTCGCCTAGGCGCCTCAAGCGCCCTCAGCGTCGTCGTCTGCGTCCCCCCAGCGGGGCCGCCCCAACCTCCGGATTCGTCCGAAACACCGACAAGAACCCCCTATGGTTGACTATCTGAGAAAACTCTTCGACACGAGCAAGCGCGACGTGGAATCCCTCGCGCCGATCGTCGATCGCATCAATTCCTACGAAGAAGACTTCGCCGCCAAGTCCGACGAAGAGCTTCAGGAGCTTACGTTGAAGTTCAAGGAGCGCCTCAACGCGGGCGAAACGCTCGAAGACGTGTTGCCCGAGGCTTTCGCAGCGGTCCGAGAAGCCAGCAAGCGAACGCTCAAGATGCGGCACTTCGACGTGCAGCTTCTGGGAGGTCTCGTGCTTCATCAGGGCCGGATCGCGGAGATGAAGACGGGCGAAGGAAAGACCCTCGTTGCCACCCTGCCGATGTACCTGAACGCCCTCACCGGAAAGGGCGTCCACCTCGTTACCGTCAACGACTACCTGGCCCGGCGCGACGCCGCATGGATGGGTCCGATCTATCACTTCCTCGGGCTCACCGTCGGCATCATTCAGGGGCAGAGCGAGGACTCGGACGAGTTGGGCGGCAGCTTCAAGTACGTGCCGGGGGCCGACGTCGCAGGCGACCCAAGGTACGTCAACCTCGTCCCCTGCTCCCGGCGCGAGGCCTACCTTTGCGACATCGTTTACGGAACGAACCACGAGTTCGGGTTCGACTACCTCCGCGATAACATGGCGTTTCAGGTCGAACAGCTATCGATGCGGGAACTCAACTACGCGATCATCGACGAAGTGGACTCCATCCTGATCGACGAGGCCCGCACGCCGCACATCATCAGCGGCCCTTCGATGGAGGACGTTTCGCTCTACAAGCAGATCGACCAGGTGGTGCGGAATTTCAAGGTTGAAGATCACTACACCGCCGATAAGAAGAACCACAGCGTCAGCATGACCGAAGAAGGCCTCGACTACGCCGAAGAGCTTCTCGACATCGATAACATCGCCAACGAACCCAAGCTCTTCCACCACCTCATGGCGAGCGTCAAGGCCTACGCGCTGTTCGACCGCGACGTGGACTACGTGGTCCGCAACAACGAGGTCGTCATCGTCGATGAGAACACGGGACGGCTAATGTTCGGCAGACGCTATTCCGATGGGCTGCACCAGGCGCTCGAAGCCAAAGAGGGCGTCCCTGTTCAGCGCGAGAGCCAAACCGTCGCCGTCATCACGTTCCAGAACCTCTTCCGGCTCTACAACAAGCTCGCGGGTATGACGGGAACGGCCAAGACCGAAGAGGACGAGTTCCGTAAGATTTACGGACTCGACGTCGTCACGATCCCCACCCATCGCCCGATGATCCGGACCGACCATGCGGACATCATTTACAAGACCCTTGAGGCCAAGTTCAGGGGCATCGCGTTCGAGATCTTGCGGCTTTACACCAAACAACAGCCCGTACTCGTCGGCACGCGATCGATCGAAATGTCCGAAAAAGTCTCGGCGCGGTTGACGCCCGACATGCTTCAGAAGTTGATCTTGGTTCAGAAGCTACGCTGGCACAACGAGGTCAAGAAGGACACCGCCAAGAGCCTGCGAGACGACGTCACGAACACCGTTAACCGCCCGCTCGACGAGGTGGAGCGCAAAGAGCTGTCGGGGATTCTTTCGAAGGTAGCTGAATCCGGCGATCCCACCTCGGACGAAGTGATGGACTGGTTCCTGAAGGAATACGAGCTGCCTGATTCGGACAAGGAGAACCTCAAGGAGGCCCTCGAACACGGCATCCCTCACAACGTTCTCAACGCGAAGTTCCACGAACGAGAAGCGCTGATCATCGCTGAGGCCGGAAGGAAGGGCGGCGTGACCATCGCCACCAACATGGCCGGGCGCGGCGTCGACATCTTGCTCGGCGGACGGATCGAGGACGAGCAGACCGCCCTCTCCCGCTCGTCCAAGGGCGACGAGGCGTTTGAAAGCGATTACGCTTCGACGTACGCCAGCTATCGCCGAGGCGGGAAGGAGCGGGCCGCCCCCCCACTGCCCCTTAACGATCAGGAGAGAAGCTCCCTGGCGGAGGACGTCCGAAAGCTAGGCGGGGTTTACATCCTCGGTACGGAGCGGCACGAGAGCCGGCGCATCGACAACCAGTTGCGCGGACGTTCGGGACGGCAAGGCGACCCCGGCGAAAGCCGATTCTTCGTCTCCCTCGAAGACCAACTCTGGAAGATCTTCAACGCGAACATGCTCCAGAACCCGCTGCTCAAGGCTTGGCCGCCGATGGAGCAAGTGGACGCCAAGTTCCTCTCCGGAATGATCCGCAAGACCCAAGAGCGAATCGAAAACCACTTCTTCGAGGCCCGAAAGCACGTTCTCGAATACGACGATGTCCTCAACCAACAGCGCGAACACATCTACGGGATGAGGCGCGACATTCTCTTCGGGAAGCACGTTCGCGAGGACCTCATCAAGTACGTCGATTCGATGATTAACGAAGTCGTGGAGAACTGTTGGGCGTTCGATGAGACGAAGGGGGCGCAGGTCTATGACTACGACAAGCTCTTCAGCGAACTGAACGAGGTCTTCCCCGCGATGGACTACGTCACCGTCGAGGAGTTGAGGCAATACAAACCTGGCGAAGAGATCGCGGTCTACTGCATCGAACTCGCGCGCAAAGCCTACGACGGTAAGGCCGAAAAGCTGGGTTCCGACCTCATGCAGCAGTTCGAGCAGCACGTCATGCTCCAGGCCGTGAACGACCGGTGGATGGAACACCTGCAGATGGTCGATTACATCCGCGAGGGCATCGGCCTGCGGGGATACGGTCAAACCGACCCGCTCATTGCCTACAAACGGGAAACGTACGACCTATTCCAGCACACGCTGCGTCAGATTCGCGATCAGGCAGTGCGGACGATCTACCAAGCCGATGTTCAGGCGCGACAGCCACGCGTCGAGCAGCCCCAGATGATGCGAGTCGACGATGCTGAGCAAGGCCCCGATGCCCCGCAGCCGATCGCGGCGCAGCCCAATGGGGCGCCCGCGAACTTGGACTGGAGAAAGGTGGGTCGAAACGACCCCTGCCCCTGCGGAAGCGGCAAGAAGTTCAAAGCCTGCCACTATCCACTGCTCAGGCAAGAAGGCAAGATTTAAGCCGCCGGCTCCCTACCGAACGCCCGCGCTCACAGGCTCGTTCACAGCGTTCGGTGGGGTTCCGGATGCCTCAAAGACCCGAACGATGCGGACGACCTCGTCGGCGACCGCTTGTTGCGCCTGATCCGTGCTCGCGCCGATATGGTGGGTGCAGTACACCTTGGGTTCGTTACGGAGGACACCGGAATACTCGCCTTCGGGTACGTCAGGCTCACCCTCAAACACATCCAGCCCGGCGACGACGTCTCGCGTGTGAACGGCTTCCAAGAGAGCAGCTTGGTCCACGACCTCGGCGCGGCTCGTGTTGACGAAGACCGCACCCTGCTTGATCTTCGAAAAGAACTCAGGGCCCAGAAGCCCCTTGGTTTCGGGGCGCAAGCTGCAGTGCACGCTGACGTAGTCGCTTTGCTCTGCGAGATCATCAAGCGACACCTTCTCAATTCCCAACTCCTTCGCGGTAGTTCCGTCGAGCCACTGGCTGTGAGCGACCACGCGCATCCCAAACGCCTTGGCTCGGGGGATCATCTCCTTCCCGATCATCCCCAGCCCGACGAGTCCTAGCGTGCGCCCGCAAAGTCCGCGAGCTTGCGAGAACGCCTTCTTGTTCCATTTCCCGGCCCTCAAATCGGCTACGTTGTCGGGAATGTGGCGGTCGGCAGAAAGCAACAACCCAAACGCCAATTCCGCCACCGCTTGGCTGTTCTTTCCGGGACAGTTCGCGACGTAGATTCCCAGACGGGTGGCGGCCGCGACGTCGATGGTGTTGTAGCCTGCGCCTGCCCGAATGACCAACCTCAGCTTCGAGCCCTCCATGACTTCGGCGGGAACCTTGGTCGAGCGAACGATGAGGACTTCGGCACTGGACTCTATAACCCCGGCCCTCAAAGCGTCGTCCTTCAGTGCGGGCTCATACCGGACCTCGTGACCCAACTCGGCAATCCCGTCGAGTCCCGACTGCTCGAACTTATCCGCAACCAACACAATCATGCATAGATTCTACCGATCCCGGACGACACGTGCCTGCTAAGAATGTCCGCACAGGGGACGCTGATCGCTATCCGGGGGGCAACAAAGGGAGCGCCCGCGTCTCGCGGGCAGAGTCCCACGAGCGCCCGCGTCTCGCGGGCAAAGTCCTGCGAGCGCCCGCGGACCGATTGGCTCGGACCGGCGGAGCGTCAAGGCCGTTGGTCCGGGAAAGGCTGGGACTGCGATCATCGGTGCGGGGCGAACTACCTCGGTGCGCGAAGAGGGCCGGGTGCCCCGGTCTGCCTCGCAGAGCAGACCGGGTATCACTGTCCAAGGAGCGCGCAGTCTGGGTCTTCTGGGCTTTCCGCGGGCAAGGGGATCGTTCGGCTTCCGCTGAATGGCCAAGACCTCGACCAGAATAACGCGATCAGCCCGTCGAACGGCGTCGGTACAACCTTGAACCCTGGAGAAAAGAAGATCATGCTCATCCGCATCGCAAATGGGGGAGCGGCCATGCTTCCGGTTTCGATTCACTTGGAGTTAGGACTATGATCGGATTCCTATTGCTCGTCGTAGCGGTCAATGCGACGCCGTTGCCGCAAGACCCCAATGGCGACTACGACGCTTTGATCGAGTCGGTAAGGAAACGGGACATCGCTTCTGTTCGGGCACTGCTTGAGCGTGGAGTACACCCCGACATCAGGCCCACAGACGGTCGATACCCTTACGATACGGCACTCTCGGCTCTCATCTATGGGAGAAATAGACCTGCCACCGATGAGGCCATTGCCACCTTGTTGATCCAGCATGGGGCATCAATGTACTATGGCTTGAACGGCGTTCTCCACACGGCTGCTTTCGCTGGTTCGTTAGGCGTTTTCCGCGCATGTCTCAAAGCCGGAAGCGATCCCAACGAAATGCTGGTGGAGCAACGCCCCCTGTACGCTGCCTTGGGTCGATACGAAAAGTACGCTCATCTGAAGTCCAGGGACGTTCCTTCGGAATCTAGAGTTCCCGAGCGCCCCCTCATGGTCAAGGAACTGATCGAGGCGGGGGCGGACGTTCATCTCCCCGTCAAGGGAAACGGGAGCAAGGCACTTCACATCGCGGCGTACTACGCCTTTCCTCAGTGCGTGAACATCCTCCTCGACGCCGGGGCGGACCTCAACGAACAGACCTTTGACGATGGATACACCCCCTTGCACTGCGCGCTGCTCAAAGAAGACTCCCAAGATCTCCAGACCGCCCGCATCCTTCTCGACCGGGGCGCGAGGCTCGACCTTGAAGACGTCTATAACCGCACAGTCGAGCAGATGGTCCGGCAGAAGCGCTATACCGCCGCGATCGAACTGATCGAGGAGTACAAGAAGAAGCGCTCGCCGCCCTGACGTGCTTGCGGTTCCAGCCCGTTTCTTGGCAAAGCGGAACCAAGGTCCGCGCCCTCGCCGCCTTGCTCGCGAGCCTCTACTCGGCCCGCCGACGAGCGACCCGTTCCCCACGCGCCACAATACTCGACGCTGACCTCCACTGCGGGTCAGATACTCATGAGAAGCATCGATCGCCGTACGGCCAGGAAATCTGGGAGGCAGAGTTCCGGGCTTGGGACCCTGGGGAACGAGAAGGTATGATCCCACAGGCCGGTTGCCGGGGTGGCGGAATGGTAGACGCGGCGGTCTCAAAAACCGTTGAGGGAGACCTCGTGCGGGTTCGAGTCCCGCTCCCGGCACCATCCTTCTTTCAATCGAGGTCTTCCGTCAGAGTTCGAAGCGCGCCCTCTACATCCTGAATGTTCACCTCGATCACGGACAGCAGGTGCTCGACGCCGCTCGCGCGCCCCACCGGCGTCGATTCCACGATGCTCGAAAGCAGGCCCCGGCACTCTTGCAGGTCCGCCAGCGCGTCTTCCGCAGTCAAGGCGTGCGATTCCCTCTTCTTCTTGTAGTTCTTGAATTGGACGGCCAGGTCGCTCCTGCTGGGGACGATATCGGTGAGTTCGCTCACGATCGATCCGGCGGAGTCGAGGTAGTCGATCACGTCGGCGAGGGCTTCCTTGGTCTCTGCTGAGACTGCGCTCGACGCCGCAAGACCCCGTGCTTCTTCGAGCGAGGATTCGATCCCCGTCACCGACGCGGCAAACTGGAACGCCGCAGAGCGAAGCGACTCGAACAGCCTCTCTTCGGGCGTCGCGGGCGACCCCATCGAGGTCGGGGGGCTCGACGCGGGAGCCGAGACTCCGGCCTTACTGGAATCCGAACCACAGCCCCCAAGCAGCAGTACCGAAACGACGCACATCCAGCGGGACATCACGGAGCAGAATGCTACCCGTTGACAGACGGCCCGACGGGGGTCAGAATGGGACATGCTAACTGCTCTCGCGCCAGCGGCATTCTTGACCGCGCAAGCCGTCAATCCGCTTCAACTCCCCATCGGCCGACCCGGAACCCTCGAAGTCGGACTGGGAGAGATGCGTTCGACGATCACGGGCAAACTAACAAGTCCCGACGACGTGGCGGCCGCCGCAGACGGGCATCGCTTCGTATATTTGGGCGAATCTCACGACCGGGCGCGGCACCATGAAATGCAAGCCGCGATTGTCGAGGCTCTGGTTCGGCGGGACCGGACTGTGATCGTTGGCTTCGAAATGTTTACGCGCCCGGTTCAAGACGAACTCAACCCGTGGACGCTCGGGTGGCTTTCGGAAGACGAGTTCATCGAGCGGAGCCAATGGAAGACGCAGTGGGGCTTCGACTACGGGCTTTACCGGCCGATCTTTGAGGCCGTGAGAAGGAACCGCTTGCCGATGGTGGCGCTCAATGTCCCTCGTGATTGGGTGCGCGCGGTCGGCAGGGGCGGGCCTTCGGCGCTCACGCCCGAGCAGTCCTCGCAAGTTCCTCCGCTGTACTTGGAGAACTCCGACCATCGCAGCGTTTTCGAGGCTCTGATGGGAGGCCATCCGGTCTCGGGAACCCAGGGCGAGAACATCTACGCCGCGCAGGTGCTTTGGGACGAGGGGATGGCGGACACGGCGCTGAAGTACCTCGACCGCTTCCCCAAGAGCGCGTCAACGGTCTTCGTCGTGATTGCCGGCTCCGGGCACGTCATGTATGGACAGGGCATCAACTACCGAATTGACCGGCGAACCGGCGAACGAGGCGTTACGGTGATGATGGCGGAAGGCGAGGGCCCGACCCGAGTCGCCCGAGGCATCGGCGAGTTCGTTTATGTCTCACAACCGGAGTCGTGAAGATCACAGAAGCGTCAGCAATGACGCCCGCTCCCATTCGCACAATGCTAACTGGCCGCGCAGGCTCAGATTCGCTCGAGCTGGGGTGAGCCCAAGCTAAAGGCCCCCGCAGGTGCGAGGGCCTCAATGCGTGTGGCAGATTCCTGCCCGCCAGACGAACTACCTTCTTCGGCGTCGGACGAGAGCGGCCGCGCCAAGTCCAAGAACCGACATCGACGCGGGTTCCGGAACCGGGTTCGCCCGCAGGTCGTCGGCCACTACATAAGCCCCAGCAACCTCAACGACCGTTATGCCCGCGCCGGACGTCGACCAACCTTGCCAGATCAGGTTGCCGCCGTTTGAGCTTTCGTAGCTAAAAACAAAGGTATGCACGGAAGAGTCGGCCAGCGTGACCGTGACATCAAGCGGCAGTGGGTCTCCGAAGCTGGTCGCGCCACCCCAGTAGCCGCCGAAAGCCGTGACTCCGCCCCCGCTAAACGTGAACGTCATCGAGTCATCGCTCGCATCGACCCCAGCGCCTTGCACTCCGTCCGCGGCGATCGCATCGCCGGCAGTTCCGAGTCCAAAGGTGTCCCAACTGTTCTCCCAAATGGCGAGCACGTTCTGGTCAGTTTCCAGCGTGGCAGCCCCGCCCATAATCGAGATCGGCTCAGGCTCGTAGTGGAAGCCACCTTCGCCGTAAGTATCGAAACCTTCGAACGACTCCCCGAGCGCGCCCGCAAAAACCCCAGTCGTGCCTACCTGGGCGCTAACCGAAGCGGCGATCCCCGCCAAAACAATGATGCTAAGTCTCTTCATAGTTGTTCCTTACAAGAAATATCCCGCTATTCTTCTATTGACCCGAACCAGTGGTTCTGTGACGAGAATCTCCGCGCGAACCGCAAAAGTACCGTTCCGCAGAACCTCTGCGGCTGCACCCAGCCGCATCCGCGCTACAATCCCCTCGTGCCATCCGAGCAACAGTTCTTTCAAGAGGACGAAGCCGAGCAGATCCTCCTGCTGGCAGCCCGCAGATCCGCCTCAGGAGCGATGTCGAGGGAACAACTCCTCGCCGCGGCCGCCGAAGCGGGAATCTCCCCCGAAGCCGTCCAAGAGGCGGAAACCGAATACCGCGAGCGGTCCGCCGAGGTCAAAGAACGTCTCCACTACGACAAGCACGTCAAGCACGAGTTCTGGACTCACCTCTCGACCTACTTGCTCGTCAATACCGGACTGGTGTTCCTCGACCTTCGAGGGGACGGCGGCCTGGACTGGGCCTATTGGCCGGTGATTGGGTGGGGGCTTGGCATGATCGCCCACGCGTGGATGACCTTCGCCAAAGGCAGCGACGACTATGAGAAGGAGTTCCGGCGCTGGCGAGCCAAGAAGTCCCTAAGGGAAAGCGGCGTGATCGACGACGTTGCCGCCGGGATCATCGCGGGAGTTGGGTTGGGCAGCTTGGGTACCACCCTCTCGGAAGACGCCCTGAATCGAAGCTCCCGCGCCGCGCGCCGCGCACTCCGGCAAGAGCGCAAGGCCCATATCGAACAGCGCAAGATGGAGGCCATCGAGCACCTGCGCGCCAAAACCGGCCTCTCCCTGCCGGAGGCCAAGCAAGTGGTCGAAGAGTACTTGGAAGAGATGGAAGAGTGACGCCTCGCCCTGCCCCGCCGCCCGCGCCAACTTCCGTCGAGACTCCAGGCTCTCATCCGAGTCATCCTCACCGAGCTCGCGTTTGCCCGGCATCTCATCCAACTCGTCGGCTCTGGCACCACACCGCCGCAAAGGCCGTGGCGGAGACCGTGGAGGACAAGAACGAGGCGAGATACGGCGCGGGCGCTACTCGGTTTCCTTTAAGTCTTCCTCTTCAGCAACCTTGATAAGAAACCACTGCGTTACCAGTGACAATGTGAGATACTAACTGGCTTGGAAACGCCTTGAGCAGAGTAGTTGGTGCAATGGGGAAGTGGCTTTTTCTGGAACGACGGCCGGACCGACCGGCAGGGGGCGACGCGTTTCGGCGGATGTTCGAACGCCTCGATCCAGAGTTCGCGCTCGCGCGCGAGGCGATCCAGAACGCGGTGGACGCCGCCGCCGATGAGGCTCACGATTCGGTCATCGTAGAGTTCGAGATGCGGGAGGATTGCGACCTTGAAGAGCTTCTCGGCCCGCCATTTTCGGATCACGCCTCGGCGAACAGCTACGTGGAGCCCGACCTCCGCCTGCCGGTCGAGGAGGCCCGGCGCTCGGGCCGCGTCCTGTTGATCCACGATTACGGCACGACGGGCCTGACTGGCGACATGCGCAATATGCGCAGCAACTTCTACCGCCTGATGGGCGGACTAGGCGGGAGCGAGAAGCCCGCGGGCGGGGGCTCTTATGGATTCGGCAAGGCCGCCGCTGTTCTCAATTCACAGCTCTTCACCGTGTTTGCTTATACAGTTACTAACGAGGCAGATGGCCGAAGCAAGCTTTGGGGGACGAGCTATCTTGATCCCCACAAGCTGGGCCGGAATGACTCATTTGATGTCGGCGGAATCTGCGTCGACGACTACCGTTACAGCCTGCGAAAGCGGCAAATATAGTATTTGAGACGCTACTACTTCGCCTCATCGATTGCGAACCTGCAAAACACCGCCGACCACGCAATCCTCGGCGAGCTCACCGGCAGTGGCGAGTTCGCGCTACTTCCCACGCAGCGCGACGCGTGGCTGCATCAGCTCGCGATCGTGCGAAACCAGCTCAGAGGACTTGACGGTCACGTCATTCTTGAATACGCCATTCCGCGCATGGGCTCACGCGTAGACGCGATCGTCATCACCGGCCCTTGCGTGTTCATAATCGAGTTCAAGGCCGGCGCTACCACCTTCGACACGGCCGCCATCGACCAGGTCCATGACTACGCGCTCGACCTGCACTACTTCCACGAGCCGAGCCACAATCTTGTCCTCGTCCCAATCCTGATAGCGACCTCTGCCAAACCCGGCTCCGGACGCCTAACCCGCCGCCCCGACCGCCTCGAACCGCTCCTGGTGCCGCCCTCAGAGCTACGCGAAGTCATCGCCGGAGCGATCTCCCTGTCCGACGGACCAGTCATCAACGCCGACGATTGGCTTAACGGCCGCTACAGCCCGACGCCAACCATCGTCGAGGCCGCCGCAGCGCTCTTCCGTGGCCACAGCGTTGAAGACATCTCCCGCAGTGACGCTGCAGGGGAAAGCCTGAAGACGACCTCCGACACTGTCGCGCGCATCATCGAAGGGAGCCGCGACAGGTCGCAAAAGTCGATCTGCTTCGTCACCGGCGTCCCGGGCGCCGGCAAAACCCTGGTCGGCCTGAACATCGCCAACAGCCACACCGACCAGAATAGCGACCTCTACAGCGTCTTTCTTTCCGGCAACGGCCCCCTCGTCAACGTCCTGCGCGAGGCGCTGGCCCGAGATGCCGTACGACAGGCAGCCGACAACGGCGAGAAGCTCAAGAAAGGCGAAGCCCGGTCGCGAGTCAAGCAGTTCATCCAGAACGTCCACCACTTCCGCGACGACTGCCTGCTCGACCCACGCCCGCCGATCGAGCACGTGGCGCTCTTCGATGAGGCACAGCGCGCCTGGAACCTCACCCAGACCGCCGCCTTCATGAGCCGCAAGCGGAACCTCCAGAACTTCAGCCAATCGGAACCCGAATTCCTTATCTCCTGCCTCGACCGGCACGGCGACTGGGCAACGATCGTCTGCCTCGTCGGCGGCGGTCAGGAGATCAACACCGGCGAGGGCGGTATCCAGGAGTGGTTCGAGGCGCTTCGAAGCTTCGACACCTGGCATGTCTATATATCCCCACAACTGGAGGAGCCGGAGTTCGACCCTGGGGCAACTTTGACGGACCTCGAGACCGAGGGACGGGTCACGATTGACGAGTCGCTCCACCTCTTCGCCTCCATGCGCTCGTTCCGCGCCGAGAACGTCTCGCACCTTGTCCGCTCTCTGCTAGAGTTCGAAGAGGACGAAGCTAGCAAGGCATTGCAGGCTTGCCGCGAAAGCTTCCCAATCGTGCTGACGCGCGATCTAAAGAAAGCAAAGCAATGGATCCGCTCGCAAGCCCGCGGCAGCGAGCGCTACGGCGTCCTTGTCTCCTCGGCAGCCGAGCGCCTGCGCCCCCACGCGATCCACGTCCGCGCTCCGGTCGACCCAATCCACTGGTTCCTTGACGGCAAAGATGACGTCCGCTCCTCGTACTATTTGGAAGATGTTGCGACCGAATTCCACATTCAAGGGCTGGAACTCGACTGGACCTGCGTGGTCTGGGACGCCGACTTTCGCTTCAGCGACTCCGGCTGGCAGAACTACGACTTCGTTGGCACCCGCTGGAACCGAATCCGCAGCGAAGACCGGATGAGATACCAGAAGAATGCCTATCGAGTGCTCCTCACCAGAGCTCGGCAAGGGATGGTTGTCGTGGTGCCCGAGGGCGACTCTTCGGACGCGACGAGGGCTCCGGCGTTTTACGATCCAACCTTTGAATACCTTGCCAGCATCGGTATACCGATTCTCGCATGACCGGCCAGAATGCTGGGTTCTATATCCGCCGGGAGCGCGAGACGTGGAGCTTTTCAAAACATCCTCAACTCGAAGATACCGCCGCGTACCTAGAGGGGCAAGTGGACATTGTCATTGGAGGGCCGCCGTGCCAAGGACACAGCAACTTCAACAACGCCACGCGCAAGGTCGACGCCCGCAATGGGCTGTACTTTGCTGCGGTCGCAATGGCGGTGGCGTTACGCCCGCACGCGATCATCTTCGAAAACGTTCCGGAGGTTCGGATTGCTCGCTCTCAGGTGGTGGGCGTTGCGAAGGCGCTTCTCGAATCGAGCGGTTACATCGTTCGGGATTTCGTACTTACCGCAACCGATTTCGGTTGGCCCCAAACGAGGAAACGGCACTTCCTGCTCGCAAGCCGAACAGGAATCGCGTCGGAATCCGACCTGCGTGAGATCTACGGAGGACCGCATCCGACCTCTTCGAGCTTCCTTGCTCGTCTGCCAAGGCGCGCGAAGCCCAACCTATTGAATGAGGTTCCGGAGTTCAATGAGGACACGCAGAGGCGCCTCCGGTTCTACGCGGAGAACGAAGGCGTTTACGACCTCCCCCTCCACCTCCGCCCGCCGTGCCACCGAAATGGCACCACCTACGAATCCGTCTACGGCAGGATCAGGCCGGATGGCCCGTTTCCCACCATCACCACGGGATTCCTCACGCCCGGAAGGGGAAGGTTCGTCCACCCCTGCGAACCGCGCACGCTCACCCCATCCGAAGCCGCGTTCGTGCAAGGGTTCCCGGCTTGGTACGACTTCGGAGAAGACGAAGGACTCAGCCGCAAGCTGCTCACCAAGTGGATCGGCGACGCCGTCCCATTGCCGCTCGGCTACGTCGCTGCGATGGCGGTGTTGCCGGGGATGCTCGGTACGACCCTTCGGGAGGTCGCAGGTGTATAGGCGTCTCGACGGGCTCCGCGAAACGTTCGAGGTGCGCGAGTCCGTGCGCCGCTCAATGCGGGGCAACGCCTCCACCGACACAAGGCCGGAGAAGAGGCTGCGAAAGGCGCTCTGGGCCGCCGGGTTCCGGGGCTACCGCAAGAACGTTCGCACCTTGCCCGGAACACCCGACGTCGTCTTCCCCAAGGCGAAGCTTGCGATCTTCGTTCATGGCTGCTTCTGGCACGGCTGCCCGCACTGCCCACGTAACCTTTCCCCGAAGACCAACGCCGCTTTCTGGCGCGCGAAGATTGAGCAAAACAAGGAGAGAGACACCCGAACTAGTGGCGAGCTCGAGCGCCTGGGTTTCCAGGTGGTAGCTGTTTGGGAATGTGAACTTGCGCAGAACTCTGGCCAGGAAGTTATCGCAACTATTCGATCGATGATGAATCCGGCGAGGTGACGGCCTTGGAAAGAGCATCGCAACCTACAGCCTGGCGCGCCCGAAAGTGCTGCCCGAATAAGGCCGCCCCAGAACTCCGCTTCCCGCCCCCCGGCGGGCTCCCGCTTGTCAAGTTTGACGAAAATCAGCCAGAATATAACTCTGTCGGAGGAATTAACGAGTCTTGGTTTACGTCACCGTCCAATCGAACGAGTCGATCGATGCAGCGCTGAAGCGCTTCAACCTCAAGCTTCAGCAGAGCGGCATCCTTCGGGACCTGAAAGAGCATTCGGCTTATGAGAAGCCGAGTGAGAAGCGCCGACGCGCCAAGCGGCGACGCCAACTCCGCCAATAGTCTTGTCGGGTCCTGCGGCGAGCAATGAGGCTCGTATGCGCATTGAACTGAATCTCGATCTCCCCCCTTCCCTCCTCCGGCCCCCAGGCATCGCTGGCTCGAATCCCCCGAGCCGGTCCGTTCGCTCACGAAGCTCTTCCTTCGACGCATCCCCTTGCTCCGTTGAATGATCGGGCATCCCGATCCCCGCGTATGGAACCCCCCAGTACCCACCGAATCGAAGTTCTTGACACCACAGCCAGCGGAGTCTCGCTTGGGCTCGCGGCCGAACTGGTTCGAGCGGTCCTCGGCCGTCACTGCAAGACCCCGCGCGCCGTCGAACTCGTGTTGGCGTCCGGTAAGAAGGTTCGGGAGTTGAACCGACAATTCCGGGCCCTCGATTCGGATACGGACGTGCTTTCCTTTCCTGCCGCTCCTCTGCCCGGCCCCCCAAGCGCCGAGCGCGCTCTGGGCGAAATCGTCGTCTCTTGGGATATGGCCCTGCACCAGGCTGCCCTGCGAGGCGTCGAACCCGAACTCGAAATCGCTTGGCTCGCCCTTCACGGCGCGTTGCATTTGGTGGGTTTCGACGACGAATCGGAGGCCGACCGGGTGGCCATGCTCGCTGAAATGAACTCGATCGCGCAAGATCAGGGTCTGGACCCGCAGCAGGACTGGAGCTCGATCTACGCCGAATCTCAAGGGGTGGAATCATGAGCATCGAGCGGCGTCACGGGTTCCTGGAAGCGTTCAACGTCGCCATGCGGGGTCTCGTTTACACTTTCCGCACCCAGCGGCACATGCGATTTCACCTCTACGTGGTGCTCGTGGTGACGATTGCGGGCGTGTTTTTCGGCCTACGCCTCCGCGAGTTGCTGGTGCTCCTATTCACGATCAGCTTGGTGCTCGTCGCCGAGATGTTCAATAGCGCGATCGAGACCACGGTCGATCTGGTGCAACCCACCTACCACCCGCTCGCGAAGTTCGCCAAAGACATCGCTGCGGGCGCGGTGCTCATCACGACCATCATCGCGCTCGTGGTCGGGTCGCTGCTGCTTCTTGGCGAGAGCCGATGGGAGATGATCAAGCTCAACCTGACCTCCGAATCGATCGGCCTTCCGCTCACGACGAGGTTCCTCTTGGGTCTCCCCGTGATCTTCGTGTTGATCGTCATCGGCAAGGGCCTGGGCAAGAGGGGTCAAGTTTTCAAGGGTGGGCTCATAAGCGGCCACGCGGCGTTCGGGTTCTTCATCGCCACGGCCGTGATGTTCCTAACCGATCAGCCTCTTGTCGGGGGGCTTGCCATCGCTCTGGCGGCCATCATCGCCCAAAGCCGTTGGGAGGCCAAGATTCACTCGTTTTTCGAGATCACTCTCGGCGCGGCGGTCGGCATTCTGGTCGGGCTCACGCTGTTTTACATCGTTCCGAAATGAACTCCAACCTACTCAAAACCCATGAAAGATAAACCCCCTGAACGTGCGCCACGAAAGCCCCGTGGCAATCGTGGACTCGAACAATGGATCGGAACGGTCCTTGCCGTTGCGCTGATCGCGGCGGCCTTCGCAGGCCTGAGGCCCCCGGGGGCTTTGGAAGCAAGCGTCTTCACGCTCGACCCTGTGGGCGCGACGACGGTGACGCTCCTGATGGCCGGCGTGCTCGTCCTCGTGCTTTTGAACGGGGTCTTCGTGGCGGCAGAGACGGCGATCGAACTGCTCCGTCCGAGGCTCTTTAAGCACCTCAAAGACGAGCACCCCAAGAGGTATGAAAGGCTGACGGCGTTGGCGGACCACTCGGCTCAGAGCGTGGCGGCCTGCTCGCTCGCCAGCCAGACCGCTCAGCTTGCGATCGTGCTTTTCCTGCTGCTGCTTGCGCCCAACCTGCTCGATGTGCTCTCCGCCCGATTTGGGGTTCCAACCACCTACGCTGGTGTCATCCTCGCAGTCCTTCTCTTGATGGTTCCCGTAGGCTTGGTCCTGATCGTCTTTGGGGTCCTCGTGCCTCGCAGCTACGCGACTCTGCACCCCCATACCGTCGCATCGGGCCTGTATCCGGTGGTACGAATCACCTCGATCGTTTTTGCGCTTCCCGCTGGCGCGATCATGGGTCTGGCGAGCCTCTTGACCGCAAGGTTTGGCGGCCGCGCCAGCTTTGCGAACTTGAACATGGCCGAAGAGGAGATTCTTACTCTGGTCGAGTCGGCAGAGGAATCCGGAGAAATCGAGCAAGAGGAGCGAGAACTGATCCGGTCGGTGTTTTCATTTACCGACACCGTCGCTCGCGAGATCATGACTCCGCGCGTCGATCTCGATGCCATGCCGATCTCCACCGAACCCGATGAGCTTATCAAGGTGATCCAAGAGACCGGGCACTCGCGCATCCCCCTATACGATAAGACCGACGACCAGATTCTCGGCATCATCCACGCCAAGGACCTGTTTCTCGCGATGTTCAGCAACAAGGCGCCCAACCTACGAAACCTGATGCGGCCCGCGATCTTCGTACCTGAGAACAAGAACCTCTACGAGTTGCTCGCAGAGCTTCGGCAAAGCCGATCCCAAATGGCGATCGTCCAAGACGAGTTCGGGGGAACTGCGGGGATCGTCACCATCGAAGACATCGTCGAGGAGCTTGTCGGCGACATTGTGGACGAATACGACGTCGAGGAGCCGGAGATCATCGAGGTCGAAGGAACTTGGGTCATCGACGGACGAACGCACATCGACGACGTGAACGACGCTTTGCGATCCGAGCTTCAGTCCGACGAGTTCGACACCATCGGCGGCTACCTGTTCGGGTTGTTTGGACGCCAACCCAAGGACGGCGACTTTATCGAGGTCGAGGGTCTTAAGCTCTTGGTCCTCGAAACCGACGGCCGGCGCATCCAGAAGGTCCAGATCGAGCGGGTCAGCGAACCCGCAGAGGCTAACGCCGACAGCGCCCGGTGAGGACAAGGGTTCGAAGGGCGCCCAATGCACCGCCTCTCAGTCGGGTGGACGCTCGCGATATTGCACCGCTTCCGCGATATGTCGGGTGTCGAGCTGCTCCACCCCTTCGATGTCGGCGATGGTGCGCGCTACCTTCAGTATCCGGTCGAAGACCCTCGCCGACAGGTTCATTCGCCCCATAATCGACCTCATAAAGTCGCTGCACGGCGAGTCGAGGGGAACCAGCTCTCGGATTTCCCTCGGGCGCATGGAAGCGTTCAGGCGCGGACGCCCGAGACGAGCGTGTTGTCGATTGCGGGCTTCCACGACTCGGGAGCGGATCGCTTGGCTGGGTTCGCCGGTGGGCTTGTCGAGCAGTTCCTCTGGCTTGAGACGGGGAACCGCGATGTGCAGATCGATGCGGTCCATGAGCGGGCCGCTGATTCTGCCCGCGTACTTGATGCAGAGCGCAGGGTTGCTCACGCACTTTTGCTCGGGAAGGCCCCGATATCCACACGGACAAGGGTTCATCGCGCCAACAAGGATGCACTCCGCCGGGAATGTGAGGGTCGCATGGGCGCGCGAGACGGTGACCACACCGTCTTCGAGCGGTTGACGAAGTGCCTCAAGAACAGGCCGGTCAAACTCGGGCATCTCGTCGAGAAAGAGCACGCCTTTGTGCGCCATGCTGATCTCACCGGGCTTCGGGAACTTCCCTCCTCCCACGATCGCAGCGTGGCTGGCCGAATGGTGTGGCGAGCGGAACGGGCGCTCCCATACGAGCCCCTGCCGGCCGCCCTTCTGCCCCGAGGCGCTGAGAACCCGCGTAACCTCAATGCTCTCCTCGACGGTGAGTTCCGGCAGGATCGTGGGCAACCTTCGAGCGAGCATCGTCTTTCCCGAACCGGGCGGACCGGTCATGAGCACGTTGTGCCCCCCTGCGGCGGCGATTTCGAGGGCGCGGATCGCCGGACGCTGGCCCTTCACGTCCGCGTAGTCCACCTCGTACGCGGGGAGCGAAGATTCGTGGCTCGATTCGACCGGCATCGGCCCCAACAACGTCGAGCCGTTCAAGACCTCGACCATCTCTTGCAGGCTGTTGAGGCCAAACACGGAGACCGTGGAGGAGAGCGCCGCCTCGCGGGCGCTTTGCGAGGGGAGGAGAAGGCGCGAGAATCCCCGCTCCATCGCAAGAATCGCCGCGCTCACCGCTCCGTCGATGGCTCGAAGCTCTCCATCCAACCCCAACTCGCCTAAGATCAGCGTCGATTCCAACTCGGAGTTCGGGATCTGGCCCGAAGCGGCCAGGATCGCCGCGGCGATGGGCAGGTCCAGCGAAGGACCCTCCTTGCGCACGTCACCCGGCGCGAGGTTGCAGATGATGTGAACTCGTGGAAAGTCCAGTTCGCTGTTTCGAATCGCGCTCCGCACCCGAACTTTGCTCTCCGCCACCGCTTGGTCGGGCAGGCCCACAAGGTGGAACTCGGGCGTGCTCGAAGGGCGAAGATCGACTTCGACGACGACCGGCACCGCATCGATGCCGATCAGCGTTGCGGCGTTGACCTTCGCGATCATTAGGTCCACAGTACAACGCACGGGAGCGGTTATCCTGCCGAGAATCGGAAGGACCTCGTGCAATGGCGTCGAATTATCCTCATGTGAACGCGCCCCCTCCCGTCGAGTATCCGTTCAATCAGCCGAGCTATTTCCTCAAGCGCCAGCTCTTCCAGCTTCTGGGGCAGAACTTTCGCATCTACGACCCGTCGGGCAAGCTCGCGCTCTTCTCCCATCAGAAGGCCTTCAAGCTGAAAGAGGACATTCGAATCTACTCGGACGAATCGAAGGCGACCGAAGTGCTCTCAATCAAGGCGCGGCAGATCATCGACTTTTCGGCAGCCTACGACGTGGTGGACGCGCGGCGGGGTCAGAAGGTCGGCGCCCTCAAGCGAAAGGGTTGGCAGTCGATTGTGAGGGACCATTGGATTCTTCTGGACGAATCCGACCGCGAGATAGGCACGATTGTGGAGGACCAAGTGGCGTTGGCCATGGTTCGGAGGTTTCTAACGAACCTCGTGCCGCAAAGCTACGACCTGATGGTCGGCCCTCAGAAGGCAGTCGATTTCACCCAGCGCTTCAACCCCTTCGTCTACCACCTGGACATCAGGTTCGCGCATCAGAACCCGATCGTCGATCGCAGACTCGCGCTCGCCGGAGCGATCTTGCTCGCTGCGATCGAGGGCAGGCAAAGCTGATCGCCTGCCATGCCAGAATCAGCAAATGGCTCGATTGAAAGTGGAGGCCGCCGAGGCGCTCGTCGACCAGGAGATTCAGGTCCTCGATAAGGGATTCGTCCGCCTGGTGGACTACTTGGGCGGGGACGAACGCATCGTGCAGTCGGCCCGCGTGAGCTACGGGTCCGGGACCAAGTCGTTCCGCCAAGACCGGGGGCTCATCCACTATCTGATGCAGCACCACCACACGTCGCCGTTCGAGCAGGTTCAACTTACGTTTCACGCCAAGATGCCGATTTTCGTCGCCCGCCAGTGGGTGCGGCACCGTACGGCCCGACTCAACGAGATCAGCGGGCGGTATTCGGTGATGCGGGACGAGTTTTATTTGCCCGAGCCGGAGCAGATGAGGTTTCAAAGCGAGCGCAACAAACAGGGCCGTTCTGACGAGGTGATTCCGCTGGAAGACGCGCTAGCGATCCTGAGAAGGATGGAAGAAGAGCAGTCGAGGCTGTACGCCCAATACGAATCACTGCTCGAAGCCAATGTCGCAAGGGAACTCGCGCGGATCAACCTGCCGCTGTCGCTGTACACCGAGTGGTACTGGCAAATCGACCTTCACAACCTCTTCCACTTCTTGGCGCTAAGGATGGACGAGCACGCGCAATACGAAATCCGGGTGTATGCAGAGGCGATGGCCAAGTGCGCCCAAGCCGTCGCGCCCATCGCCTACGAGGCGTTCGAGGAGCACATCCTCCACTCCGTGAGGTTCAGCCGCGCCGAGTGCGTGTCTCTCCAGCAGATGCTGCGCGGGCAGGAGTCCAGCTTGGAAGGAAGGGCCCTCGCTCGGTTTCGTGAGAAGCTCGAACGAATCTCCAAAATGGCGTCGATCGATGCGCCTGATGAGTTTGAAGGCCCCAAACCGGTAGACATGGGGTAACCTTCGCTCATGATCGGACGCCTACGCGGGGAGTTGGCTGAAGTCGAAGGAAGCACCGTCATCGTCGATGTCGCAGGAGTCGGCTACCAGGTGACGCTTCCCGAATACGTGGCCGCGATGCTGCCCCCTCTTGGAGACGAGGTGGTCTTTCGGATCCGACAGGTTGTGCGCGAGGATTCCAACACGCTTTACGGCTTCCTCGACGCCGAGCAGTTGAGGCTTTTCGATTTGCTTTGTGAGGTCAAAGGCTGCGGTCCCAGACTCGCGATGTCGCTCATCGGGCAGCTTGGCGAAGAGACGGTGGCTCAGGCGATTCTTGGCCAAGACGCGAGGGTGCTCGTGCGGGCGAGCGGAGTGGGGCTGAAACTTGCCGAGCGGATTCTCTTGGAACTCAAGGACAAAGTGCGCGAAGAGAGCTTCCTTCGCAGGGCCGGGCAGGTTCAGCGTGCCGCAGCCCGGACTCCGGAGTCTGACACGCTGGTCGATGCGCTGGTCGCCCTCGGATACCGGCGCCCCGACGCCGAGAGCGTTGCGCGGGAGGTTAGGGGCCAGGCGGAAACCGTCGAGGAACAACTCAAACTCGCGCTCCGGCAGCTCTCGAAGTAAAGGAGAATAGAAGCGATGGACCGCACGAACACCCAACTCACGCCCGAACTGGAGACCGGAGAGCGAACCGCCGAAACCTCGCTTCGGCCTCGAAAGCTATCGGAGTTTATCGGGCAGCCCAAGATCAAGGAGAACCTCGCTGTGTTTTTGGAGGCGGCCCGAGGTCGCGGCGAACCGATGGACCACTTGCTGCTTTACGGCCCTCCAGGCTTGGGCAAGACCACGATCGCCCACATCGTCGCCGAAGAGATGGGCGTCGAGATCCACGTCACGAGCGGCCCCGCCATCGAGCGCGCGGGCGACCTCGTGGGAATCCTCACGAACATCGAATCCGGCGCCGTATTGTTCATCGACGAGATCCACCGTCTCGGCAGGAGCGTCGAGGAGATCCTCTACCCGGCGATGGAGGACTACAAAGTGGACATCTTGATCGGCAAAGGCCCCGCCGCCAGGTCGATTCGTCTCGACTTACCGCCCATTACGGTGATCGGGGCGACCACGCGCCAAGGTTTGCTCACAGGCCCCTTGCGGGACCGGTTCGGAATCGTGACGCACTTTCCGTTCTACGACGAGCAGGCCCTATTTGAGATCGTCTGCCGCTCGGCGGCGATCCTCGGCATGGTGGTCGAATCGGACGGCGCTCATGAGATCGCCCGAAGGTCCAGGGGGACGCCCCGCATCGCCAATCGGCTTCTCCGCCGCGTTCGGGACTTCGCTCAAGTTGCAGGAAAGGCGGCCATCGACGACGGAATCGCCGAGTCGGCGCTGGCTCAATTGGAGGTAGACGAAACGGGCCTCGACCGCGTCGACCGGCTCCTTCTCGAAACGATCATCCTCAAGTTCGAAGGCGGCCCGGTCGGGATCGAAACCCTCGCAGCGGCGACCGGCGAAGACGCGGGAACCATCGAGGACGTTTATGAGCCGTACCTGATGCAGCAGGGTTTCCTCCAGCGGACCCCGCGCGGCCGATGCGTCACGTCCCGAGCCTACTTGCACATGGGCCTGACCCCTCCCCAAAAGCGGCGCGAGCGCGGACTCTTCGAAGAAGACGATCCGAAAAACGGGTAATCCCTTGGCGCCCGCGGGCCGTAAGGATTGGGGGCGGACGACATGCTCTTTTCGAAGCGAAAGAAACGATACGAGAACTTGGCGGAGTTTCTGGAAAGGAACGCCGGCCGGTCTCATACTCCCAATCCTGGCGCTGGGGTGGTCGCCGTCTCGTCGCTCCTTCTTTCGGGAGCGCTCTACTTCGCGCTCTTACGGTTTCTGGGGCCGATCGGCTCGATGCTCGCGACGGCGTTCGTGGGCCTGCCCTTGATCGGAATCTCGCTCCACCTAATCCTCCGAGAGGCGTTTCGCCCGAAGGACGCCCGCTCGCAGCGAATCCAAGAAATGGCGCGAATCTATCGCTTGCTTTGGGTGACTCACAAGCAAAACCGTCTCACGAAGGACCTCGATCCAACCTTGGCCGAGCTACTGGACGAGTGCGCTCGGCACTGGCTGCGCATTCACCGCGCCCTGGGTGGGCCGTTTTGGACGCAGGAATCCCTGCCTGTGCATTGGAAGGGAGTGCGGGACCGCGCCATCGAAGCTTCCTCGCTGGCGATGGACGACGTGCTCCTGATCCTCGAATCTCACCTTTACAAACGCGAAACGAAGACGAACTGGCAGGACGTCGTCAACGAGTTCGTCGAGGACCTGCTCGACCAGCCTCCTAAGCGAAGCCCGACGGCCCACCTTCCCCCCGAATACGACCCCGCGCGGGAGGTAGCAGAGAGGCTAAAGCTGCTCGCAGCCGAAGTCGAGCAAGCCGCGAAGGAGGTCTTGCGAGAGGAGGAGTTCGACGAGGTGTTTGGCGGCTCAAAAGCTCTCGAAGCTTGCCTGAGCGAACTGAAGTCGATCCGGGAAGCGGAAACCGAACTCGACGGCGAGCTTCGAGTCTCAGAGTGAGCAGCGGGCGAGAATCCCCCGAAGATCGGGGCTCGCAGGGACCCCTTCTGGAGCCGAGGAAGTCACCCCGCATAGAACCAGGTGAACCTGACATCCCGCCCTGAGGCCCGATTCGATGTCAGTATCGACCCGATCGCCGATCACGAGGGTCCGTTCTGCAGGAACGCCGGTCTCCCGAACGAAGCGCTCGACCATTCGCGGCTCTGGCTTGCCCATCGTCGTCGGACTCGTCTGGCTCGCGGCTTCGATTGCGGCTACGATGGGACCTGCCCCCGGCTGCAATCGGCCCTGTTCGAGGGGATAGGTAGCGTCCCGGTTCGTCGCGAGGAACCTGGCCCCCGATCGAATCCACTGCATCGCGCCGTCGAGAAGCTCATAGCTGAAGGTCCGGCAGATGCCGGCGATCACGCAATCCGGAGTGCCTTCCGAAAGGTCCGAGACGTCGCCCGGCTCGCCCGCATTCACCACGCCGATCCCCCCGCGTCGCAACGTGTGGCACAGGCCGGGATCGCCCACGACGAACGCAGACCTCAGCCCTTCGGTTAGCGCGTACTCAGCGGCGACCTGCGCCGAGGTCAACACCTCGGCCTCCTCCGCCTCGATCCCCACCCCCCGCAGACGCTCGACGACTTCTTCAGCAAGGATCGCGGAGTTGTTGGTCGCGAACCGGACCCTTCGCCCTGAGCGTCGCAATCGCGCGAGCGTTTCGGCTGCGTGGGGCGTCGGTTCCGTCCCTCGGTAAACGGTCCCGTCCAAGTCGAAAATAAGTAGGTCGATCCCCATCAGGACTGGCGGCGAAGAACGTAGTCTGCGATCCCAGAAAGGAGTTCCCCATCGAGAAGCGAATTGCCCTGGACCGCGCTCTTCGCCTTCTCGACGTGCTCCTGAGCGAGCGTCTCGGCCTCCTCGAAGGCCCCTACTTCGCCCATCCACGCGCAAACCTGCCCGATTTGTTCTTCCGACGCGCCGTTGCCGAACCACCGAACGACTTGGTCCTTCCTCGAAGCCTCCACCCTCTGCAAAAGGAGGATCAGCGGCATCGTGGCGCATCCCTCTCGGAAATCCCCCGCCCGGGGTTTGCCCGAAACGCTTTCCTCGGAGCGATAGTCGATGAGGTCGTCGACGAGCTGAAACGCCATCCCGAGGTGATAACCGTAGTTACCCAGCGCTTCTCGACACCGGTCGCTCGCTCCGGCGACCCTTGCTCCGGACTCGCAACAGACCTGAATGAACGATGCCGTCTTGGCTCGAAGGATCTCGAAGTGGGTTTCGGGAGTGAGGTCCCACCGGCCTCGCTGATCGAGTTCCCAGACCTCTCCCTCGGCGAGATCGACGACGGCGCGCGAGACCGACCGGATTAGGGCGAGATCGCCGTCCTCGGCAAGAATCGACATCGCCTTCGAGAGAAGCACGTCACCGCACAGGATCGCGGCGGTGTTTCCAAATTCGGACGAGGCCGTCGCTCTTCCGCGCCGCAGCGTAGCGTGGTCAATCACATCGTCGTGCATCAGGGTCGCCATGTGGATCATCTCCAGGCAGGCCCCGATCCTCCGGGCGCGATCCTCGTCGAAGTCCCGCGCCACCGACCTCGCGCAAAGCAGCGTCAGCGCCGGCCGCAGCCGCTTCCCCCCCGAACGGAGAACATGGGAGCAGATCGTCTCGACGAGTTCGAACGGCGATTGGACGCTTGATTCCAAAACGACTTCGACCAAGCGGACTTCGTCCTGAATTTCGCTGAGCCTCGTCGCGAAGTCGCTCTCGCTTTCGGGCTCGTAGAAGGTCTTCATTCCTTGATCCCCCAATGGACGCAAATGTTGCCCATCATGAGGTCCTTCCAAAGGACTCCGCGGAATCCCGCGTTCTCAAAAGCGGCCGCAAGCTCTTCGCGCGTCGCGAAGGCCTGCGTGCTTCGCGGAAGATACTCATAGGCGGTCTTCGAGCCGAACCAAGCTCCGATGCGAGGGAGCACCGCAACCCCCAGCCACCGAGAGACGCCACGGATCAGGCGGTTGCGCGGAACCGCCATGTCGACGCTCACGATTCTTCCCCCAGGCCGGAGTACCCGGGCCGCTTCTTGCAGGCCCGCATCGAGGTCAGCCAAATTGCGAAGGCCCCAACCGACGGTCACGACGTCGAAAGACTCGGCGCGGAAAGGCAATCGGCAGGCGTCGGCGAGCGCGAGCCGGGCTTGGGGCGCCTTCTTGGAGGCGAGGCTCAGCATAGGAGCGCAAAAGTCGACCCCCGTCGCCCTTCCGCCTTGCCCCAGCCGCCTAAGAGCGGAAACTAGGAAGTCCCCCGTGCCGCAACACAGATCGAGCACTTGATCCATCGGCCGCAGGCCCACAGCGCGAAGGCCCGCCTGCCGCCACATTCCATGCAGCGACATCGACATGATCGAGTTCATGCGGTCGTAATGCGGGGCGATCTGGGCGAAAATCCCCCGGACCGCCTCTCGCTTTTCCGAACCTTCGCATTCCCACGGCGCAAGGGGCGCGGAAGAGGCCGACATTTGGGCACAAGTTTACTCCAGAGAACGACCGAACTTTCAGAAAAGAATGAAAGTACGCTGCCGGGAGGCCGTCAGACGAAGAGGCCGCCGTCGACGACGAGGACCTGGCCCGTCACGTACCCGGACTCAGGCGAGCTCAGGAACAGGACCGGCCCCACGAGGTCTTCGGGAACGCCTAACCGCCCCGCGCACGAGTTCTGCTTCACGTGGTTCTGGAACTCCTCGGAGAGCTTGGAGGTCATGTCGGTTTCAATGAATCCCGGCGCGAGGGCGTTGCAGGTGATTCCTCGACTTCCAACCTCTTTGGCGACCGCTTTGGTCAGACCGATGAGTCCCGCCTTGCTCGCGGCGTAATTCGCCTGTCCCGCCTGACCGTGCAGCCCCACTACGCTGCTCACGTTCACGATCCGCCCGTAGCGCGCCTTGAGCATCGGCTTCAGACAGGCGCGGATCATCAAAAACGCCCCCTTCAGATTGACATCGAGCACGGCTTGCCAATCCTCTTCCTTCATGCGGAGCATCAATGTGTCGCGGGCGATGCCTGCGTTGTTGACGAGAACGGCAGGCGTCCCAAGATCGGCCTCGATGCGGGGGATCAACGCCTCCACCTCAGATGCTTGACTCACGTCGCAGGCGTAACCCTTCGCCAAAGGTCCGATTTCCGACGCAGCTTGGTTCGCGCCCTCCTGAGTCGTGGCGACGCAGGCAACTCGCGCGCCTTGCTCGGCGAACGCTCCTGCTATCGCCCGCCCAATGCCTCGGCTTGCCCCCGTAACAATCACCACCTGGCCCGACAAGCTCACGCCGTCACCTCGCTCCGGGAGAGGGCTTCGAGCGTTCGTTCGAGGCTCTCTGAGTCGGCGACGCTGCATGTGGCTAAGGCGGGAGCGATCCGCTTGACAAGGCCGCAAAGCACGTTCCTCGGGCCGAACTCCACCAGGGTCCGGACGCCGTCGCGAGCCATGTTGAGTACGGATTCTCGCCACCGGACTGCGCTTCGCAGTTGCGTTTCGAGGAGCCGAGGCCAAGCGCCCGGCAAGTCCACGACCGAAGAAGTGACGTTGGCATAGACCTTCGGATCACCGGGAGCCGCCTGGAACTTCGCAGTCCGAAGGACCTTTCCCATCTCTGCGGCGGCCTCGTCCATCAGCGGGCTATGAAACGCGCCGCTGACCTTGATCTCGACGATTCTCTTGGCGCCCACCTCTTGCGCTCGCTCCGCGGCCCTTTCGACTCCTTCGGCCGAACCGCTGATGACCTGCTGGCCGGGAGCGTTGTCGTTCGCGATTACGACGGCCGCCCCTTCACTCGACACCGCCTCGCATAGGGCCGCCAAGGGGTCGCGGTCGAGTCCAAGGACCGCCCTCATCGTTCCCGGGCGCTGTATCCCCGCCTCCGCCATAAGATCGCCCCTGATCTTCACCAGCCTCGCGCCTTCCTCGACGCTCAACGCCCCCGAACAAGCCAGCGCCGCATACTCTCCGACGCTATGCCCCGCCATCGCGGCGAACTCGCGCCCCTCGCCGAGCCGCGCTTCCAAGCAGCGATAAGCCGCAACGCCCACCGCATACAACGCCAGTTGAGCGTTTTGCGTCTGCCTAAGCTCGTCCTCCTCGAGTTCAAAGCAAAGCCGCTCAGGGTCGATTCCCGAGCCTCTGCGGACCGACGCAAACACATCGCGAGCCTCTGAATAGGTCTCGAAGAGGTCCTTTCCCATCCCAGGGGTTTGGGAGCCTTGGCCGGGGAACATCGCGGCGAGCATGGGGCCAATTTACCCAACGACGCCTTGCGTGCTGGCGGTCGGCTTCGGCTTCTCAGATGCGGACGGCGCGCTCAAAGGCTCCCAGTAGAGTTCGGCGGTGGACCAGGTCTTTTCGAACCAAGTGCCCGAAGGACACACAACGGGAAACCACCATGCGCTGGGGCGGCGGCCCGCGCTTTCCAGTCCGCGCGAGGCGATCACGGCCTGTCGGAGCATCCGAATCCGTTTGACTTCGGCCTCGATCTCGATGCTCCGCCTGCGATCGTGAAGCTGAAGCACTTCGTCACTCCGCACGACGCCCCGTTGCCTTTGAAGCGACGCGCGAACATCGATCCGAGCTTGCTCGATGTCCCTCGCCAGGTCCTTGAGAGCGCCTTCGAAGCCCCGCCGTTCTTCGAGCCTTTCGGGTTCGGGCTCCCGCCGAAAAATGTGAGATCGGAAGTGCTCGCCTTTCTGGACCTCGGTTTGCGCCCGGAGAGTGCGGAGCCGCTTCAACTCCGCGAGGGTTTCCTTGCGACGCTCGCGCTCCTGGCTCACCTCCGCCGAAATCGTCGCCAGCCGCTCATGGATGGCTTCGTACTCCTGGGCCAGCGTGTTCCAGGCTCCCCCCACGCGTTCATCGAGGAACCGGATCAGGTCGAGCGGCCGCCGAATCTCCGCAAACGTCGCCATGAGTTGCGTTTGTTCGGATTTCACCTGTCTCCAACGGGAAGCCAAGCTCGGCGCGCACAGGTCCCCCGTTCCAAAAGGTCCCTGCAGTTCATCCGGCAAGCGAAACCACAGTCTGCAATCCGCCAGAGCGTCCCATGCGGAGTAGCGCACCCGCAAAATCGGATGGACCTTCAGGTCGATCCCACGATCCGCCATCTGCCGAAGGAACTTGGCAGTGTGCCGCACGTACCCGCTCGCCCCTTCGTGAAACACGAACACGAACTCCCGCGCCAACATGGAGATCAGCGTGACCGCCTTGCCTAAAATCACGCAGTTCGGACCGAATTTGCTCTCCAACGCCTTCGCCAAGTCGAAGACCGAAGTTGCCGGCCGTTCGAGGGGCACAAACTGAGTCTCGGGAGTCATGATGATCGCGCTCCGGTTGCCCAAACGAAGCGTGCCTCGCCCCTTTCCAGGAATCAGAACGTCGAACGGGACCGCCCCCGACCCGAAACGGTCGAGCGTGTAGATTTCTGTGCCTTCGACCGCGCTGTTGTACGCCTCGGCGGCCAGAGCGGAGCGCTCAGGATCGAGGAACGCGCCAAGCACCTCGAACCGGGGGCGCTCGCAGGTGTGGGTGTTGAACTGAAGCAGGTCCGACGTTCTCGTGACTTCGATCTCGGTGTGCGCCCCGGACGCAAACGAGTACAGGGAGGGCAAGAGTTCGGCATAGAGGTCCGCCAGGGTCCGAACGTCGGAGGCCGCCGTCGTCTGGACGATGGACATGAGTTCCTCGAACTTATGGCCTGCCTCGATGCGCTCGGGCGGTTCGACGCATTGAACGGTCCGGTCGCCCGCCCACTTGAGGGCTGCGAGCAGTTCCGGGAGAATCGGCTCGAGTTCCAATTCGCACACGACGGGAGGCACGGGATCGAGCGACACAAGGCCTCTCCATCCGAAGGCTTCCGTCGCCTCATCCAGCAGTCCGGGATGCCGCCGGGCCACCCGGTCCAAATTGGCTCCGTGGAGGGTCAATTCGTGCCGCGAGACCACCGTTTCCGAGCCGAACAACGCCGAAAACTCGCCCGCCGCGCTCCATAGGCTCCGAGTGGTGGTGTCGTTATGGGGCAAGGCCACGAATCTTTTGCCGCTGTGATCGGGTGAGGGGTGTTTGGAAAGATAGTCGGTGTCGTGAACTCCCGCAATGAGCTTACGGGGGGAGCCGCGTCTGGCGAGTTCAAGGGCGAGACCCGCCTTCATGGGCTCGTCCCAAAGCACGGTTTGCCCGAGCGCCAACAATGGGGCGTCGGGGGCTCTTCGGTCGAGTTCGTCGACCGCTTCCGCCAAAGAAAACGGCTTACAGTCCATCCGCTGGGCTTGGACTCCTCTTACCCATCATACGGCATCCCCGCTCCGGGCGTTGGCAAGCGGCCTATCACCAGCGGATCAGGTTCGCGCCCCACACCAAGCCCGCTCCGAACCCGACGGTCATCACGACCATTCCCTCTTGCAGCCTTCCCGACTCCGCCGCTTCTGAAAGCGCCAACGGGATCGAGCCTCCGCTTGTATTGCCGTACTTCTCGATGTTAAGAAACACCTTGTCTTCCGGTAGGTTGATGCGCTCGGCCGCGGAGAGGATGATGCGAAGGTTCGCTTGGTGCGGCACGAAGAGGTCCACATCAGAGGCCTCCATCCCGGCTTGTTCGAGAACCTTGCAGCAGGCGTCGCCCATCGCTTGCACCGCAAAACGGTACACCTCTCGGCCCGCCATGAAGATCGCCGTTCGAGCGTTCGTTTTTTCGAGCGTGCCGGTGGGAAACCGAGAGCCACCCGCCTGGAGGTCGATATGGACCGCGCCCGCCCCATCCGAGCGAATAACTGTGTTGATCACCCCTCGATCGGTGTTCGCTCGGGATTCGAGAACGACCGCGCCCGCCCCGTCGCCGAACAAAACGCAGGTGGAGCGGTCGGTCCAGTCCACGAACTTGGTCAGAACGTCCGCGCCGATGACGAGCGCCCTTTTCGCCCGTCCCGATTCGAGCATGGAGGAAGCCACATTGAGCGAGTAGATGAATCCGGCACAGGCCGCTCCCACGTCGAACGCGGCGGCGTTTTTCGCTCCGATGTTCTCTTGAATCAGGCAGGCCGTCGATGGGAACGGCATGTCTCCGGTCACCGTCCCGCAGATCACCAGGTCCAAGTCCATCGGGTCGACGCCGGCGCTCGCAAGGGCCTTCTGGGCAGCGCGAGTTCCCAAGACGCTGGCGGTTTCGTCCTCCGAGCAAATCCGCCGCTCCTTGATGCCCGTTCTCTGGACGATCCACTCGTCCGTCGTATCCACAATCCGTTCGAGGTCCTCATTGGTCAGGACCTGGTCAGGGACGCTATGCCCGATTCCGACGATTACACTACGAATCGACATTCCTCTAACCTTTGAGTTCTTCCAAGATGGAGTCGCGTATCTGCCCCACTAAGTCGAGTTCGACCGCCGCTTGCGCCTGCAACAGCGCGTTGAAGATCGCCTTGGCGTTGCTTCTGCCATGACAGATGATACAGTTTCCGTTCAATCCGAGCAGAGGAGAACCGCCGACCTCAGCGTAGTCCATCCGCCTTGCCAGTCGCCGCATCAGCCGCTTGAGGGGAGCATACATCAACCGAAGCGCCGGGTTCTTCGGCACCTCCCTGCGGATCGCCTCGACAAAGAACTCGGCAACGCCTTCGGCTGTCTTCAACACGATGTTGCCGACAAAGGCGTCGCAAACGACCACATCGCAGCCGGATCGGAACAGCTCCTTGCCTTCGATGTTTCCCCGAAACCAAGGGTACTTCGAAAGCAGCGCGTAGCTCTGTTTGCTGAACGCGTTGCCTTTGCCCTCCTCTTCTCCGATGTTCATCAAGTGGACGCTGGGCGAAGCTCGGCCCATCATGCTCTTGGCGTAGGCTCGCCCCATCAGCGCGAACTCCACAAGGTGCTCGGGGTCGACGTCGGGGCTTGCGCCCGCGTCGAGCAGTAAGAAATGACGATCGATTCCGGGGATCAAGCTGGCGATCGCGGGACGGTGAAACCCGTGAATCTGCCGCCATGCCAAAAGGCACGCAGCGGTGCAGGCTCCGGTGTTCCCAGCCGAAACGACGCATTGCGCCTCGCCCGACTTCACCAGGTTGGCGGCGACCACGAGCGAGCTGTCCTTCTTCCTGCGAATCGCGTCGAGCGGCTTTTCATGCATCTCGATGTTCTCGGTCGCAGGATGGATCCCGATATTGCTCGGACAGGCCTCGGCCAAGTGAGGCCGAATCTTGTCAGGGTCGCCCACAAGGAGCACCTCATGCCGCAGCTTCGGCGCAGCCATCAGCGCTCCGCGCACGATCTGCTCGGGGGCATGGTCGCCCCCCATGGCATCGAGCGCGATTCTCAATGCCGCTCGTCCTCCGTAGGCTCGATGAGGTTCTTGAGCTTCTCGAACTCGGTGCGCCCCGGAACGTCGCCTCCCAATTGATGGGGGGCGGTGTCGTTCGGACATGGGAGGTCCCAACCGAACTTGCAGAGCGGCTGGATCGGCAGCGACACGATAAGGCTCTGCCTGAGCAGGGCGTCGAGGATCAGGCTGTTGCCCTCGAACAAGGGGAACGGTTCATCCGCGACGACACGGGCTTGATCGCCGGTTCCGTAGCAAGCCGCAACGCCCTCGACGGCGAACTGCTCGTCGATCTCGAACGACACGGGCGCCTCCAGAGGGCTTCCGCAGCGAGCGCAAGGAACGATCACTCCGGCGGTGAACTCCCCCGACAGCAACAACAGATTGCCGGTACTCACGGCTTCGAGCCCGCCCTGAACGGAGTCGATCAATTCAACGTCGGAGTCGGGCCCCAATCGGGAATTCACATCGAATCGGATTTTGCGGCCCGGGTGTTGCAGAGCTTCATTCAGGTCGAGGGTTCCCTGCGATCTCATGGAAGTGCGAGAGATTGTACCTACGCGGCGCGTTTTGGCTTTGCTGCAACGGCTCAAACCATTGGGGGTTCTGAAAACGTCTGCTAAAAAGAGTCGGGAATCTTGCTATACTTAGACCCGTTTCAGGTAAGCCATCCTGGAAACACGCGTGAGGTGATGGAGTTTTGAATCGCTGGGCGAACTTGTTAGCTTGCGCAGTCGTAGTGACTGCGATCGGTTGCGCTGGCGCTGGAAATGATCCAGGCGGCGGCGGTGGAGGCGGCGGCGGAGGTGGCGACTCGATCGCCTCCGTGAACACGGCTCTCTTCAACCAGCCGGGCCGGGTTGAGGCCACGTACAACAGTGGCCAAGGCCGCGCCGTCGACTCGCCGACGGCCGTGCTTCGACGACTGTACATCGAAGACGAAATTGGGTTGGTCGAGACTTTGCTGCAAAGCGAGGTCAAGATTCAGCTCGATGGATACACCTCCCAAAGCATGGAAGTGAATCCGCCGATGACGGGATTCAGCGTTCCGATCGCAAGCCGAAAGTTTGGGATATTCCCGCTTGAAGTGCAGGCCATCGAGGTCGAGCAGTTCGACGGATCGTTCGTTCGGTACCAGAACACGAACGGCTCGCCCCTGCTATCGGAGCTCTTCCCGACGCGGATTACGGCGATGCCGGGACGAATTACGAGCTTGCAGATCTTCCTCGACGACGCGACCCTGAACCACGACGGCTCGGGGGTTCAGTTCGACCGCCCGAGGTTCGAAGGCATCAATTTCGATCCGACCGAAGGCATGATCATGGCCTTCCTTTCGGACTACGTGATGTTTGACATCACCAACGTCGCGAATAAGCCTGAGATGAGCACCGGTGGTTTCGCCAACCGCGTGTACTTCAGCGGCGACTCGATCGCGCTCAGCCTCGATCCGGCACAAGGCGGCTCGCCGTTCGAAGTCCTCACTCCTCTGCTCGATCCGATCGAAGGTTTGGTCACCCCGCCGAACGCTCAGTTCAGCGCGCCCGGCCAGTACACCCTCCGGCAGATCGACCCGAGAGACTTGAGCAATATCGCACGAATCACCGCCCTGCAAGGCATCTGGCGGCCCTATTGGGATCCCAACCCGACCCAATCGCTGCTGCTGAACGTGGGCGCCTTTGAAGTCATTACCATCCCGAACAGCACCGACGGAGCCAAGCAAGAGATCGTCATGATCGAGCGCAACGGCGCAGGTCAAATCGTCAATATGCACTTTGGCGAAGTTGACTTTTCCGCCGGTACGTTCGCCGTGTGGCCGATCGACCAGGTCGATACGGGCGATGGCTCGAACGAAGTCAACGGCACCGTTACGGACATCGTGTACCGAGCCGGAGTGCCCAGCCCGACCTATCGCGACATCCGCGAAGGCCGGTTCGCGATCACCTCCGGGTCGGTTCCCGCTGGCTATAGCGCCTCCGGCAGGTTCGTCGTCCTGCGGTTGTAGATGAACCGGATCCTTCTGGGCGCAGAGACCGAGTACGGACTGTTCGTAGAAGGTCGCTCGCCGGAGGATCAGGTCGAAGATGCGAAAGCGCTCGTCCGGTCATATCCGGGCGAGTGCTTTTTAGGTTGGGACTACCGGGACGAGACGCCCCGTAGCGATCTCAGGGGATTCGAGGTCGGCCAGCTTAGCGTCGATCCGAACGATCAGAAGTTCGAGCGTGAAGACGCTTCCTCGTGGGACTCCGAATCGCGAGCCGACCGGGTCTTGCCGAACGGCGCGAGGCTCTACAACGACCACGGACACCCCGAATACGCCACGCCGGAGTGTTGGAGCGTCGGCGAATTGGTCCGTCACGATCTGGCGGGAGAGTGGGCGGTTCAAAGGGCGGCTAGAGCCTTTGAGGCCCAGACCGAACGCCGCGTTCGCCTCTACAAGAACAACACGGACTACCACGGAGCTTCCTATGGCGCTCACGAAAGCTACCTCACGCCCCGATCATTGGCGTTCGAAGAACTCTACGCAGCCGTGTCTCCGATTCTCGTGGCGAGAACGGTTCTTTGCGGCGCAGGGAAGGTAGGAAGCGAGTCGGGCAAGGCGTGCGACTATCAACTCAGCCAGCGGGCGGACTTCCTCACGACTTCTTGCAGCGTCGATACGCTCTACCGAAGGCCCGTGTTCAACACGCGCGACGAGCCTCACGCCGACCCGACTCAATGGATTCGGCTCCACGTCATCGCCGGGGACGCCAACTTGAGCCCGGCCGCGATCGCCGCGAGGTTCGGGCTCGTCAAGCTCGCGCTGATGCTCGCCGCAGTGGGTCGCGCTCCGAAGTTTCCGATCTCCGACCTCCCCCGCGCGCTGGACGGGGTGAGCCGAGACGCAACGCACCGCTTCGAAATCCCGCTCGAAAGCGGCCGAACCACCTCCGCTTACGAGGTCTTGCTGGGCTATTTCGCGGCATTCGAGCAGGCGGCCACCGCTGGCGAGGAGTTCTGCGACGAGGACGCGAACGAGATGCTCGCGTTGATTCCAACCTGGAAGAAGGACCTCGAATCGCTCCAAGAGTGCTTCGAGCGCTTCGCGGCGCGTTCGGATTGGGCTGCAAAGAAGCTGCTTCTCGATCAGGTCGCCACCGATTTCCCCGGCGGATGGAAGAGTCGAGACCTGCAATCCTATGACCTCGAATTCCACAATATCGACCCCGACGAGGGGCTCTACTTCGCTCTACTGGAAATGGGCGCGGTCGATCCACGCCCCGCTCCCGCGGAACTGGAAGAAAGGCTGGCGCGAGTTCTTGAACCGACGAGGGCCGCCGTTCGATCGGCTCTCGTTCGCAATCACAAGGCGAACCTCGTCGCGGTGAACTGGCGACGGGTAGCCCTCAGGCATGAAGGCGGGATCGTTGAACTCGAGATTGCGCCCGAGCGAGTCTATCCGCAGGAACTCGATGGATTGTCCGACGTAGGTACTCTTGTAGCCCAACTATCGGAGGAGTCATGACGATTCGAGGAGACGAACGAAAGGTCCGCAAAGTGGGACCAGCCCCCAAGTCCAAGCAGGACGACACAGGCCCAAGCCGCCCTAACGTGCCGAAACCAGGCGGGCCCAACGAACTGATCAAGCGCCTCCGCAAGGTCGATCCCGACCAAGCCAAGAAGTACCGCCAGCGGTCGGGACAATGAAAAGTTCAATTCATCAAACGTTTGCCGAACTCGTCGGCTTCCCGCCTGCGAATTGGGCCGCGGCCCCCAGCAAAGCGCTTCAGGCGCACGGTACGACGGTTTTGGCTCTCAGGTTCGATGAAGGTGTGGTCGTGCTCGGCGACCGCAGGGCGACGGCGGGCAACCTCGTCATGTACGACCAAGCAGAGAAGATCATGGCCATCGACGACTTCACCTTGTTGGCCCTGAGCGGTTCGTTCGCGAAATCAGTGGAATCCGCCCGATTCCTGAAGCACTCATTCAAGTACTACCGCAGACTGACCCTCGGCCAGCTCTCGCTCGACGGCAAGCTCCAGGAGATCTCCCGCGTGATGGCTTCGAACTTTGAACTCGCGATGCAGGGAATCGGGGTGTTCCTCCCCATCGTCGCCGCTTACGACCCGGAGAGCGATAGCTTCCACCTCTACTTCTTTGACGGCGCGGGCGCCCGGTTCCAGAACCACGCATACGCTTGCGCCGGATCGGGGTCGGAGCGCATTCGAGGGGTGTTCGAGTACCTCACCCGAACCAAGGGACCTTGGGATTCAAGGCCGCTCGACGACGTTCTGTCCGACGGACTGATCATGCTCGACATCGCGTCCGAGTTGGACTCGGCGACTGGCGGCTTCCGCAGGGTGTTGCCTACTGCGCGGGTCTTGCGCCGCGAAGGGGTAGGCCCGATCCCCGACGATCGGCTCGCTGCTGCGGCACAGGCCGTACTCGGCCAAAACGCGGCAAGGTCGTAACTCCCGCGCACGAGCGGTCAGAATAGACGCGTGAGGTATGGGTTTGCCGCCGTCCGTGGCGTATTCTCGCTCCTGGTTCTGTCGATGGGCGCTTGGGTGGCTCCTCAATCCCCCCACCAGCCGCGCTTCGTGCTCGCGCGCCCTCTGCCCGGCATCCCTTCGATTTGGATCGACCGAGAACTCGACGGAAAAGGCATCGCGCAGCTTGCGGCCCGGGCGTCAGGCCTTCAGGGACGGGTGCTTTGGGTTGATTGCACGGCCAATATCGACCGATACAACACCGCCGACAAGATCGCTTCCTTGGTGAGGAAGGTCCGCGAGGTTGGATTCAACACGATCGTTTTCGACGTGAAGCCCATCAGCGGTCAAGTCGTCTATCCGAGCCAACTCGCGCCGAAATTGCGTGCGTGGAAGGGCAAGGAACTTCCGGCCGATTTCGACCCATTGGGCGCGATGGTGCGCGAGGCGCGGGCGAACGGGCTTTCCCTCCTCATCAGCCTCAACGCCTTCAGCGAGGGGCACCGCGACTTTCGAGTTGGCCCAGGCTACGAGGCCCCGGAGCTTCAAACCGTGCTCTATGAGCTTCAGCCGATGGCGCGGATCGACACGGGCGCAGCGGTGCATAGGTTCCCCATTTCCGAAGCCGCCAATCCCCCGCAGTTGATCCCCGAATCGCTGCACGTCTTCAACGATTCTGCCCGTCGGCCGCAACCCACACCTGGGAACTTCGCCGTCACGATCGACCGCAACTTCCGTATCGTCGATGGGTTCGAATCGGGGGGCTTCGGCTCGGCCCTGCCCACCATCCCCCGAGGCGGGAGCCTTCTTGCGGGCAACGGCCCCGCGGGCGAGTTCCTGCGCCAGCACGCGTTGCCCGGACGCAAACTCGAAATCGTCGCCGACCCGGTGTTCGTGCCAATTTCAGCGAGGCCCAGGCAGCAAGTGCCGCTCATGATGAACCCCACCCACCCGAAAGTGGTCGAGCGGGCGCTTGCCGTTCTTGGCGAGGTAGTTGCGAACTACGACGTCGACGGCGTGCTCTATGACGACCGGCTCCGGTACGCGGGAATGAACGCCGACTTCAGCGAGCCGACCCGCGCGGAGTTCGAGCGAGAGGTGGGCCGACGCCTCACTTGGCCTAACGACGTGTTTCGGTACACCTTCACGCCCGACTTTCGGAGGGGGATTCGCCCAGGTCCCTATTACCAGAAATGGTTGGAGTGGCGGGCCGCAAAGCTCACCGAGTACGTGCGGGCGGCCCGAACGATCGTGAAGTCGAAGAGGCCCCAAGCGGTCTTCGGAGTGTACGCGGGGTCGTGGTACGGGGAGTACGCCGGCATCGGCTCGAACTACGCTGCGCCGAGCTTCGAAGGCGGTTTCTGGTTCGCCACCCCTGAATACCGCCGTTCCGGATTCGCCGACAGCCTCGATCTGCTGATTACGGGCTGCTACTATCCCACTGCGACCGTTTTTGAAGCGATGGAGACCGACGTTCCGATCGGCCATTCGGTTGAGTACGCGGGCTACCTCTCGAACCAGATTGCGGGGGACCGGGCGTGGACCTATGCCGGCATTATGCTGATGCAATACCCCGCCGACCCGCAGGCGTTCGGAAGGGCCTTTTCGGCTGCGTGCGCCTCGACGCAAGGCGTGATGGTCTTCGACCTCTCGCACGACATCGACCGGTACTGGGACGTGATGGCTGCGGCGTTTCGGGTCCCCGCGCGCGCTCCCCACATGAACCCTCAAGAACTCTCGCGCATCCGGTCCCGACGCGCCGAGGAGGAGGCCAAAGGACGGTTGCCGGGGCCGCTGGTCGTCGCTGCGGGAGCGCTAGGAACGGGTCAGTAAGGTGAGGGTCACTCGGCTCGAATCTTGGGAGTTTGCCCGCGGAGGCGAGGAACGTCCGGAATGGCAACCTGCGGAGGTCCCTGGCCACGTCCACCTCGACCTCTTGCGCCTGGGCCGCATTCCCGACCCTTTTTGGGGAGAAAACGAACGGGAGGTGGCTTGGGTCGACCGGGTGACCTGGGAATATCGTACGAAATTCGAATGGGCCCCTGATGCGGAGTTCCCCCATCGCGCGCTCTTCTTCGAAGGGCTCGATACGGTCTGCAGGGTCCTTCTCAACGGCGAGGAAATCGGCACGTTCGACAATATGTTCGTTTCGCACGAGGCTGAGGTCAGCCGGAGGCTACGCGAAGGACGCAACTGCCTGCACCTGCAATTCTCCCCCGCCGAGCAAGTAGGGAAGTCGCGCCGCGAAGAGTACTTTCGAAGAAACGGGGTCGTGCCGACGGTTGCGAACTTCGACGCGCGGAGCTTCATCCGAAAAGCGCAGTATATGTTCGGCTGGGACTGGGGCCCCAAGCTCATCTCTTGTGGCATTTGGAAGCCGGTCAGCCTTGTGGAATACGCACAGCGAGTCCGGGATGTGCGGGTCGCCCAACGCCACGCAAGCGGGCAAGTCGTTCTGGACGTTCACTCCACGCTGGAAGGCGGCGGATCGGCTCGGCACCAGATCTTCGGCCCCGCGGGCGATCTGGTGGAGGAGATCGAAGGCGACGGAGAGATCACGATTTCGAACCCGGTCTTGTGGTGGACCCACGACCTCGGCCACCCGGCCCTGTATCGTCTGGTAAGCACGTGCGGGGGGCACACCCTTTCGCAGAACATCGGGCTGCGAACAGTCGAACTCCGCCGCGAACCCGACTCCTTCGGCGAGAGTTTCGAGTTCGTGCTCAACGGAGAGCCGATCTGGGCGCGTGGCGCGAACTGGATTCCCGACCACTCGTTTCCCAGCGCAATTACGCCCGGACGGGTTCGCGGCAAGCTCGAAGAAGCCCAGGCTCTGGGCATGAACATGCTCCGCGTTTGGGGTGGGGGGCTCTATGAATCGGACGCCTTCTATGAGGTTGCCGACGAGCTTGGAATCTTGATCTGGCAGGACTTCCCGTATGCTTGCAGCTACTATCCCGACGATGGGGAGTACGCCCGGTCCGCGCGCGCTGAAGCCGAATCTGCCATCGTCCGGCTTCGCAACCACCCGTCGCTCGCTCTATGGTGCGGCAACAACGAGAACCTGACCATGTACGAGCAGGCGTGGGGCGGCGAGGACCGAAGGCCCGAAAGGTACTTCGGCGAGCGACTTTACGACGACGTGCTCCCGGCAGCACTGGCCGAATTGGACCCACACAGGCCCTACATTCCCACAAGTCCGTGGGGAGGCGAAGGCGACTGCAACCAAGGAGGCTTCGGGGACCAGCACTACTGGGATGTCTGGCATGGCAGGGGCGATTGGGTCCACTATGCCGACTCCGGAGCGAGGTTTTGCTCCGAGTTTGGGTTTGCTTCGTCGCCCTCCGAGCGGTGCTGGGACCTTGCGTTTCCGAATGGCGGCCGGGATCCGCGAGGCGAGGTCGTGAGGTGGCACGACAAGACCGGCAAGGGCCTCGACACGATCCTTGGACTCGTGGAGATTCACTACCCTCGGATCGAAACCTTCGACGACTTCGTGTACAGCACCCAATTCAACCAGCGCGACGCCATGCGATGCGCGATCGAGCGCTTCCGCAGAAGCGAGCACTGCAAGGGGGCGCTGATCTGGCAACTCAACGATTGCTGGCCCGTGCTGAGTTGGTCGCTGATCGACTTCGCCGGGGAGCGGAAGGCCGCTGCGGAGGAACTGCCCCGGCTGTTTGCGCCCCACTTGCTGAGTCTCGTTCTCGACGGCCCTACCGCTCACCTGGTGCTGGTCAACGACGGCCGCGAGCCGATTGCGCGAACCCCCTTTCTCCGCGCCGTGTCGCTGGCGACAGGAGACGTCTTGCGGGATAAGGTGTTTCGCGTTGCCGAACTTGCACCCAGCGAGCGAAGAGTCGTCGGAAGCCTCGATTTGGGGGGCCTCGACCCAACAACGACCGTGCTGTGCGCCGCGACGGAAGGCCCCGAAGTCGCCTGGACGCTGCTCTGCGAACCCAAAGAGATCGAGGTTTCGGCGGCCGCGGTGCGGGCGAGGAGCATCGGCTCCGAACGGGTGTTGCTCGAACCCGCTACGCCTCTCGTCGATGCCCGTGTCACGGCCGGCACCGCGCGTCTCTCTCCCCGAACTTTCACGCTCCTCGCTGGTTCCCTCGAGGTGCACGCCGATTCGCCCCTAGAGGACCTCCGACTGCGCTCGGTCGCCGGTTCCCACGAGATCGACTGGTCCTGACCCGTAAGTCGTTAGGGCCAGAGACCCCGCGGAGCCTCCCTTGACGGCCCGTAGTTTTGCGGGGAAAAACCAGTACCCAGCAAAAACATCCGGCCTCTATCTTCCATCAGAATTGGGGTTCCCTGTCTTTCTCTATTTCTACCTTTCTATGTAAACCCGGTGTGAGTACCCTCGGGTTGTCGACGTCGAACTGGAAGCGGCGCGCAACGCCGGATTCCCAGTTGTAGTAAGGGTTCGAAACCTTGAGGATTCCCAACCGGCAGCCCTTGTCGATTAGCTGGCTGATCAGCGTCGCGCTGACCCGAAGCGGGGTCGCCAACTTGCGAACCGGCAGGAGGAACGACTCGCCCTGATTGGCTTCGTGAAGGTAATACGCCGTGCTGAGGAGCCGGATCAAATGAATGTTGGCCACGCCCTCGAATTCGAGCGGCACGGCGAACGCCTTCCGAACCGCTTGCCCAAGGATGTCCTGCCCCTCGGCGAAGCGGGTCTTCAGCCAGGTGTGCTCAAAGGCGATGGCCACCTGGTCTTCGTCCTCCCAATCGAGACGTCGATGGTTCCGGCCAATCACCCCCATCTCCCGCAGCGCAGCCGCCATCACCAGCGCCGAAGGCAAGAACCTCTCGATCAGCCTCTCGTCGTCCGGATTCGGCGAGACGCTCTTGAGTCTTCGCACCAAGGCGAAAAGGTGCTGGTATTCGGCGTTATCGTCCTCGTCAGCTACGATCGCCTGTTCCTCTGCCACATCCAGCGCGATTTCGACGCACTGCTTGGCGTCCAACGTACACAGGTCCGGAAACCGCGCCGAGATTCTCCTCAGCGTAAACTCCCGGTCGAACCTGCCCGTCTTGCGGTCGATAGTCACCAGGGCAAGCGGATTCATCATCGTGTCCCCCCAGAAAAGGTCTCTTCTATTGTTAGCTCAAAAACCGCCAGATTCCTCTAACGAAATGCTGGCAATTGTTTGGGATTACAGATTTCAAGGGCCCTGAAACCGCCTTGAACTCCCCCAAATCCGGCCACCGGGAAGAAAAATCGGCTCCGCTCCAACTACGATCCGCGGGATTCCACGAGCTTTTTAAGGCTGTCGAGGGCGACGGACCAAGCCGCTCGCGCGCTGTCCGCGTCCGACCGGGTCTGGAGTCTCGTGTGGTTGACCAAGAGGCCAGTTTTTCCTCCCTTGTCCTGGAACTGCACCTCGACTTGAGACGGCGTCGAATATCCCTCGCACTCGAACGTAAACCTCAGGTCCTTGTTCTCTCGAATCCGCGAGAAGCTGAGGCGCTCCCCACTCTCGATCTCGACCGCCGCACCTTCGGCAACCTCACCGCTGAGGGCCTTGCCGAGCCACTCGCTCCAGCCCTGTGCGTCGGTCCAAGCTCGGAACGCGGCAACGACGGGAACGCCCAGCGTCTTGGTCGAGCAGATGAAATAGCCTTCGGGCAGCCCGTCCTTCTTCGTGACCCCCCGCAGCTTCTCGTACTCCACGGCTAGGGTCGTGCTCCACCACGGCTCCTTGGTCTGCTCATGAAGAAACTGAACGGCCGCCCGGCGACCCTTGGCGAGCGCGCCTTCTGCATCGAGGCTCGCATACCATTCAGCGAGCGTCTTACCCGTGGCCGCCTTGCACGACTCGTCGGTGATAGGAAAATCCGAAGACAAAGAATGGTTCATGGCTGCACTCTCTCCACCAGGGCTCGCATCCCCGCGCCCCTGCTTGCCAGATTCAAGGCAGGACCCGGCGTGGGAGCGAAAGAGTACCTCAGCGTAAAGTACGTTCGAATCCGGCGCATCGCAAGCCAAGATAGAATGCGAAGCAGCGATGAAACAGTACGCCCTCGGAGTCGACTATGGCACCAACAGCGTTCGCGCCTTGCTTGTGGATTGCCTCGATGGAAGTGAGGTCGGCGTGGGCGTCGTCAACTTCCCCAGCGGCGAGTCGGGCGTTCTCCTCGATCCCAACGACCCGCATCTGGCACGGCAAGACCCTGCGGACTACCTAACGAGCACGCCACTCGCCGTGCGAGCCGCCATCGACGACGCGCAGGGCCGTGACACAGGATTCGCGGCAGATCAAGTGGTGGGAATCGGGATCGACACAACGGCGTCCTCGCCCCTTCCGCTGGATGAGCGCTGCCGACCCCTCGCGCTTTCGGAGCGTTTTCGGGGCGACCTCGCGGC
This sequence comes from Candidatus Nitrosymbiomonas proteolyticus, assembly GCA_017347465.1. Classification (GTDB taxonomy): domain Bacteria; phylum Armatimonadota; class Fimbriimonadia; order Fimbriimonadales; family Fimbriimonadaceae; genus Nitrosymbiomonas; species Nitrosymbiomonas proteolyticus. The sequence continues at coordinate 1,118,661 of AP021858.1, read as the reverse complement.
GCAATGCTGGCTCTGGAAGGACCACACTGCCCATGAAGAGGCCGAGGAAATCTCGGAAAACGCGCGGGCTTTGGGCAGGCCCTACCTCGCCAAGTGCGGAGGCGCGTATTCGTCGGAGTGGTTTTGGGCGAAGGCGCTCAAGTGCCTGCGGACCGCGCCCACCGTGTTTCGCGCTGCTCGAACCTGGGCTGAATGCCAAGACTTCATCCCGGCGTGGCTTTGCGGAATCCAGGACCCCGCGCAAATAAAGCGTGGCATCTGCGCGGCCGGGCACAAGGCGATGTTCCACGAATCCTGGGGCGGACTTCCCGATGAGGAGTTTCTCGCGGGGCTCGACCCTGCGCTCGCGTCGATCCGGCCGCAGCTATATCAGCTAACGCACACCTCCGACCAAGTTGCGGGGACCCTCGACCCGAGCATCGCCTCGCAGATGGGACTGCCCGCGGGCATCCCCGTTGCCGTGGGCGCGATCGACGCTCACCTAGGGGGCGTCGGGGCGGGCGTAAAGCCGGGCCGCCTAGTGAAGATCATGGGCACCAGCACCTGCGACATCATGATCGGCGACGCCTCGACGCCCGACATCCTCGGAGTCTCAGGGATCGTTCCCGGCTCGGTGGTTCCCGGCTTCCAGGGGATCGAGGCCGGGCAAGCCGCGGTGGGCGATCTCTTTGGGTGGTTTGCGAGCAAGGTGTCCGGACGTGAGCACCACGAGTTGGAGGCTGAAAGCACCTCGCTACCCGCGGGAGGATCGGGCCTGCTTTCGCTTGATTGGAACAACGGCAGCCGCAACGTGCTCCTCGACCCAAGGGTCTCAGGGCTTTTCGTCGGACAAACGCTCCACACGACCGCCGCCGAGATGTACCGCTCGCTCCTCGAAGCCACGGCATTCGGCGCGCGGAAGATCATCGAGCGCATCGCCGAGTACGGGGTGAAGATCGAAGAAATCGTGGTCTGCGGAGGAATCGCCGAGAAGAGCCCCCTCACGATGCAGATCTACGCCGACGTGTGCAAACGCCCCATGAAGCTCAGCGGTTCGGCACAGACCTGCGCACTCGGCGCGGCGATCATGGGATCGGTCGTCGGAGGGGCTCACTCCGACGTACCTGCCGCCATCGAGGCGATGACCCGGGTCCAGGCCCTTCAATACGTCCCCAATCCCGCTTCCCTCGCCGCCTACGACCGGCTCTATGAACTCTATTCCGACCTGCACGACGCTTTCGGACGCACCGAACGGACGCCCGACCTGCACGGCTTGATGAAGGAACTGATCGCGATCCGCGAACAGGCACGGGCTGGGTAGGCGGAGGCTACTTCTTCGACTTGAACTCGCTTAGGGCGGCCTCATAGATTGCGAGCGTTGCTTGGTAGGAGGCGTCCGGGCTGTAGGCCCGCAGGTAGTCCGAACGAGCGCCCTCGGCGCAAACTCGGCGCAACTCAGGATCACGGTCCATTTCGAGCGCCGCCTCCGCGAGGGCTTGGGGATCATCCGCGCGGAAAAGGAGCCCCGTCTTTCGCGGCTCGACCATCGTTCCCATCGCGCCCAAGTCCGAAGCCACGACGGGAAGTCCCGACGCCTTGGCTTCGACCAGCGCCATCGGACACCCTTCGTAACAGATGGATGGGACCACCAGCACCTTGGCGGATCGCATCAGGTCTTGCACCTCCGACTTCGGCCTTGCCCCCAGCCACGCCACCCCACCCGAACCCGAGGCAGCGCCGACCTCTGCAGCGAGCGGGCCGTCGCCGGCGATCTTCAAGGGTAGGCTCTCCCCAACGATCTTCCAAGCGTCCAAGAGCGTCGAGACCCCCTTTTCCACCGACAGGCGGCCCACGAACAGCGCGTAGCCGCCCTCATGAGTCCCCACGCCGGGGTCGGGCACAAAGTTCGGCTTTACGGCCAGCTTCGGTTCGGGGAGTCCCGCCCGGACGAATCTCTCCCGCGCGAATTCCGTCAGGACGATGTATCGGTCGACGGCCCGCTGCCATGTCCCCCTAGCTCGGTGACGGTTGACCATCAGCGCCGTCACGAACGAACCGAGGCGGCTTCCCCGGTAGCAGGCGTGGCGCACCGCAGGCCACCCAAAACTCCTCCCCAAGCAGTCCTCGCATGGCTTCCCTTCACGAAAAAACAACGCGTTGGCGCAGGCGAGCCGGAAGTTGTGAAGGGTTTGCACCACAGCCGCCCCCTGCTCCCGCGCCGCGTAGTAGCCTGCCGGGGAGATCAGGGGAAAGGTGTTGTGGAAGTGCGCCACGTCGGGCCGGAACTGGGCCGCAACCTCGGCGATCTTGGAGTACATGTCTCCGTTCCACAAGGTGGCTCTGGCTGCCTCAAGCCTCCCCATGTCCTGGATCGCGTCGTTGTGGGCGGTGAATCGGAGGACCTCATGACCCCGTTCCTCCAGAAGTCGTCCCTCTGCCTCGAAAACCGAGTCTTCCCCCCCGGCCTGCTGGTAGAAGTTGTGAACCAGGAGTATTTTCACGACGCCCTCGAATCGTGTGAGCTACGAGCTTCCGACAGTGAAATACTCGAAGCCCGCCCGTTCCGCGAGTTGCTTCGAATACACTCTTCGCCCGTCGAAAAGCAGACGCTGCCGCATCGGCCCTCCGAGGCGGTCGAGATCGATCTGCTTGAACTCGTTCCATTCCGTGACCAGCACGAGCGCGTCCGCTTGATTGCTCACCTCGTACACCGAATCGACATACGTCACGCTCGGAAACAGGTCCCTTACGTGCTCGGTGGCCACAGGATCGTAGGCCGTAACGTTGCCCCCTCGTTCGAGGATGTACTCGATGATTTCGAGGGACTTGGCAAAGCGAATGTCGTCGGTGTTGGGCTTGAAGGCGAGCCCCAAAAGGGCGATGTTCTTGTCGGCAAGGCTCCCCAGCTTCGACTCGATCCTGCCCAAGAAGTGTTGCGTCTGTTCCGCGTTGATGTTCCATGCTTCACGGAGCAGCCGAAAGTCGTAGCCGTACCGCTCGCTGATCTTGATGAGCCCTTGCACGTCCTTGGGGAAGCAGCTCCCGCCCCATCCGAGCCCCGCTCCGAGGAACTGCGGGCCGATCCGGTTATCTGCCCCCACTCCCTTGGCGACGTCGGCGACGTTCGCGCCCGTAAGCTCGCAAAGCCGGCTGATCGCGTTGATGAAGCTGATCTTGGTGGCGAGAAGGCTGTTGCTGGCGTACTTGATCATCTCGGCGCTTTCGAGGTCGGTGATGATCATCGGCTTCTCGATCGGCGCGTAGAGTTCAACCAGCTTCACGGCGGCTTCGCGGCTCTTTGCGCCGATCACAATGCGGTCGGGGTTCAGCGTGTCGTAGATCGCCGAGCCCTCGCGCAGGAACTCGGGGTTGCTCACTACGTCAAACGAACTTCGGTCTGCGCCCTGCTCGGCGATGATCGTTTCGACCAGTTCGCCGCTGCCGACGGGCACGGTGGACTTGTTGACGACGACGGTGTACTTGTCGATGGCCTTCCCGATCTCCGCCGCAACCGCGCGCACGGCGGTGAGGTCCGGCGTGCCGTCGTCGCCGGGTGGCGTTCCGACCGCGATGAAAACGATCTCGCTCGCCCTCGTCGCCTCGCTAATCGAGTCCGAAATCGAGAGGAACCCATCCCGTAGGCCCGACTTCAGCATCTCCTCGACGCCGGGCTCGTAGATGGGCGGAATCCCGTTGCGGAGCTTGTCGATCTTTTCTGGGTCGTTGTCGACGCAGACGACGTCGTTGCCGAGTTCGGCCAACACGACCCCCGTCACCAACCCCACGTACCCCGTTCCAATGACTGCAACCTTCATATCAGCACGCAGGACCGGCTCGAACCGGCCCCTTTCTCATTATTGCCACCCGCGAGCGAATCCAAACGGCTCACGGCAAAACTACATGGCTCGAATCCCCGAGCACGAGCTGCGTCGTCTTCGGAAGGCCGTCCGCCCGCTCCACGACCGCTCCCCGGCCGATGAGCGAGCCCGATACCCGACCCGGAACGCCCTGCAGCGAGCAGTCCGCCAGCACGATCGAATGCTCGACTTCGGTTCGGACCACCTGGGTGTTCGCGTCGATTGCCGTGAACGGTCCCACGTAGCTGTCTTCGATCACGCAGTTCTCAGCGACGGTAACCGGCCCGCGGATCGTGGAGTTCCGCACTTGGGTGCCCTTTCCGATCTTGACCCTGCCCTCGATTCGGGTTTCGCCGTCCACATCGCCCAGAATCTCGGGCTGAAGGTCCTCCAATACGAGCCTGTTCGCTTCCAGAATCGCCTCGACCGTGCCCGTGTCCTTCCACCATCCCGTGATCGTATGGGAAAGAACCGGGAGCCCGGAGTCGATCAGCGACTGGATCGCGTCGGTGATCTCGAATTCGCCCCTCTTGCTGGGCCGAAGCCGGTCGATGTGTTCGTGAATGCGCCGGTCGAAGAGGTACACGCCCACCAGCGCGAGTTTCGAGCGGGGGCTAGCGGGTTTCTCTTCGAGGCGAATCACTCTTTCGCCCTCAAGCTCGGCCACGCCGAACTCGGAAGGGTTGGGGACCTCGGTCAACAGTATCGTCGCGGCGGGGCGGCTTGCCTCGAACTCGTCGATCAGCGCCCGGACGCTCGACTTGATCAGGTTGTCCCCCAAATACATCACGAAGTCGTCGTCGCCCAAGTAGGTTCGCGCGGTCTTGACGGCGTGGGCCAAACCCAAAGGGTCGGGCTGGGGGATAAAGGTGAACCGGCACCCCCACCGCGATCCGTCGCCCAGCGCCTCTTTGATCGCCTCGGCGGTGTCTCCGACGATGATGCCGAAGTCCTTGACCCCCGCCTGGGCGATGGACTCGATCCCGTATTCGACGACGGGCTTGTTGGCCACCGGAACCAGTTGCTTGGCCATCGAGAAGGTGATGGGCCGGAGCCGAGTGCCTTTGCCTCCGGCGAGGATCAGCGCCTTCATAGGTCGTCTCCGAGCGTCGGGCCGTAGTATTGCCGAACAAACTCCCGATACTTCGGGTCTTCCGCGATCGGCCGCCACCATCCCTCGTTGGCGAGATACCACCGAACCGTCTCCCGAAGCGACTCTTCGAACGGCATTTCGGGACGCCATCCGAGCGCGCGCAGCTTCTGACCGTCCATCGAATACCGTTTGTCGTGCGCCGCGCCGCGCGGATCGGGAATCGGCTTCACGAGTTCCTCACCTCGGCCCGTCTCTTCGAGAAGGACCCTCACCACCTCGCGATTGCTGCGTTCGTTGCTGTCGGCGACGTTATAGACCTCGCCCAACTCCCCGTGTTCCAGCGCAGCCATCACCCCTGCGGCGTGGTCGCGGGCGTGAATCCATTGCCGCACCTGGTTGCCGTCGCCGTAGAGCGGGACCTTCTTTCCTTCGATCAGCCTCGTGGCGAAGAAGGGGATCAGTTTCTCGGGGTACTGGTAGGGTCCATAGGTATTGCCCCCCCTTGTCACGATGACCGGCGCATCGAACGACACTCGAAACGCGCGGCAGAGGAGATCGCCTCCGGCCTTACTCGCGCTGTAGGGGGTGTTGGGTTCGAGCGGGCTCTGCTCGGTGAACTGCCCGGCGTCGATCGAGCCGTAGACCTCATCGGTGCTGACGTGAACCAACCGCTCGACGCCGTGCCGCCTGACGGCTTCGAGGAGGACGAACACACCGAACACGTCGGTTTGAATGAACGCGCCGGGGTCGAGCAGCGAGCGGTCGTTGTGCGACTCGGCGGCAAAGTTGACGACATGGGTGATCCTCTCGGCGCGAATCGTGCCTTCGACCGCCGTACTGTCTTGGACCTTGCCTGCATGGAAGGCGAACCTTGGGTGCGCCCAGAGGTCCTTGAGGTTATCGAGGTTGCCTGCGTAGGTGAGCGCGTCGAAGACGATCACCCGCGCGTCCGTCCATTTTTCCAGCGCCATGCGGGCAAAGTGCGACCCGATAAACCCTGCTCCGCCGGCCACGAGTAAGTTCATAGTTGGAACGGCGACTCCGGATCGGCCTCATGCCGGATCTCGTCGACAGGCTCGGCCTTTCCCCAGCCCGCGTACAGTTGATCGGGGAAATTGAGTACGAAGGCTTCGGTTTCGCCGACATTGCGATAGGCGTGAACCACCCCAGGCGGCACCCAAACGAACACCGGGTTCTCCTCGCCTACGATCAGCCGGAACTCATTCGGTTGAAGCCCGCTGCGGTTCTCCCACAACACGAGTTCGAAACGCCCCGAAAGGAACGCGAAGCCGTCCGTTTGGCGTTCATGTTCGTGAGGGCCGCGCGCGACGTTCGGATGAGTGACGCTGAGGTATCCCATCACCGGACGGAATCCTTCGGGAAGTTCGTCGTCGCGGAAAAGCTCGGTAAGCCAACCGCGCGAGTCCGCAAACTTGCTCAGGGGTTTGATCAAGACGCCAGGTAGGGGCGCGAGGGACTCCATGGACGGCGGGATTGTACCCAAACAGGGTTGGCGAATCTTTGGGGAGTTGAAAGCGTAGGATTGGGGAAGCACAGGCAAAGGTAAAGTAGACTTTTCAGGTCGGGGGGTGGGATTTGGCCCCGATCTTGCATTCGAAGCGATCTGGTGGAAGGAAGAACAACGATGGCGAACACAACGCCTCTTGAGTCAGAGCCGACGGCGCCCCGACTTTCGGTGCCCGAGCAAGTCATGGCATTCACGAAGACCATCGTGAGTTCCAAGGCGTTTTGGCCGGGCCTGATTGCCGCGTTGGGGGTCACGGCGCTGTTCTGGACTCTCTTCCGGAATCTGCTCGATCTTTGGGACAGCGAGGACGGGTACTTCAGCCACGGATTCCTGGTTCCTATCATCTCCATCTTCATCATCTACCGATGGTGGCCCCGGCTAAAGACCATTCCCGTGAAGCCGGGCTGGGTGGCCTTGATCCCGCTCGCAGGGCTCCTCGTGCTGACACGAGCGGCGTTCGCGGCCGACATCTTGTTGATCCTCTCGATCTGTTTGATGATGGTGATTCTCGCCACGATCTGGCTGGTCGCCGGATGGCGGTGGATGGTCGCGCTCAGCCTCCCCGTGCTGTATTTGGGCTTTGCCCTGCCGCTCTGGACCTTCGCCATCGACGTCTACACCAACCCGCTGCAGATTCTTTCGACCAAAGCGTCGTTCCAAATGCTCCAACTCGCGGGCTTCCAGCCGTTCATGGACACGGGAACGACCACGATTTATCTGAACAACTTCGTTCTCGATGTCGGCGTGCCGTGCAGCGGCCTCAAACTGATCGTCGCCGTTACGGCCTTTACGGTCTTCTTCGTTCTGATCGGCGGGCTCAGGTGGTGGGCGAACCTGGTGATGTTCGCCGTGATCCTGCCCCTGTGCATCTTCATCAACGGCCTCCGGATCGCCCTGATCGGGCTGGTCGGCGAGAACTACGGCCACGACGCTGGAATGGCGTTCCACGATTACAGCGGCTATATCACGCTGGCGATCTGTTTCTTTATCCTATTCAAAATAGCAAGAGGTCTCGGATGGAAGGATTGATGACTCGTGCGTACATCGCCGGCGCTCTATTGCTTGTCGCGGGCATTGCGATCAACATCTCGGCTGTGACGGTCAAGCGGCCGAGCAAGACCGAGGAATGGATGGAGCAGAAAGCCCCCACGAAGGTGGGGAAGTTCATCTTCCTTCCCGGTACGGAGAATCCCGCCCAGTCCTACCGGATGGACGACCGAACCTACGAGTTGCTCGTGCCCTACGGCATCGTCTGTCGGCTGTATCTCGACGCCGCGAAGGGGTTCGATATGGTCCTAATCGCGAGCCAGAGCCGCGCCAGCTTCCACGACCCGCGGGTTTGCTTCTCAGGCCAAGGCTGGGTGCTCTCCAAACAGCACACGGAGAACGTCGAAACCAAGACGCGCGGCAAAGTCCCGATCACGATCACAGAAATGGACGGTGCGCGGCGAGGACAGCTCGCGGCATTCTTCTATCGCGGCCCTGGCGGGTTCTACCCAAGCACGAACGGCGTCAAGTGGGACATGTTCAAGCAGGAGCTTTTCGGGAGTAAGGACGTGGACGGCGTTTTCTACCGGGTCATCCCGCGCCACGCCGATTGCACAGTCGAGGAGCTCAAGCAGTTCATCGCCGAGTACCTCGACACCGCGTACGACACCAGCGACGGGTACTTCTAAGGGTCAAACAGGACCGCCGCGCTTCTTGAGTTCCTCGACGATCTTGCGCACGTCCTGCGACCGTTGCGCCGTCGTCAAGAGAAGCGCGTCGGGAGTCACGGCGAGGACGAGGTCCTCCACCCCCAGAAGGCAAACCTTGAGACCCTCGATCTCGGCATAGACGACGTTGTTGCGGGATTCAAGGCTCAGAACATCTCCCACGAAGGCGTTGCCCGCTGAATCGAGCGGCAATGACCTTCGCAGCGAGTCCCACGCGCCCAAGTCGTCCCACCCAAAGGTCGCCCTTACGACGTAGGCCGACCGGGTGTTCTCCATCAGTGCGTAATCGACGGACTCGGAAGGGTGCGCCTCGAAGACCTCGGCCGCCCTCGCGCCATCGCCCGCGCGGATCGCCTCCGCGAGCGCTCGAATGAGCCCGAATACTCCCGGTCGATGCGCGTTGAGCTCCCTCAGAAATGCGTCCTGCGTCCAGAAGAACATCCCGCTGTTCCAAAGAAACCGGCCAGCTCGAAGGTATTCCCGCGCAGTGATCTCGTCCGGCTTTTCGTGAAACCGCGCGACATTCGAGACGCCCGGGCCCACAGTCTCCCCCACCTCGATATAGCCGAATCCCGTGTCGGGCCTCGAAGGAGGGATCCCGAGCGTCACCAAGCCCCCAGTCTGCTCCGCGGCGGAAAAAGCGATCTCGACGCACTTCCGAAACGCTTCTTCGTCGGAGATGCTGTGGTCGGCGGTCAGCACGGCCCAAGTAGGGTTCTTGCCGCCAGCCTCAAAGTTTGCGGCGGCCCAAGAAAGGCAACCCAGTGTGTTCTTCTTCGAAGGCTCGGCCCACACGTTGGCCTCAGGAACCAGGTTCGCCTCGACGATCGCGTCCCGGATCGGCGCGCCGGTGGCTATGATCACGTTTTCAGGACCGACGAGCGGCGCGATCCTCGCAACGGCCTGCTCCAAGAGCGTCCTCTCGGAATCAGCGAGCCGCAAAAGCTGCTTGGGGCGGCGCAATCGGGAGGCTGGCCAAAACCGCTCGCCCGACCCCCCGGCCATGATGACGGCCACTCGGTTCATGGACAGATTATGACGAGGCGTACCCGTTGGGAAACCGAAGTCGCCATTCCCAGGCCGATCGAACCATGGAATCGAGGTCCTGGAACTGGGGTTCCCAACCGAGCTCGTCGCGAATCTTCGAGGCGTCTGCGATCAGCGCAGCGGGGTCGCCCGATCTACGGGGTCCGACGGAATAGTCCAACGGCATTCCCGACACCCTTCGGACCGACTCGATCACCTCGCGATTCGAGTAACCCCGCCCGACGCCGACGTTGTAGACCGCGCTCGGGAGATCGCCCAACCGCCCCAGCGCGTGGATATGCGCCTGGGCGATGTCGAGAACATGGATGTAATCCCGCACGCAAGTTCCGTCGGGCGTGGGATAGTCGTCGCCAAACAGCGTGAAGCTCGCCCTTCGACCCTGCACGGCATCGAACAGGATCGGGATGATGTGAGTCTCCTGTTCGCGCCACTCGCCATATCGGGTCGAAGCGCCGCACGCGTTGAAATACCGCAAGGAAACGTGCTGAAGTCCCGCGTGAGAGGCCAAGCGCAGCAGCCGCTCGCAAAGATGCTTGGATGCGCCATAAGGGTTGATCGGCTGGATCGGAAAGCCCTCGTGGATCGGAGTGGTCTTCGGCTCGCCATAGACCGAGGCCGTGGACGAGAAGACGATCTTGCGCGCGCCGTGCCGAGCCATCGCATCCAGGAGGTTGGCCGTCCCCCGTGCGTTCACCTCGTAAAACAGCGAGGGGTCCCGGACGGACTCTTCGACCTTCGATTCGGCCGCAAGGTGGACCACCGCTTCAAAGCCGCCACTCTCGAACGCCGAATCGAGCGCGGGAGCGTCGAGCAAGTCGCCTACGATCAGCGTCGCCGAGGGATGCACCGCTTCGCGATGGCCATAGCGAAGGTCATCAAACACGGCTACCGAATGCCCCGAGTCGGCGAGCAATTCGGTGACCACGGAACCGATGTAACCGGCACCGCCTGTGACGAGAACGCGCATGGGGTTCAACGCCCGCCTACTGCTGCTTGACCCGGTTGAAAGTGACGACCTGCCCGTCCATGTCGAGAGTGAACCGGTCGTTGGACTCCCAAGTGATCTTCGACTTGACCTCTTTCTTGAGTTCCTTTTCGGCTTCAGCCTTGATCATGTCCACGAGCCCTCCGGTTACGCCCTTCACGGATACCGACTCGCCGACCGTCGTCACGCTGTCGCCATCGACCGTGTATTTGCCGACCGCAGTGAACTCCGCAGTCCCCGTGGGGAGAGGAAGCGAGACCAGTACCTTCATCGACCCATCCGAGCCGAAGGTGTACTTCATGGCAACAGGGCCGCCGGTGGCGTCCCAAGTGCCGACGAGCTTGTTCCCCGCGCACCCGGCCAGCAGGAGAGAAACGAACAGGGCAAATCCCACGAGCGCCTTCATGTAGCCCATTCTGGCACATCGCCTTTGAGTATGCTCGTGCGGGATGAGACGCGAGAGGCGAAAGGGCTCGGGCTGGAACGAGGGCCAGGTTCGCGATCTCGTCGCGAGGCTCGAATCGGACTACGGCGCCCGCCTCTCCCGGCCCACCTACGACCCCGTAAGCGAACTCGTCAGTTGCATCCTCACGCAGCATACGGCCGACGCCAACGCGTTTCCGGCATTCGACCGAATGCGGGCGCGCTTTCCGACTTGGTCCAAAGTCGTCGCCGCCGACCCGGAAGAACTCCGAGACACGATTCGGGCCGCCGGGCTCGCCAACCAGAAAGCGCGGAGTATTCAGGGAGCGCTGCGAGAAATCGCGGAGCGGAACGGGGACTACACCCTTGAGAACCTGCGCGGAATGCCCATGCTCGAAGCGAGGAAGTGGCTCACTTCGCTTCCGGGCGTGGGACCGAAAACTGCCTCGATCGTTCTCTGCTTCGCTTTGGAGATGCCGGCGATTCCGGTAGATACCCACGTCTTTCGGGTCAGTTGGCGCCTCGGCCTGATCGAGAAGTCGCTCGGCGAAGCCAAGGCCCACGACGCGCTTCTCGACCTCGTCCCCCCGGACCTCGCGTTTCGCTTTCACGTGGTCTTGATCCAACACGGCCGGACAGTCTGCAAGGCCCCTCGCCCGCTGTGCAACCGCTGCCAACTCACCGACCTCTGCGCGTGGTACCAAGCAGGCAACCTATCGAGCCCGGATGCTCCAATTGGGCCTTCAGCCAGGGGGAGTCAAAGGCGGCTGCCTCACCAACCGAAGGCTTGATTCGTGTAGCATGGACTCATCGCAGTGGCGACTTTCCAGGACGAAGAAGCGGCATCGAAGGTCAGGGCCCGATTGGAGAGCCTGACGCATTCGGATTTGCAGGAGTTCTTTGCGAGGTCGTTCGAGAGGTGCCCGGACCCCGATCAGGCGGCGCGCAACCTCGAACGATGGCTTCGAGCGACTTCGAACCCGCACGAGCACCTCGCTCACCTCCTCTCCACTCCTCAACTGACGCCCCTTGTCATGTTGCTCCTTGGCGCGAGCCAGCCTCTTGCCGACGCTGTGATTCAGAACCCCGAGCTTGCGACTTTGCTCACGGACCCCCGCGTCTTGCAGCAGGTCCCGAACACCGTGGAGCTGCTCGCAGAAGGAAGGCGCCTCGCTTCGAGTTCCACCAGCTACTCCCACACCCTCGACCGCCTGCGCTTCTTGAAGCAGAAGACCCTCTTGCCTCTCACCGTGAGCGACCTCGCAGGGATTCGAGGGCAAGAGGAGATTTGGCGAGGGCTATCCCACCTGGCCGACGCTCTCATTCGACTTGCGTTCGAGGCCGCCACGCGGCAGGCGCGCGGCTCCCAGGATCAGGATTCGGGCCCCTCCCCAGACCTCATGGTCGTCGCGATGGGAAAGCTGGGGGGCGAAGAACTCAATTACAGTTCGGACGTCGACCTAGTGTATGTGTGCCCGGACGGTCTCGAACCCTCGGCGGAGGCCGAGCTTTCCAAGACCTGCGAGATGCTCAACCGCGCCCTTGCCGATCGGATGGGGCGCGGCGCATTGTATCGGGTCGACCTGCGTTTGCGCCCGTACGGCCGATCTGGGCCGCTGGTGGCCTCCATGCGCTCGATTGAGAGTTACTACCGGTCGCACGCCGAGACCTGGGAGCTGCAGGCGCTGATCCGGTCTCGCGCGGTTTTCGGCCCCGAAGAACTCAAACTTCGATGGGAAGGAATGAGGGCGGAGTATTGCTTCGGCCACGGTTGGAGCACAGCGAGGCTCTCTGAGATCGTCTCGATGAGGACTCGCGTAGAGACTCACGCCGGGCCGGACGACCTCAAACGCGGGCCAGGAGGCATCCGCGATGTGGAGTTCGCCACCCAGATCCTTCAACTCATCTTGGGCCACCAGGTCCCCGAGGTGAGAGAGCGCCCGACCCTGGATGCGCTTCGAAACATGGAGCGGCTCGGGCTGATCGCACCGGAACGCGCCGCTAACCTCATCAGCGGCTACACGTTCCTTCGCAAGCTCGAGCACCGGTGCCAACTCGCAGGCGACGTCCAAACGCACTCCCTTCCCACTCACCCTCAAGCACGCGAGCGGCTAGCGGCCGTTATGGAGTTCGGAAGCTGGGAGGACTTGCATCAACAGGTCGAGCAGGTCCGGGCCGGGGTTCGCGAAGGATATGCCGCGCTTCTCAGCCCCCTGTCCGACTCGAACTCCGCCCGCGGCCAGGTCTTGGAGGGCCAGTCGCGCGCCAAGGCGGACCTTGCCCGCTGGTTCGACTCCCTTCCCGATTCCGACCGTTTCTACGAGAGCCTGCTCGTGAACAAGGACAGCCTCCGCAGAGTCGAGCGAATCGCGGTGGCGTCACCCGCGGCGATCGACAGTTGCGTTCGAGACGTCGGCCTGACCGAGGCGATTCTGAGTGGCGAGATCGAAGAGGACTTGGACTGCGAATCGTTCGACTTCAAGTCGGTAGGCGAGGGTTCCCTCGCCGAGATCGCGGCCGCCGCCCGGCGCTGCATCGACAGGCTCAAGATCAAGTGGACATTGGCCCCCGACTTCCCCGTTTGGGATGCCTTATCGAGGGTGTACGACGGCCTAGTGGGGTCTGTGGCGAGCCGGCTGAACGCGGGGTTCGACGTCTTGGCGCTGGGGAGCTACGCCAATCAATCTGCCGGGTTCGTTTCCGATCTCGATCTGATGTTCTTGGCGGAGGACTCCGGACCTGAAAGCGCGCACGAAAAACAGGCGCAAGCATTCTTGGGAGAAATGCGGGAGTTGCGCTCGTTCGGGATTCCCGTGAACTGCGACCTCCGGCTTCGACCCGAGGGCAGGCATGGAATGCTCGTTCGAACTTACGAGGGCTTTTCGGCCTACGAACTCGCGGCGATGGACCTGTGGGAGAGGTTTGCGCTGGGCGAGTGCCGAACCGTTTGGGGATCGTCCAGGGCGTTCGAGTTGGTCGTCAAGGCGGCCTACGCCTTGCCGATCACGCCGGAGCGGCTGCAAGAACTCCTCGCCATGAAGAAGCGAATCGAGACCGAGAGGGTCACGGTGAAGTACCGAACGAGGAACGTGAAGTTGGGCGTAGGGGGCCTGAGCGACATCGAGTGGTTCGTTCACCTGCACGAAATGCGCTACCCCACCGCCACCGAGGCGGGTACGCTCCACAGGTTGGACGATCGGCTGCGTCAACTGGCGAGAGCGCGACTTATCAACGCGGTTGAACTCGATGCGCTGTCCGAAGGCCTGCGCCATCTGCTCACCCTTCGAGAGCGTTTGGCCTTGCTGGGTTTGACCACTGACATCGTCCCGGAAAACCCGGATAGGCTGGACCGTTTGGCGTGGACGTTCGGATTCGAGAGAGGAAATGAGTTCTTGGCGAAGCACGAGCACATCACGTCTGCAGTTCGGCTCATCTTTCTTGAAGGCATAGAACGTCTGAGGGCTTGAGGATGCAGTTTGCCGCGCTTTTGATTGGAAGCTACGTTTTGGGATCGATCCCTTTCGGCGTGCTGGTGGCTCGGGCCCAAAACGTCGATATCTTCCAGGTCGGCAGCGGCAACATCGGCGCGACGAACGTTAAGAGGGCGCTGGGATGGGGCTGGGCGCTCGTGGTGTTTGGGTTCGACGTCGCGAAAGGGGCGCTTCCGGTTTGGGCGGCCAAGTCGCTCCTCGTCGACCACGTCCAGGAGTGGGGGATCGCGGTCGGCATCGCGGCGGTGTTGGGCCATTGCCTTTCGCCTTGGCTGAGGTTCAAAGGGGGTAAGGGCGTTGCGACGACTCTGGGAATGCTCCTTGCGCTTCATCCTTGGACCGCGTTGACCGGGCTGGCCGTGTTCTTGGTGGCCGCGATCGCCACCCGGTATGTGAGCCTTTCCTCGCTGCTAGCAGGGATCTCGCTGATTCCAGCGGCGTACTTCTGGGGCCAACCGACGATCGTAGTAGGATTCCTCGTGCTCCTCAACGTATTCATTGCATATCGGCACAAGTCGAACATCGTGAGGCTTTTGGCGGGCACGGAACCTAAGTTCAACTCGAATTCGCCTAAGGGGGATGAACCCGAGCAGCCCAACGAAGGCGACGCGCACACCGACGCGGGCAAGAACTGGATGGGGGAGAGCATTGCGGGTAAACCTCGCTGAGACAATGGGGAAGCGGCTATGTGGCTGGTAGTGATCGAACGGCCGGACATCCTGGTGTTCGGGTGCGCCATCTGGGTTCCCCTTGCCGTCTGGATCATCTCCCTCGTTCACTGGATGGTCACAGCCGAAATCGACTTCGTGCAAGGCCTGGTCGGCATCGTCGTCGCCGGGGCGCTGGGCTTCTTGACCGTAAACCCTCCCCACCCTTCCCTACCCCCTCTTTTTGTGATGGCCGCCGTGGCGACCATCGCGCTCGCGCC
Organism: Candidatus Nitrosymbiomonas proteolyticus; assembly: GCA_017347465.1. Classification (GTDB taxonomy): domain Bacteria; phylum Armatimonadota; class Fimbriimonadia; order Fimbriimonadales; family Fimbriimonadaceae; genus Nitrosymbiomonas; species Nitrosymbiomonas proteolyticus. The sequence continues at coordinate 1,103,615 of AP021858.1, read as the reverse complement.
TGTGGTTCGGGTAGCGATCAACCGGTCCGAGATGGGCTCGATCGAGGTGGAAGCGATCGATCGCGCCTACGAACAACTCGCCCACAAACCCGATAACCTGGGAGCGAAGTTCCGTCTGGCGAAGGCTCTCTACAACAAAGGTATCCGCGCTCACGCGATCGAGATCGCCCGCGAGGCCTTGCAGGGCGCGCCGGAGCGACTGTTTACTGAAGAACTTCGGATGCTCGATAAGTGGCAGGACGCGGAGAAACGCGAGCCCACCGCGCGCCGAATTCGGTGCGTGGAATGCGGGATTCCGAACTTCCCGGGGTCCATGTACTGTACGACCTGTGGCGCGCCTTACCTTCTCGACTACGCCCAAGGGAGGTGGGTGAAGGCGGGTCTGGTGCGGCGGGTGACTTGGGCGTGGCTGGCAGCCATGTTCGCGGTTGTGGGCATCCCAACCGCCGCTCTCACGCTTCCGCTCGTCGCCGCCGCCATCACGATCGGTCTGCTCCTCGCCCTTGCCATTTGGACCTTCCTGAGCGCAATGAAGGAGCCAGTCGTCCGTCCCTCGTGAAGAAGCTCGACCGATACGTCTTGCGGGAGTTGCTCGTGCCATTTCTGATCGGCACCGTTGCCGTGGTGCTCATGTTCCAGGCGAACCTGCTGATTTTCCAGTTCAAGAACGTTTCCGCAGCCGCGTTTCCACTCTCGGCGACGCTGAAGCTGGTCCTCTTGCGGACCCCCCAGTTCCTGAACCTCACCCTTCCTGTGGGAATCTCGCTTGCGGCTTCGCTGGCGATTTCGCGGCTCGCCCGCGACGCTGAGATCAACGCAGTCCGGAGCGCTGGCACGCCGATCCTCCGCCTCGTTCTGCCTGTCGTCGCGTTCGGAGTTCTGGTCGCCATCGGCAACTTCTACCTGGCGGAACGGGTCATGCCGACCTCCGAGCGCGAGGCTCGCCGCCTGATGGTGGATATGACGCTCACAGGCGGGGTGCCGGAGTTCAAGAACAACGTCTTGATCCGTCTTCGCAACTACTCAGCCAGCTTTGGGTCAGTCTCGCGCGCGGGCCCCGGCACAATCCGCCTTCAAGACATCTTGCTCATCGAAAGGCCGCGCGTCGATGAGGTGTGGCTGTATACTGCTGAATCCGGCGAGTACACCAACGGGGTCTGGACCATGCGAAAGCCCTACTTCCGCATGATTAAGGGCGACCTGCTCGTTCTGGCAAGGCCGGTCGAAGATCTGGTCATCAACGAGCGGATCAGCCTCGACGAAGTGTTCCTTGAACCCATTACCACCGAACAGACCCTCGAAGAACTCAGGGAGTCGATTCAGCAACGCAAGCAAGCCGGGTGGGACACCACGACCGCCGAGGTGGCGCTGCACACGAGGTACAGCGTCCCCGCTTCGTGCGTCGTGTTTGCCTTGGCCGCGCCCGTTTTTGCCATTTGGCTCGGCAGACGGGGCGGATTCGTGGGGGTGCTCTTTAGCATTCTGCTGGTGTTTCTTTACTACAACGCGTTTGTGATCTCCACAGAAATTCTGGGCGGAAAGAGCAGCGTTCTGAGCCCGTTTTGGGCGGCGTGGCTCCCGAACGTCTTGTTTCTGGTCTTCGGTCTCGTTGGGATTCGGAGGCTGGAATGAGGCGGCCCGCGGCGCTCCTCGTGCTTGCCCTCGCCGCAACTGTCAAGTCCCAAACCCACCTCGGATGGCTTCCGCAGTCGGTCGCAGTGGCCCTCGAAAGCCCCCGAACAGCCCCCACTCAGCCTGCGTCTCCCCCAGGCCAAGGCACGGGACAAGCCGAGCCCGAAAATCAAGACCAGATCCGCATCCTTCGGGCCGACAGCGTGACGAGAACGGGAACGAGGATCAAGCTGAGCGGGAGCGTTCAAGCGCAATACAAAGGCTATGATCTCTTCGCGACCGAGATTGAAGGCGACACGGAGTCGAACCTATTCGTCCTCAAGGGCGGCGCGAGGCTCATCGGCCCCGACGCGGCTCTCGAAGGCGAGACAATCGAGATCAATTTCGACACCGAGAGCTTCCGGGTGACTCAAGGTTCGGCCGAACTGCGCCCCAAACTGCTGGGGGGCCGGACTCAAGACGACATCTACCTCAGGGGCAGTCAGGCCTACGGAACGGAGCGTGAGGTGTTTACCATCGACGGCGACTTCACCACCTGCGACCGGAAGGATCCCCACTTCCATGTCCTGGGCTCCTCGATCGTCGTTCGTCCCGAGAAGCGAGTGATCTTGAGGGGAGTCGAGCTGACCGTCCTGAACCACCGCATCCTCAAACTCCCCTACCTGAGCATCCCCATCGACCGCCGAAACGAGCGCTACACGCCCGAGGTCGGGCAAAGCCGGGACGAGGGGTATTACGTCAAGACCCGATGGGGAGTCCCTGTAGCTGGGCAAAACGCGGCGGACGCCTACCTCGATTACTTCACCAAGCTCGGGACGGGCTTGGGGGGACGCTACCAGTACGACTCTCAACGCTCAACCGGTTTCCTGCGGGTCTACGGGCTCACAGGGGACCAGAAAAGCCTCGAAGGTACGGCTCAACACGCCCAGGTATTTGGGCCGAACGACCTCACGATCGACCTCAACTATCAACGTCAGAACTACCTCAACGCCCCCGAGAACACCTATCTCACGACGCGCGCGCAGATGAACTTCCCCCAAGGCCGCAACAACACTCGGCTCGCGTTTCATCGCAGCACCAATGACGGGGCGAGCTTCTCGTCGCTGCAGCAGACCCTCGGGCTTACGGACGTCCGGTCGTTGGGAGGCTCGATTCGGACCAACCTCGACGTCCGGTGGGCGACCTCCGAGTCGAAGTTCGAATCCACTTCGAACGTCAAGCGCGAGCAAGTGGACGTGCGATTTCGGGGCCAGCAAGAGCTTCGCGCGGGATCGCTTGAACTCGAGTATCAGCGCAGCATCCCAGTCGGCGAGACCGTCAACTTCTTCAGCGCGTCCGACCGCACTCCCGTGCTCGCGTTTCGAACGAGCGCCCAGAAGCTCATGGGGCCAAAGGCCGCCGGAAGGACCCCTTTCCAACTCGACCTGTCGATTGGCGAGTTCATGAACCCCAGCAACAAGCAGCGCGTCACAAGGAGCTTCCTCGACTTCTCGACGCTGCAGCCAGATCGAATGCAGCGCAGGTGGGGCCTCAGTTGGAGCACGCGATATCGCCAGGGATTCTACAGCGACGACACCGCGCAGTACTCCATTCTCACTGGAGCGGCCTTTCGCTATTCGTTCGATACGACCCATCAGTTCAACCTGAGATACAACCGACTTCAAAGTCGGGGCTTCACACCGCTCAGCATCGACAGGGTCGGAGAGAGCAACTTTCTCAGCGGCGACCTGAGCGTCCGAGCGGCCCGCGACCTGACCCTCGGCCTGCAATCCTCCTATGACTTCACCCAAGAGGACCGGCCCAACGTATCGCCCTGGCAGCTCGTCGGGGCGAGGACGGAGTGGCGTCCGAACGAGAACTTCGAGATTCGATCCGTAGCCTCTTACGACCCCCAGCGCCAGGTCTGGAGCAATCTCCGGTTCGACCTGGGGTGGCAATCGGACGAGGCTTTCGTCAGCCTTGGCGCTCGATACGACGGGTTTCGCCAGCAATGGGGCGCGGTCAACGCGTACTTCGAGGGCCTCAAGTTCGGACGGCTGCGGGCTACGGGGGTCGTCAACTTCAATGGCTACCTCAAGAAGATCGAAGCCCAGCAATACCTCTTGACCTACGACCTTCACTGCGCCGAACTCGTGATGCAAGTCATCGACAACCGGGTCGGGTTTCGCCCCGGCCGCGAGATCTACGTGTTCTTGCGGCTCAAAGCGATCCCCTACCAACCCGACTTCGGAGTCGGCCGGAGGGGGCAACCCATCGGGACCGGGACCGGCAGCGGTTTTTGACGAATGAACGTCCGCGGAGCAACCTTGCCCCCGCTATCCGAGTAGTTTCCAGTGCCGATGACGATTCTCGCCGCACTCTGCTTACTCCTAAACCCTTCGCTTCCCTTGCAGGGCCCGCTGCATTCGTTTGTCTCCGCGCCCGAGCCCGACCGCTCGTTTCGGCGGGTTTCCAGCGGAGAAGGGGTGGCGGAGTTCCGTCTCGTTAGCCAGAAATGGAAGGACCGGCTTTGGTCGCATAGCCTTGTCGTCGTCTCGCCCAAGAAGCTCGTCCACACCGATACCGTGCTGCTGGTGATCACGGGCGACCGTGTGGACCGCTCCGACCAGCCCTTGGCTCACGCGCTGGCAGAAGCCTCGGGAATGCGCGTCGCGATGCTGTTCGACGTGCCGAACCAGCCGCTCTGGGGGATGAGGGAGGACGAGATCATCGCGCATTCGTTTGCGCAGTACATGGGCACGGGCGATGCGTCTTGGCCCCTGCTGATGCCGATGGCCAAGTCCGCTGCCGCTGCGATGGACGCCCTTTCTGGGCGCATTTCGGGGGGAGCGAGCCTCGATCCTCAACCCAAGAAGTTCGTAGTCACCGGCGCGAGCAAGAGGGGATGGACGACGTGGCTGGTGGGCGCTCTAGGCGATCCCAGAGTCATCGGCCTCGCCCCAGCGGTGTTCGACTTCCTCGATTTCCCGTCCCAACTCAAGCGGCAACTCGAACTCTGGGGCGGCTATAGCGAGATGATCGGCGACTACACGGAGTTGGGGCTTCAACAAGCCTTAGAAACCGATCGGGGCAAGGAACTTCAAAGGGCCGTCGATCCCGTTCACGCCCTTGCGTCGATCCGCGTTCCGATCTTGGCGCTGACCGGCGCAAACGACCGCTACTGGGCCACCGACGCTACGCGGCTCTATTGGGATCGGCTCCCTAGCCCGAAGGCCCTCTCGATCACTCCCAACGCAGGCCACAGCCTTGGCGACGGGCAAAGGGCGATTGCGGCGATCGGCGCGTTTGCCAACGCGGCGGCGAGGAAGAGCGCGCTGCCTGAAGTGAGAGGGCGGTGGAACCCCGACACGAGCACCTACGAAGCCCGTACCGAGGGCGCGAAGCCGCGTGCTTGGACGGTATGGGTCGCCGAGGAAGATTCGCTCGACTTCCGCACCAGCGTGTGGCGCGCGCGCGAACTCGAGGACGGCCCCTCGGCTTCGTTCGTCGCCAAGCCGGGAGAAAGGTCCGTCGCGTTCTTCCTCGAAGCCCGGTTCGAAGGGGCCGGGCGCGCTTTCACTCTCGCGACCCCGATCCGAATCGTCCCGAAAAAATGAGCGACAAGACCGATCTCAGCCTCCTATGGGACTTCGGCGACCCGGTAACTTCCGAGTCGCGCTTCCGGGGGGTGTTGGACGCGCCAGGAGCTCAGGCTGACCCCGCGTTTCGGGCGGAAGTCCTGACCCAAATCGCCCGAGCACTCGGCCTTCAGAGCAAGTTTGAGGAAGCCCGCTCCGCTCTCGACGAAGCCGCCGACCTTCTCCCACCTGAGTCTTCGGCGAGCGCGTGGGTCGAAATCGAGCGGGGAAGGGCCGAGAACTCCAGCGGCAACCCCCAGGGGGCCCGGCAACACTTTCTCGAAGCGTGGGCAGGCGCCCGCCGCAGGGGACAAGAAGCTCTCGCCATCGACGCCGCGCATATGATCGCAATCGTCTCTGACGAGGCCGAATCCCTCGCTTGGAACCAGAAAGCGCTCGAATTAGCATCGGAGTCGGGCGATCCCAAAGCCCGCCGCTGGACCGCATCGCTCCTCAACAACATCGGATGGACCCACCATTCCGCCGGGCGGTTTTCGGAAGCCCTCATGGCCTTTGAGCGAGCCCTCGAAGCAAGGCTTGCGCAGGGTCAGGCCGAACCCACCCGCATTGCGAAGTGGTGCGTCGCCCGGTGCCTGAGGTCGCTTGGGAGGGTCGAGGAAGCGCTCGCGCGGCTTCGGGACATCGAAGGTCAGGCGGACGACGGCTTCGTCGACGAGGAAATCGGCGAGTGCCTTTGGACTTTGGGCCGCAGGGAAGAATCGAGGGCGCATTTCACCCAAGCCTTTGACAAGCTTTCGAAGGTCCCTGGGCTTGCCCAGAATGAACCTGAACGGCTCCAATCGCTCAGGGATCGCGCCGGGTGACCCTTTGCTTCCGGCTCCTCGTCTTGAGCGTAGCCGCGATCAGTAAGGGAAGCATCGCAAAGCTCGCCGGGCTCGCTCCGCACCGCGCAGGCTCCTCCTTCGGGATCACCTCAAACACGAAGTCGGCCGTATAGAACTCGGACGGCCCTGATTCGGAAGCCTTCACCGGGACTTGAGCGGCCTCGATCACGTCGAACCCCTTCGAGGCTGCCCGGGGAAACGCCTCGATCAGCGCCGCGGCTTGCTCCCGGCTGGTAAAGAGGATGCCCTTGATCCGCTCGTGGCCCACCGCGTCCGGCGCGAACGACCGCCCGGCAGGAGGTATCCGAACGATGTCACCTTCATCGACTCGGCAATCCTCGACCGCTTCCCCCGCGAGGGGCCGCAAGAGTTGGATCTTTCCGCTTGTTCCCCGCTCAAGAAGCACGAGATAGCCCGGAGCCCCAACCCTTGCGTAGAACCTGAGTCGGTCTCCCACTCGGAGGGTTGTGACGTTCGGGTCCATAGTGAGGCGAAGCTTTTCAGGGTCGAAATGGTCGATGGTGTACTGATCGAGGAGCGTTCCCCCCAGGGTGGGAGAGGCCGTCTCTTGCCTTTTCGGCTCGAAAGTAGGGGTCGATGAGAACCCGCGGGAAAGCGAAGGGTGTTGCAGGTCGTCGGTGTGCCGGGCGACTTGGGACGAGACCGTCGACTGCACCGATCCCCAACTCTTCGGGTCGGCCTTGAGCGAACTCAAGAGGTAGTACGTGAAGATCCCGCGAGTTCGCCCGTCGATTACGTCTTCGTGCGCTTGCTCGTTGTGTCTCGAAGCCGCGACGTAGCAAAGGTCCGAGTCGGCCGTGAGAGCCGCGTCGGCTGCCGCGCTCGATTCGACTGGCTGAACATCCAGACCCTTTGCGCCGACCGGGTTGCGAACGTAGTAGCGTGAAGTCCACGTCCTCCCGATCGTCTTGCTCGAATACAGCATTCCGCCTGAAAAACACGAGTCGAGAACGAGCGTCCTAGCCGAGGACGGGACGGAGCGCACCGCTGCCGCAAGGTCCTTGCCTCGGATGTCGTGCCCCGGCGAGGAATCCTCCGCGTCATAGGGCAGGAGCGCCGAATCGCCTGAGAGCGAGCGCGTGCCGTGGCCCGCAAAGTAAAAAACGAACCTTCCAAGGGGCTCCTCGCTCTTGGAGAGTTCCTCCAGCTTGCCCAGGATCCCGCCGCGCGTAGCCAAGCTGTCGAGAAGCAAGGTCACCTCGAACCCCTTACTCTTGAGAAACGCCGCAAACTCCTCGGCGTCTTGCCGGGGACCCTTCAGTTCGCTCCGCTCCAACGAGGGATATTGGCCCACCCCAACCACGAGAGCGTGGTCCGCAGCGAGCGCGGCGCCGATCAGTCCCCCGACCGTCAGCATCGAAACCATCAACTTCAAGCGCATTTCGTGAGCGTTCCCGTATCAGTTTAGAAGATCGGATCGGGTCTGCGTTCCGCGAGCGAAACAGAGAATCGTGGGTGAGGGAACCGAAACTAGCCCATAATCATTCTGAGAAACGCAACTGATGGCCCCTTTCGCCCAAGTCTTATGGCAAGGCCTTGCTCTGGCGGCGCTCGTTTTTACGCCGCACCTGCCCTTACGGGGTAGCGCAGTCTCCGACGCACCGCCGTGCGACATGCCCTGTTGCAAGGCGGTCGAAACGAAATCGCCCGACCCTTGCTGCGAGTCGAAGGAATCGTCCCTACCCCTCTTGCCTCCGGTTTCCGATGGCTGTGGGTGCTGGATGCCGGTCGACCCCGATCTGAACTTGCAGGCGGCTTCCGCGCTCAAGGTCGAGCTCCCCCAAGAGGCTTCAGCCGTCTTGGAGGAAGGCGTGAGCGGCGTCAGATTGTCCGGGCCTCCGAGCGTTCGACCTCGGACGTCTGGGATTTCGGGTCCCATCGAATCGCGCACTCACAGCCCCCCTTCGTTGCGCGCTCCCCCCTCTCGATAGCTCGATCGTCGTCCGCGGCGCCCCAAAAAGTGCTGCCCCGACCTCGGGCTTTGCTGCGCTCCCCACGCAACCCGTGCGAGCGGCCTCAGCCCGAAAGCCATCGAGAGATCGCATGAAAACCGTAATCCGATTTGTTCGCCACCACTGGCTCACCCTTGGGCTGCTCTTGGGCAGTCTCTACCTCGTCATGTGGATCGTCGAAACCCAGCGTACGCCGGGCGCGATGACGATCATCGAAGCGCAAGCGATGGACATGACCGCTATGAAGGCGCCTCCAGGGGTTCACCCGGTCGCGGCCGAGCATCCGGTCACGATGTCCGTAAGCGCCGAATCCTCCTTCCCCGCCGAGGTCCTCGCCTTCAGCGACGAGTCGGTGGCGGTTCGGATTCCGGGCAGGATCAAACGAACGCTCGTGTATCCCGGCGACCGCGTCGTTCCGGGACAACTCCTTGCCGAGATCGAGGCCGATGAGTTCGCAGCGATGAGCGGGGAATCGACATGGATGGCCCGAGCCGGGTCCTCCATGGCCCTCGCGATGCAGCGCGAAGTCGAGAGCATGAGAGCTTCGCTTGCGCGCTCCCGCGCCGGTCTCTCTGCCTCGGGAGCGGCCGTCGAACGGGCAAGGGCGGGTGCCAGGTCGGCTCAGACCCGTCATTCCCAAGCCAGGCGCGAACTTGAAGCCGCCGAGCAAGCGATTCTTGACGCGCGCGCCTCGCTCAAATACTCAGAGGCCGAAGTAGGCCGCGCGAGAAGGCTGCACGAGGCAGGAGCGATCTCCTTGGACGAGCGCCAGATGGCCGAGCGCGAGTTTGAATCGAGCGTGGCCAAGACGCGAGCCGCCCAAGCCGAACGTGAGGCGAGGTTCGAGGCCGCCCGAAGCATGGAGGCCGAGGTCGAAGCTGCCCAGGCCGCCGTCAAAGAAGCGAGCGAGACCCAACATATCGCGAAGGCTGAGGTCGACGAAGCCGCCGCTAGGCTGAAGAAGACCGAACAAGAGGCCAGAGCCAAGGAAGCCGAAAGGGAGGCGCTCAAAAGTACGGCAGCGTCGGCATCGACCCTTTCCCAGTATCGCTATCTCCGCGCCCTGTCGCATGGAGTCGTTTCGGAACGTGCCGCGAGCCCTGGGGCGGTCGTGATGCCCGGCGAGCCGGTGTTTCAGATTCGAGCCATCGACACCGTGCGGGTTCAATCGGAGCTTCCTCAAACCCTCGCGAGCCAGGTCAGCGCCGGAACGCGAGTTCTCATCACCACGGGCTCCACGACGCGGGAGGCTACCGTCACCAGCGTCTTTCCCGTCGTGTCCGCAGACTCCCGCACGTTCCGCGTCGAAGCGCTCGTCCCCAACAAGGATCATTCGCTGCTTCCCGGCATGTACGCAACGCTCAGCCTTCTCGGCGGGCCGGAAGACGCGCTTTCAGTCCGCAACTCAGCGATTCAATACGACGCCGAAGGCAACGCGTTCGTTTGGGTCATGGGCGAGGCCGAGAGTTCAGGCGAGGCTACCGATTGGACCTGTACGATGCACCCTGAAGTCAGCGAGCCCGGGCCAGGGATTTGCCCGAAGTGCAAGATGGACCTCGTGCCGCGCAAAGGGACCGGAGACCATGTCGCCGAGGCTCGAAAGGTGCGGTTAGGGGCGCAAGGCAAGACGCATACGGCGATCGCCTCAGGCCTCGCCGAGACCGATCAAGTCATCTGGGCGGGGATTCCGGGCTTGTTCCCCGGCGCGCCCGTAAGAGCGATGGAGTGGGGGGAAAACGGCCCCAAGGAACTCCCCGCCGCTGCAGGGGTGCCCGAAGGCCACGACCATTCGGCAAGTGAGGCTTCCAAGGTGTCGGTCGACGACGTGCCTGAGGGCGTTTACTACTGCCCGATGCACCCCGAGGTTCAAAGCGCGGACCCCGGACCCTGCCCGAAATGCAAGATGGACCTCGTTCAAAAGGGTGGGGAGTGAGATGAGCCTCGAACCTCAACCCGAAGAAACGCGGGAGAGTCTGGGGTACAAGGTCGTTAGGTGGTCGGTCGAGCACCCGTACTCAGTGCTCGCGTTCTTCCTCTCGATGCTGTTGCTGGGCTCCTTGGCGATCTTCTCCTATATGCCTCGCCGGTTCATGCCCTATGTCGAGAGCCCACTTTTGGGCATCGTCACGGAAATGCCGGGGCTCTCGGCCGAGGAGATGGAAACCTACTTCTCCTCGCCGATCGAGCAGCGCATGGTGAACATCGCGAACGTCCGTTACATCCGCTCGATCAGCCAAGACGGGTTCAGCATGGTCGTGCTTGAGTTTCCCTATGGGGCGGACATGCAGCGAGCGCAGACCGAGGTGCAAAGCCTCCTCAACGTGGTGCAGGGCGACCTGCCCATGACCGACGCCAACCTCAAGCCAAGTTGGATCGTCAAAGTCGATCCCCTCAATCTGCCCGTGCTTTCGCTGTCGTTGACGGGCGACGAATCCAAAGGTTGGACGCTGGCTCGGCTGCGCGAGCTCGCGGACAACGAGTTGATCAATCGGTTCAAGTCCGCCCACCGCAACGTCTACACCGTCTCGACCTTCGGCGGATACCGACGCCAGTTGCAGGTTCGCGTCGACCGGGACAAGCTCAAGCAGTTTGGGCTGTCGATCCTCGACGTGACTGAGGCGATCGACCGGCAGAACGTTGCAGCGCCAGCGGGCGTGCTGACCTCCAGCGACGAGGAGCCCATCCTCCGCGTGGACTCCTTGGCCGATGGGGCCGAATCCGTCAAGAAGTACCCTCTCAAAGCCTCAGGCAACCGCGTCGTTCGTGTGGGCGACGTAGCGACCGTGCTCGATACCTACATCGAACCGCGATCGGGCTACCGGCACATCCGCGGCGACAAGATGGAGACCGCGATCCTCGTCAACGTGCTGCAAAACCCCGACGCGAGTTCACCGACGACGATCGAAGCCGTGCTGAAGACCAGCAAGCAGTTGGAAGAGGAGTTCCCCGGCATCAAGTTGGAGACTGCCTACAACAACGCCAGCTTCGTGGACGTGCTGTTCGGGAACATGGAGCACGAGTTGATCCTCGCGATCATCCTCACGGGGCTTGCCGTCCTTTTCTTCCTCGGAGAGATTCGGGGAACGCTGATCGCGCTCACAGCGATCCCGGTGTCGCTGGGAATGGCCCTGCTCGCGATGGCGCCGCTTGGGATGAGCCTTAACTCAAGCACACTCATCGGCCTCTTGATCGCGATTGGAAGGCTCGTCGACGACGCGATCATCGACATTCACGCGGTCGAAAGACACCTCAGGATGGGCAAGGACCGCAAAACGGCAACGATCGACGGCATTTCCGAAGTCCGCAGATCCGTTCTTGCCGCAACGGTCGTGCTGATCGTCGCCCTGATCCCTCTCATGCTCAGCGGCGGCATCACCCAACTGATGTTCGAGGGCCTTTGCTGGCCGATCATCTTTGGCCTCGTCGCAAGCTACATCGTGTCGATGACCCTCACAGCGACCTTGTGTTCGCGATTCATGACCTTGCCCGAAACGAGGCCGAAAACGTGGTTCAGCAAACTGTTCCTCGCGCCGTTCGAAAATCGCCTCGTGCGACTCGAATCCGCCTACGAACGGCTGATCCGGTGGATGCTCCGGCACCGGTTCGCCAACTTCGTGCGGATCGGAATCACCGTCGTTCTCGGCTTTACCCTGTACTACTTCATCGGTTCTGAAATGATGCCGCTCGCCGACGTGGGTCAGGCAAGCGTTCAACTCGAAATGAAGCCGGGGACCTCCTACGCCAAGACCGAGCGAGCCGCCGAGCAACTCGGCCAAATCCTCATCGAAGAGGGCGGCAAGCAGGGCTGGATCAAGAACGTCAGCCTGGAGATCGGCATGGAGGGCGGTCCCGGCATGACCACCGGAGGGGCCTACTTCACCGGCTACCAAATGAACCAGTTGAACTCCGCTTCCGGGATGATCACCCTCAGCGACAAGGATTCGGGTAGGCCGGATGTTTGGAAGATCGTCGACAAGGTCTACGACCGAGCGATGAAGGAGATCGACGGAATCCGGCGGGTTCAAATCAAGGAGATGGGAAGCGACGTAATGGCGACTTCGCTCGCACCGGTCGCGCTCGTGATCGTGGGCAAGGACTTCGATCTCTTGGATCGAATGGGCAAGGAGGTGTTGCGGATCGCCCAGGAAGAGTCGTTGAACCCGAAATCGGGCAAGCCCGACATCGCCCAGCCGTTCCTCAACTGGGAGCTCTCGCGGCCCACGTACACGGTCGTCGTCGATAAGGACAAGGCCGCGCTGCACGGACTCGCACCGGCTTCGCTCGCCCAACAGGCGTATTACGCCCTGCGAGGTGGATTTACGAAGGAGTATTTCCGCCTGGGCACCCACCGTCCTACGACGGTCCAGGTTCGATTCGACGAAGAGCAGCGCGACTCGGTCGCCGACCTCGAAGGGATGTTCGTGACCGGAATGGACGGCTCGCAGATCCCCCTTCTCGAACTCGTTCACCTGGAACAACGCACCGCTCCCAGCTTGATCGAGCACGACCAGCTTAGGCGCGTGATCTCGTTCGGCGGCTACTATCGCAAAGACGGCCGCCCCAGCATGGACGCGACGATGGACGTGCAAATGCGCGCGATGTCGGCGCTCAACTGGCCCCCTGGGTACAGCATTGAAGCCCGCGGCGACATGACGCAGATGATGGACAGCTTCCGGGTCATGATCTACGGGCTCGTGTTGGCTCTGATCCTGATGTACTTCGTGCTCGTGGCGCAGTTCGGTGGCTTTCTCCAGCCACTCCAGATGGTCTTCAGCCTTCCGCTGGAGCTCAGCGGCGTGCTCTTCATGCTGTGGCTCATGCACCAGGCGTTCTCGACGGTGTCGCTGTTGGGCGTCATCGTTCTCAGCGGGATGGACATCGTAACGGCGATCCTGCTCATCGACCTCATCCTGCAATACCGCAACTCTGGAGTGCCGAGAAACGAAGCGGTCGCGAAGGCGTGCCCTCAGCGACTCAGGCCCATTCTCATGACTGCGATCATCACGATCTTCGTCATGGCCCAAATCGGGTTCGCGCCCAAATCGGGCCTCGACGCCTATCAGCCGCTTGGCACGGTCGTGGTGGGCGGACTGATCGTGGGAACCGTTCTCTCGCTGCTCGACATCCCGATCATGCACACGGTCGTGGACGACATCATCCGCTGGGTTCAGGTGAGAATCCTCAAACGTGACCCCTCGACCCTTCCCCCTGTGGAGGCTTCCGAATGAAACGACTGACGCTCCTCTTGTTCTTGCTGCCTTCGTGGTCCTTTGCCCAGCTTGCGCTGAGCGAGGCCGAACGCCTAGCGCGAGAACTCAATCCAATCATGGCGGCGGCGAACGCCGACGTCGAAGCGGCAAAGGCGAGGGCGGCCAAGCTCACCTCGCCCTACCGCCCGATGGTCGATCTCATGCTGTATGGAGGCAGGACGGAAGGGATTGCGATGGACGTGGGTTCGGGGCTCGAGATGTTCCGAGGATCGGGCTCAGGCATGAATGCCATGCTTTCGTGGAAGCTGTTCTCTGGCGGGCAAGACGCCACGGCGAGGCGGATCGGCCAGAGCGAGATCGCCCGGGCTCAAGCGCGGTTTGGAATCGCCTGGCTCGACCTCCAACTCGAGGTGCGGACCGAATTCGCCGAGGCGCTACGGCTGCAAGACGAGGTCAAAGCTGTCGAAGCTTCGCTAGAGTCCGCAGAAGAGATTGAGCGGGTCACCCGCGCGCTCTTCGAGGCGGGCAAGCTGCCAGAGGCGTTTGTTTATGGAGCCGCTGCCGACCGCGCGAAGTTCGAAGGGCTTCTGGCGACTACGCGCGCCGAACTCGAAGGCGCTTACGCGCGGATCGTAGCCTGTTGCGGCGCGGAGTTGATCGGTGGAAGCGTGGGCGACTGGGATGTGCCGATGGAGGTTCCCGAGAGCTTGGAAGCGGCGGTCGAATGGGCCTACTCTCATTCGCCCGAGGTCGAAGTCTTGGAGCGAGAAGCCGAGGAACTTCGAGACCGCGCCCGCCAAGTCGAGCAGAGCGGCCTGCCCCAACTCACGGCTTTCGGCGTTCGCGACCAGATCTTCTCCGGAACTTCGATGGACGCAAGGACCGGGAGCCAGGTCGGTTTGACCCTTAGTTTCCCGCTGATCGACGGTTCGATGCGAAGGAACGAATCCGCCGAGATGAAGCGAATGGGGATCGAGGCCGATGCGCGAGTCGCCGCGATGAAGAACACCCTTCGGGCCGAAGTCAGCGCCGAATGGGCGAAGTGGACGGCATCGGCGGCCTTGCTCGAATCAGCCAACGCGAGAGTGGCCGCGGCGGACGAGGCCTACCGGATTGCGAAGCTCCGATATGAAGAAGGCAAGACGATCCGCGCCGAGCTTTCTACGGCTCTGGCGGACCAACAAGAAGCTCGGGTCGACCTCGCCAAAGCGCACTCCTACCGCCACGTTTCCTGGGCGAGGCTTCGCTACGTGATGGGCGGCTAGGGTCGCCCTTCCCGTATAATTCGCGCCATGCGTGTGGCGGTCATCGGGGCGGGTAGTTGGGGCACAGCCCTGGCGATCCTCCTTGCCCGAAAAGGCGCGAGCGTCGGGCTGTTCGGACGCAACACCGCGGATTTGGCGACGATCCGGGACCTCCGCGAGAACCGGCACTACCTTCCCGGCTTTTCGGTTCCGGAAGGCGTCGAACCGATCACCGGCCCCGGCGAGCTAGGCGAAGTCGATCTGTGGGTGATCGCCGTGCCGTCCCCGGGGATTCGCTGGGCGGCGTCGCTGATCCCAGAGAATCCCTCGAAAGTGGTCGTGGCTTCGAAGGGTCTCGACGGCGCGGGCAGGTTGCTTGGAGACGTTCTCTCCGAAGTGAGGCCCGCAGCAAAGCTCGCCGCTCTTTCGGGTCCCAACCTTGCGATCGAGATCGTTCGGGGGATACCCACGGCGGCGGTCTCGGCCTCGGAGGACGACGAGGTGGCGGAGTACGTTCGCGATGCCTTCATCGGGCCGAGTTATCGCGTGTACCTCAGCAACGATAGGGTCGGCGTCGAGCTCGCGGGCGCGTTGAAGAATGTTCTCGCGATCGCAGCCGGAATCTCCGACGGGCTCGGTTTCGGCGACAACACCAAAGGCGCGCTCCTCGCTCGCGGCCTGCACGAGATGACCTCGCTGGGCCTCGCGATGGGTTCAAGGGTGGAGACGTTTATGGGGATCGCGGGGGTCGGAGACCTCTTCGCGACCGCCGCAAGCACGCTGAGCCGCAATTACCGGGTCGGAAGGGCCATCGGCGAGGGCGCGCCTCTCCTCGAGGCTCTCGACCGCGTGGGGCAAGTCGCAGAAGGCGTCGGAACCGCGGAGGCCGCCGGTAAACTGGCCTCTCGGCACGGCATCGCCATGCCCGTCTTTGAGGCCACACGAGCAGTGATTCACGGGCAAGTCGGGGCCGCGGAGGCGGTGGGGCAACTCATGGAGCGACTGCCTAAGCGAGAGGGTTTCCTGCGCTGTCCCTGAGGTCCTGCGCGCTCCTGAGGTTCAATTTGAGCTTGTCCCATGTCTAACGTCACTCCAAGAATCGGGATTCTCGGCGCTGCCGGATATGCTGCAGGAGAAATCTGCCGCCTCCTTGCGCCCTCGTCGTCGGTCGAGATCACCTACCTTGCTTCTGATTCCCACGCCGGCAAATCGGCTCACGCGGCTTTCCCCGGTCTGCGGTCGCGCCTGCCCGACTTCGAGTCTTTGAACGTCGGACGGGCCATCGAAGCGTGCGACTTCCTGTTCCTCGCACAGTCGAATGGCGTCGCAATGAGGCTGGCCCGCGAATTCGTTGCCGCTGGAAAGAAGCTCGTCGACGTTTCGGCGGACTTTCGTCTCAAGGACCCCGCGGCCTATCCCGAGTGGTACGGGCTGGAGCATTCGGCGCCGGACCTGCTCGCCGAAGCGGTCTACGGACTTACCGAACTGCGACGCGACGAGGTCCGATCTGCCCGGATCGTAGCGAACCCAGGCTGCTACCCAACGGCGTCGATTCTTGGGCTTGCGCCCTTGGTGAGGCGAGGCTGGATTGAGCTGGATTCGATCGTGATCGACGCCAAGTCGGGCGTTTCGGGGGCGGGGAGGTCGAAGATGGAAACCGGCTATCTCTTTTCCGAAGCCAATGAAAGCGTTCGGGCCTATGGGGTCGCGGGAAGTCACCGCCACACGCCTGAAATCGAGCAAGCGATTTCGGACCTCGCGGGAAGTGCAGTCCGGGTGACCTTCACGCCGCACCTTATCCCCATGACGCGCGGAATCCTGAGCACGATCGTGGTGACCCCTCGAAGCGGCGTCGACGAGCCCTCATTGCGAGCGGCCTTCGAAGACGACTACGATTCGGAGCCTTTCGTGCGGTTCTACCCGCCCGAGGAGTTTCCTTCGACCAAAGCGACGCTCGGCGCGAACGCCTGTCACATCGGCTTGGGCTGGGATCGCCGCACCGGGCGGGTGACTCTCATTTCCGCCCTCGACAACCTCGTGAAGGGCGCCGCAGGGCAGGCGATCCAGAACATGAACTTGATGCTGGGGCTGCCGGAGACTCACGCGCTCGAAGGGCAGGGATTATGGCCGTGACGATTCTTCCCGTCGAAGGCGGAGTGTGCGCTCCGAGTGGCTTCCGAGCCGCGGCGGCGAGAGCGGGGATACGCGCTTCCGACAAGGACGACCTCGCGCTGATCGTCTCGAACCTGCCCTGTACCTTCGGCGCGATGGGGACTCAGAACCTAGTGCGGGCGTGGTGCGTCGACTGGTGCCTTGGCATACGCCCGGAGGCGGGGCCCAGGGCCATCGTCTGCAACGCGGGCAACGCGAACGCATGCAACGGCCCGGAGGGCAAGGATGCGAATTTGGCGATGGCCCGAAGGGTGGCGGAGGCTCTCGGATTGGACTCCCCGAACGAGGTCTTCGTGGCGAGTACGGGTGTGATCGGCAAGCAGTTTCCTCTTGCGCTTGCGGAACCCGGCATCGAGATCGCGGCACGAGCCCTCGAAGCCAGCCCAGAGGCGAGCGAACGCGCTGCCAACGCGATCCTGACGACGGACCTCGTCCCCAAGTCCTTTGCCGTCGAGGTTGTGGGGCGCGGCGCGGGGTTTCGCGTCGGAGGGATCGCTAAAGGTAGCGGAATGATCGCCCCCAATATGGCGACCATGCTCGCGTTCGTCACCACCGACGCGCGAGTCGAAACTCCCCGCCTGCAAGAAGTCTGGCGCAGGGTGGTCGATCGCACGTTCCACTGCGTAACCGTCGATGGCGACACCAGCACCAATGACCTCGCCCTCGTCCTCGCCAACGGAGCGTCAGGGGTGGCCCCCGACTCGGACGAGACCCTCGAACGGGCACTCGAAGTCGTTTGCTGCGAACTCGCCAAGAAGATCGCGGCTGACGGCGAGGGCGCTACGAAGCTCGTGACGATCCGAGTTACCGGCGCGCAGGGCCCAGCGCGAACGATCGCCAAGACCATCGCCGAATCGCCTCTCGTCAAGACGGCGCTCTTTGGCAACGACCCGAACTGGGGGCGAATCCTCGCCGCCGCGGGCCGTTCGGGGGAGCCGATCGACGCGAACAAGGCATCCGTTTGGATCGGCCCGCACCTCCTCTTTGCCCAAGGCGTGCCCGTTCCTTTCGACAAGGACGCGGTCAGCGAGTCGATGAAGGCTAAGGAAGTCGAAGTCTCGTTGGACCTCGGAAACCCCGCAGGGCACGCAGCGACCGTTTGGACCTGCGACTTCTCCTACGACTACGTTCGAATCAACGCCGAGTACACGACATGACCGAATACGAAACCCGCGCAGAAACGCTCATTCAGGCCTTGCCCTACATTCAGGCCTTCTCGGGAAAAACCGTCGTCGTCAAATACGGCGGCGCGGCGATGACGGACGAGGCGCTCAAGCGCGAGGTCATGCGCGACCTCGTTCTGATGCGCGCCGTCGGCATTCGTCCGGTCTTGGTTCATGGCGGAGGGCCCGAGGTCGACAAGCTGATGCGGCGGGTCGGCAAGGAGCCCGAGAAGGTCCACGGCATGAGGGTGACCGATTCCGACACGATGGACCTCGTGGAGATGGTGCTTTCGGGGTCCGTGAACAAGGCGCTGGTGGCGGGGGTGCAACTCGCCGGAGGAAGAGCGGTCGGGCTCTCCGGCAAGGACGGAGGGCTCTTTTTGGCGCAACCCCTCCCCGTCGAGGGTGTGGACCTTGGATTCGTCGGGCAGATCATCGAAGTCCGGCCCGAACTGCTCTCGACTTTGACGGACTCGGGCTACATCCCGGTGCTTTGCTCGATCGCGGTCGATCGCGAGGGGCAAGGATACAACGTCAACGCCGACCTTGCCGCGGGCGCCGTCGCCGGAGCGCTCCAAGCCGAAAAGCTCATCATCCTCACCGACGTCGAAGGGGTGCTGTCGCGCTACCCTGACCCCGCCTCGCTCCTCTCTCAAATGAGCCCTTCGGAGGCTGGCGATCTCCTGAGCGGTGGGACGGTCGAAAAGGGGATGATCCCGAAAGTCCAAGCCTGTTTGACGGCACTCGAAGGCGGCGCGCACAGCGCCCATATCATCGACGGCCGACGCCGGCACTCGCTCCTGATCGAAGTCTTCACGGACGCCGGGATCGGCACCATGATCTCATGAGACTCCGTTCATCGTGGCGGCGATCTCATCGGACCATTGCAGCGACTCGACGTAGCACGCACTGAGGTCGGCCGGATCGAATTCCGACCCTTCGATCGCTTCCCAATCCGCGCGTTCGTAGCGCGTCGCGGCGCACAAGACGCGGGCGATCTCTGACTCATCGTCTGACCCTAATAGGGCCGATTTGATCCCTTCGGAGAGCGGCAGTTGCTCGACGATCTCGCTCATCTCCATCCCAAGAAAGCAGTCTAGGAGAGAAAGTAGACCGGTCGTAAAGTACTGGTCCAGGTTCCCCATGCGATGCGACTTGGCCAGAAGCTCGCACATCTTGGCTCGTTGGAGGGCGTTGGCGATGAGCGCAGGCGCTTTGCCTGAGACGTTCGAAAGACTGAGAAGGCTGACGATCGCGGCCGTACGCTTGATCCCTAAGATCATCACGGCTTGACGGATCGAATTGAGGCTTGGGGGCGCGCCCACAGAAGCGCTGTGAACGAACCTGAGCAGGCCGACGCTGAGCGAAACGTCCGTCGAGATGATGTCTTCTAGGGTCGTCAGGCTCACATCCGGGTCCTGAAGCCGGGACATGAGTTGCATGACCGCCCCTTGGTTGAACTGGGTGCGGCGCGAGTGGAGCAGCGTCGGCTTCGAGAGAAAGTAACCCTGGAACAGGTCGAAGCCGATTTCTCGCCATTGCTCGAACTCGTCGAGGGTCTCCACCTTCTCGGCGAGGAGTTGCATCCCACGGTACTTGAATCCGCCTGCGTGCCGCCGCGCCGAAGCCAGCGAGGCGTCTTGAATGTCGAACTTGAGGATGTCCGCCATCTGAACAAACGGCTGAAGCTCGGGCTGAAACGTGTAATCGTCCACCGCAAACATGTAGCCTTCAGACTTCAGGTCTTGAACGGCTCGGATCGCTTCCGGGGTCGCCTGAGTCGTCTCCAGAATCTCGATCACCACCCTTTCGGGCGGTAACGCGACGAGAAGATGGTCGCTGAGAAGTTCGAGTGGGACGTTGACGAAAGCCTTGCGTTCGCCGACAAGGTTCTGAAGGCCCACCTCCAGGAGCGCGTTGATCAGGGTCTGCGCGGACTCCTCAGTTCCGACGACTCCGGCGGACCCGACGTGCCCTCGGCGAAAGAGGATTTCGAACGCGACGACTCGGTGGCGCGCGTCAAAGATGGGCTGCCGCGCCAAATAAGCGTCCGGAGACGAATCGTATTGAGGTGCGGCGCTCACAAGAGAATGTTCGGCTTTCGGCAGGCGCACCGTTAGTCCCTTGGAAGCACCCTCCTTCTGCGCCCTTTATCGGAACTGGGGGGCGAGCAGCAGAAGGCCCGCCAGCAACGCCGCAAAGTAGGCGGCGAGACTCGCTGCGCCAGCGTAATCTTTGGCGAGCCGCTGCCCCGCAAAGAGAGCCACCAAGGTCGCTCCCGCCAGGCACAGCGCAAAGAACGGAGCATCGCTCGGAAGCCCGAACCAAACCCCGATCGCGCTACCGGTGTTCGCAAGCCCCGTGGCGAGTTCCAGCACGGTCAACCCCGAAAGCAAGATCGGCACCATCCCCCGAAACGGCGACTTTTCGAAGTGCGGGACCATCCAAGCGAGGTTGCCTTTGCGATCGACGATCTTGTCCCAGCCCGATTGAAGGAAAAGCACCCCGAAGAAAGACCCTATGAGGGTGGCGGCCAGTTCGAATGCGTACTTGTCCATAGCCCTTGCCCCTAAGACGAAGCTGGTGCGCTTAGCGCGGCGGCAACTGCGAACTCGGGTTCTCGTGGAGCCGCCCGTCGACCAGGTGCAGGACTCGGTCTGCCTCGCCGAGCATCGACGGGTCGTGCGTGACCATCACCAGCGCGCCCTCTCCGCGCCGCTTGTTGAGAAGCCTGACGATCCGCTCACCCGTGACGTGGTCCAGCGCGGCGGTTGGCTCGTCCGCAAAAACCACTTTAGGCCGAGAAAAGAGAGCGCGAGCCACTGCCACCCTCTGGCGCTCGCCGACGCTCAGTTCGTGGGGACGCCGATGGGCATTCGACGACAGACCCACCTCCTCCAGCAACTCCACCCCATGCCTCCAGTTCGCCGGGTCGCTGAGGATGACGTTTTCGAGGGCGGTCAAGTAACCGATCAGGTAGGGCTGCTGAAACACGAACCCAAACTCGCGTAGCCGTAGGTAGCTTCGCTCGTCGTCGCTTCGCAGGTGGATCGGCGACCCTTCCCAATAAACGTTGCCGGAGGTCGGGCTCTTGAGGCCGCTCAAGAGATACAGCAGCGACGACTTCCCCGAACCGCTCGGACCGAGAATGCCCACGAACTCCCCCTGGCGAATCTCAAGGTCGATCTTGTCGCAGGCATGGACCTTGCGTCCGTGATCCTCATAAATCAGAGATGTGCGGTCTGCCCGGATCATACGATCCTCCGTTCGACGACCGCAACGGGGTCGAAGCCTCGGAACCGCAGCAGTACGGTCGCAACGGCCGCGCTCAGGATCATTACAGGGATCGGCAAGGTGTAGAGAAGCGCCGCAAGATCGAAGGGCTCGAGCGCATACGCCTTCGGGTCGAAGATCAGGGCTTTGATGGCAAAGAGGAATCCGCCCGCCACAAGGAGCCCCAACACCCAGCCGCACGCCATCACCCACGCCGCCTCGGCGATCACCTTGCGGACGAGCCGCTTCTTCGTGAAACCGATCGCCTGGAGCAGACCGAACTCGACCATCCGCTGCGATTGGTAGATGTTCATCAGCATCGCCATCACCATCGCGATCACGATCACCAAGAGGCCGATCACGGTGTTGAGGATCATGTACAACGTGTCGAACATCTCGTCGGTGTCTTTTTCAAGCTCGAAGTAGGCGAAGGTCTGCGCTCGTTCCCCCTTCAATTGAGCCACCGCCCAGCGATCGAGCCGACCCTGCTCGGCCTCGCTCTTGGCAAAGAACAAGAGGTTGTCGATAGGCGGAAAGTGGTTCTCGCGCTGATACTCAATGTCGTTCAGCATGAGCCAATCGTCGGTGTGAGCGATCCCCACGACCCGAACGTCCTTGGGCGAATACCCTTCGTCGCGCTTGGGTCCAAGGAGCACGTCCCCGATGCGCAGGTTCAGGTTCTTTGCTACGGGCTGGCTGATGACAGCTTCCGGAGCTCCGACGTTGGGCAGCCTGCCCTCAAGGGCCGTCGTTCGGGAGCGTTCCAAGAGGAATTCCATATCGGGGCGGGAGAGGCCGATCACCACGAACGGCCACTTGCCGACGATGCTGCGAACCGTCGAACCGCTCGCCCGACACAAAATCACGCGCTCGATGGGGACCGGCGAACCTTCCGTAACCCGATCTCGAATGACGTCGATCATCGAAGGATCGCCCCTCGGACTCACGGCGAGGTAATGCCTTGAGTAGCTGTAGGTGGTGCGAATCGACAGGGGAATCGAGTTCATGAGAGCCACGATCCCGCCGACGAGCAGAACCGACAGCACGATCACCCCCGCCATCGGGATCGTGCGGCCGCTGTTCCTCGAAAGGTAAACGAGCGGCGAGAGCGGGCGAGGTCGTCTCATCGCCGTCGCCGGTACCTCAGAAAGACCTCGTCGTTCAGCGGGATCGCGCTGACCAGTTCAAAGCGCAAGATGTCGGCCCGAGAGAGCGGCGATCCTCCGGCGTAGGTGGGGAGGTCGCGGCCGAGCTTCACTTTGGGCGCGACCGTCAGAAACAGCTCGTCTGCCAAGTCCAACCTGAGGAACGAACTGTTAAGGTCGCTTCCGCCTTCCACGATCACGGAGCGGACCCCATGCTCCTTCGCCAGGTAGGCCAGGAGCGCGGGCAGGTCCACGTCCTCGTTCCCGGCCTCGAAGGTGTGGATCGGCTCAGGGGGCCGAGGCGAACGGGAGGAGGTGGGCGTCGCCACAACCGCCTTGGCAGGAGCGTCCGTGAAGAAACGGGTCGAGAAATCCAACTCGCCGCTCCGAGTTACGGCCACTCGAACCAGGTGAGGTTCGAACCAGGCTTTGGGGGTGCTGCGGAGGGTCTGCGCGCCAACGATGACGGCGTCGGCCGCCACGTGGAGATTCCGCAGAGCCGCTTGATCGAACTTGGAACCGAGGTCCATCACGGGGTCTGCTCGCGTCTCTGATACGGTCTTCCCATCGATGGTCGCCACCATGTTGATCGCAACGACGGGCTTTCCCCGCGCCCCCGAGGCAAAGACCAACGACCGATAGGGCGCAGCGAGTTCGGGCCCCTGGTTCTTGAGGGCTCGGTCGATGGCGCGAGAGAGGACGGCTTCAGTCTCTTCGAGATAAGCCTCCCCCTCGATGAACCACGTCGGAGTGCCGAAAACGCCCCTTTGATGCGCGGGCTCGTCGAACGGAACGATCTCTTCCGCATACCGTCGCTCTTGGATGGCCCGGACCATGTCCCCAACATCGGAAACGCACCCAGACGCCAACTCCGCCAGCACCGCTACTTGAGAAATGTCCTTGCGATCGTCCCAGTAAGCTCGGAGAATCCGCTCGATCAACTGAGGCGCGTCACCCTGCCTTTTCGCAAAAGCAACCGCCTCGTGGGCGTTGTGCGAATGGCACCTGGGGGTCCAGTCGTCGAAACGCTCCAATCCGGCAAGTTCGAGGGCGAGATGAAATCGCATCGGCTTGTTGGCTTTGTGGGGTCCCTCATTGGGGGGCAAGTCGTCGGGAAACAGTTCGTAGCTTTCCCACTCAACTTCAATCTCCCGAGTCCGGGCGAGTCGCTGGGCCTGATGCAGCGCGATCCAACTCCATTCGCAAACGAAGTCGAACGCCAGCCGAACCTTGAGGGGCATGGAAAGATTCTGACTCTACCGGGACGCTCCGCGCATCTTCGCCCGCGCCAGGCTTCGTGTATTCTCGTTTCTGATGCGACGCCTTGCGGCCGCTTTCCTGACTCTCCTTCGCTTGGCGCTGCCTGGTGGCTGCCTCTTGGCGGCATTCTTGGGGCTTGCGTGCTCCCGAAGAATGATCCAAGGCGAGTGGCAGGGAGGTTTGCCGCTGCCCGATGCCCGCGACTGCTCGATCCGGCTCGAATCGGGCGGAAGGCTCCGCTTCGCCTGTGAGGGGGACCCCAGGTGGTCGGGCTTCGGCCGCTTCCGATGGGAGGGGGATCGCTTGGAGTTGCAGGTTGAGACCCTCTTGCGGGGTCCGGCCCGATCGGACGAAGTGGCTCCTTCGTGGTCGGGCACGGTTACCGGCCCAGGCAATCAGATCACGTGGCGGCTCGAATCGGGCGAACGCTATGTATGGGTCCGGAAGCCCCGCTAAACCCTTCCCTTGAGAAGCTCCTTGGCCTGCGCGAGAGCCGCCTGGCCGACCTCTTCACCCGCGATCATCCGCGCGACCTCTTCGATCCTCTCGTCGGACGAAAGGGCTCGAACCTCGGTCACCATGCGGCCGCCAGATAGGACCTTGCGGATATGAAAATGCGACGTGGCTTGGGCCGCAATCTGAGCGAGGTGGCTGATGGCGATCACCTGTGCGTTGGCCGCGAGTTGAGCCAACTTGCGGCCCACGACGCTCGCCGCTTGTCCCCCCAATCCTGAATCCACTTCGTCGAAGACAAGGGTCGGTACGCCCTCTTTGCCCGCCAAGACCGATTTGAGCGCCAGCATGACCCGCGAAACCTCGCCGCCGCTCGCGATCTTGCTGAGGGGGCGCGCAGGCTCGCCCTTGTTCGCCGAAAATAAGAACTGCACGTCGTCCGCGCCCGAACCGTCGGGCTCCCTCGGCTCGATCGCCGTCGCAAACACCGCCGCCTCCATCGCCAACTCTCGTAGCTCCGCTTCGACCCGAGCGTCGAACTCCCGCGCGCCATCCCGGCGGATCGCCCGCAACTCCTCGCACAGGCCCCGCAGTTGAGCGAGAGACTCCGCAAGGGCCGCCTCGATTGCTGGCTCGTCGGCTTCGTCGAATTCGAGCTGGCTCAGGCGCTCGCGAACCCGCTCCAAGTGCGCGAGAATCTCCGATTCTTCGTCGCCGTATTTCGACCGCAATCGGCGCAGCAAGTCGAGCCGAGCCGCCACGTGTTCGACCGCGGCGGGATCGAGGTCTCCTTCTTCGGCCGCTCCTCGAATCGCCCTCGACGCTTCTTGCACGGATGCCATCGCCGACTGCAGCATCTCGGCTGCCTCCTTGAGTTGGGGGTCGGTGTCGGCGATCGTTTCGACCAATGCGAGCGCCTTCGCAAGCTGGTCGTGGGCCGACTCGTCCGCCTCGATCAGCCTCGCCAAAGCCGCTTCGGAATTCTCCTTGACGCTCGCTATGCTCTGCAGCTTTCGCAGGCGCGCTTGAAGCTCCTCGAACTCACCCGTGCGCGGGGCGGCGGATTCGATCTCCTGTCGCTGATAGCGAAGGAGGTCCAACTGCTGCTCGCGCTCCCGGCGATTCATCCGAATCCCCTCCAGCCTCATGCGCAGCGATTGGCAGTTCGAGTGACTTTCGGCGACCTTCCGAAGAGTCAATTCGGCAGGGGCGCCGATCCAGGCGTCGAGATAGCGAACGTGGTTTTCCGGGTGGATGAGGCCCTGGTGCTCGTGCTGCCCGTGAAGGTCGATCCACTGCCTCCCGACCTCGCGCATGACGCTCAAGGGCGCGGGGCGGCCGTTGATTCGGGCCTGCGACTTGCCTTCCGCAAACACCTCCCGCTGAAGGTACAGCAAGCCCTCTTCGGCAACGATGCCCAGCTTTTCGAGGGCGGAGGCGACCGACGGAGCGCCGCTCAGATCGAGGGTCATCGCAACAAGGGCACGGCTTGCTCCCGCGCGCACCATGTCCGAATCGGCCCTCGCGCCCAAGGCCAACTCGATCGCGTCGGCGATCAGGGACTTTCCCGCCCCCGTTTCCCCGGTCAGCACCGTAAACCCCGGACCCAGCGACAGGCCCGCGGATTCGATGATCGCGATGTTCTCGACGTGCAGTTCGACAATCAACTTCTTTCGCTCGAACGATCCGATGATGCAGGTGCCAGAATACTCCGTTGGTACGCTCACGCACGACAACGGGTTCGCAGAGACTTGCGGCGGTCGCGCTACTTTCGACGGTCGTCGTAGTGGGCGTCAAGGTCGTCACGGCTTGGGTGAGCGGAAGCGTGAGCGCACTCGGCGAAGCGCTGCAATCTTCCGCCGACGTGCTGATGTCGGCTCTGACTCTAGTGGTTCTCCGAGTCTCCGCGCTCCCCCCAGATCGGGAGCACCCTTATGGGCACGGCAAGGCCGAGATTCTCTCCAGCGCATTCCAAATGCTGTTGATCCTCCTGACCAGCGTGTTTATCGTCTGGGCGGCCTATCGAAGACTGTTATCCCCGGAGTCGATCCGGTGGGACTGGGCGGCTCTTGGAATGGGATATGCGGTGATCTCCAACCTGATCGTCGCGGGGCACCTCACCCGACGAAACCGCGAGTTCGAATCGCCCTCGCTCGCCGCCGAAAGCCTTCACCTAAGAACGGATGCCCTGATGTCGGGCGGAGTCCTGGTGGGACTCCTGCTCGTCGGAATGACCGGGATCGAGGCGATCGACTCCGGAGTGGCGATCCTCTTCGCGCTTGTCGCCATGTCGCTGGCCTTTCGGCAGCTCTACGCAAGCCTTCATCCCCTGATGGACGGAGCGCTCCCGGAGGACGAGATTCGGCGGCTCGAAACCGCCCTGAACCTGCACCCCGAAGTGCGAGGGTTCCATAACCTCCGCGCCCGAAAGGTAGGGTCGCGCAGGTTCATCGAGCTCCACGTGATGCTCGACGACGACCTCAGCTTTATCGAGGCGCATGACCTCGCCGAAGAGATCGAACGGGAGCTATCGCAAGAGTTTCCGGGGAGCCAAGTCAGCATCCACTACGAACCGCACGAAGCGGAACTGGAGCACCGCAAGAAGGAGCACGGCGAGTGACTTATTCGGCGGCGGGCTTCGGCCGCTTGTCCCGGAAGCCGGGCAGGCGTCGACCCTTGTAATATCCGTCGTTCGTCGCGTTGTGGTTCAAGTGGAACGACTCGCCTCCGACCTTACGCTCTTCCGTCACTTCGGGAAGCTCGGTCGTGTAGTGCGTCCGGCGCAGTGCGGTGCGCTGGTGACTGTGGCGTCTTTTGGGCAGCGGCATGGTTTCGGTCCTCGTTCAAAAAATCGTTACTTCTTCTCGCGGTGCAGCGTCATTTTGCGAAGGTTCGGGTTGAATTTCATCAACTCCAAGCGGTCCTTCGTGTTGTTCTTGTTCTTCGTCGTCGTGTAATAGTTCTTACCGTCCTCAGTACACACGATTCGAATGATCTCTCGGGCTTCGCCTTTTTTCGCCATGTCGCACCTCTCGCCGGGCGAAACGCCCAGCAAGGCTTTAGATTATGCCCTCTTGGCCGCATGGATTTCAATGTCGCGTCGGGACCGGGGCGAGGCCGGTACAATTCGGGCCCGGGCCCGGGTGGCGGAACGGTAGACGCTGCGGACTTAAAATCCGCTGGCCGCAAGGTCGTGTGGGTTCGAATCCCACCCCGGGCACCATAGCGCGATGCATGATTCCCTCGATTCGGTATTTGTGACGGGCTTCGGTCCCTTTCGCTCCGTCGTCCATAACTCCTCCGAAGCGGTCGCGCCGCTCTTGGGGTTCGAGCACCGGATATTGGACGTGACTTTCGAAGCCATCGAGGAGTTCTTGGCGACCTTTCCGAGAGATCGGAGGCGGGTTCTCATGCTTCTGGGCCATTCGAGCTTCTGCGTGCTGCCCCAGTTGGAGTGCTTGGCAAAGAACTTCATGGGCGAGCTTTGCGACAATCAGGGGGTGCAGTTCGGGCCCGGCCCCATCGACCCGGCGGGTCCAAATCAACGGGCCGGGACCTTGTGGAGGAAGGCTCTGACGGCGGCCCCTGACGATGAGTTCGAGGTCAGCACGGACGCGGGCAAGTACCTCTGCAATTACCTGTATTACCGCGCGCTCGCTGAGTTCCCCGATTGGCGAGTCGGGTTTCTGCACCTCCCCCCGCTCGACGTTCTCGGCGTCGGAGAACAGGCGCGGCGGGCGCAATCGGCGCTGGAATGGGAGTTTCCAAGTTAGGCTTCGATTCTGAGCCGTTCGCGGAGACTCGGCTCAAACGGTACACTTCCCGCTTCGATGACCATCGACGAGCAAATCGAATTCCTCAGGCGCGGAACCACCGAAATCATTAGCGAAGAGGACCTCGCGAACAAGCTGCGAGCCGGAAAGAGCCTTCGCGTCAAGCTCGGAGTCGACCCGACCGTGGCCCATGTGACCCTGGGCTGGGCCGTCGTTCTCCGGAAGCTAAGGGATTTTCAGCGCCTCGGCCACACGGCGTGCCTCGTCATCGGGGACTTCACCGCGCGGATCGGCGACCCAAGCGGAAAGAGCAAGACCCGTCCCCAACTCAGCCGCGAAGAAGTCGTCGCCAACGTCCGCGAGATCGAAAAGCAACTCTACAAGATCCTTGACCCCGACCGCACCGAGATCAGCTACAACGCAGACTGGCTCGGTTCGATGAGCTTCGAAGACGTAATTCGACTGGCATCACAAGTGACGGTCGCTCGAATCCTTGAGCGAGACGACTTCGAAAAGCGCTTGAGTGAACAGCGGCCCATCGCCCTTCACGAAATCCTCTACCCCCTCTGCCAAGCCTACGATTCGGTCGCGTTGAAAGCCGACATCGAACTGGGAGGCACCGACCAGAAGTTCAACAACCTCCTCGGCCGGCACCTTCAACCCCACTTCGATCAAGAGGGCCAGGTCGTCATGCTGTGCCCGTTGCTTGTGGGCACCGACGGCAAGGAGAAGATGTCCCAGTCGCTCGGCAACTACATCGGCATCACCGAGGAACCCAACGAAATCTTTGGCAAGGCAATGTCGATCCCGGACGAGGTCATGGCGAACTGGTTCGAGCTCTGCACCGACGTGCCTTTGCCTGAAGTCGAGCGGATGATGGCGGAGTGCAAGGCGGGTCAACTCAACCCTCGCGACGCCAAACGCCGATTGGCCAGGGAGATCGTCGCCCTGTACCACTCCGAACAAGCCGCTGAGGAAGCGGACCGGTACTTCATCGAAGTCTTCAGTAAGCGCGAGCAGCCTGTCGAAGCCGCTGAAACCCTTCTGCCGCCCGACCTGATTCAGGACGGTGCAGTTTCCCTCCCCCACTTGATCCACGGGCTTGGCATGGCGAAGTCCGTGAGCGCGGCCCGCGATCTGATCAAGCAAGGCGGGGTTTCGTTGGATGGTGAGAAGTTCACCGACCCGTTTGGAAAAGTCGAGGCCGAGGCTCTCCGAGGAAGGGTGCTTCGCGTGGGCAAGCACAGGTTCGCCCAGATCAAGTAGACCGAGGTACGCAAAAGCGTTAGAGCCTTCGAATCTCAATCTTGCGGAATTCGCAGGGCGAACTCTCCGATTGAAGCGCGATCCAGCCCGACCGCAACGCCGATTCGCCCTTCGCGGAGTCGAGAAGACGCTTGGCGTCGGCGTCCGAGGGATCAAGCTGCGCACCGCCGTATTCCAGAACCGTCTGCCCTTCGATGCGATGCAGGATGGTCCCGTCCGCCCGCACTTCGATCTCCGCTTTCACCCATCGATCGCCGTGGTACGTGCTCGAAGAAGAATCGGTGCAATGCTGGGTCCACAGCTTGCCCTGATAGAAGATGTGCGTTCCCGGTGTGCAGATGTTCCCTGTGGATCGCGGGTCCTTACCGTTGCCGCCCAGTAGCTGCATTTCGAGCGAAACGGGAAAGTCCTGATCCTTGCGAAGGGTTTTCGGGTCCTGGCAGTGAAACATGATCCCGCTGTTGCGGAAAGCCCAACCGGGCCCGTCGGGAAGCTGGTCTCCCAAGAACCGGTATTCCAACCTTAGGACGTAGCTCGAATACGAGGTCCTGTAAAAGAGATGCCCGAAGCGGCCCTTGAACTGCCCTCCGTATCCGTCATAACTGACCTGAATCGCCCCGCCGGAGACTCGAAACGTGTCGGCGAAGTTCTCGCCGAACTCGTATCCGGTGATTTTGGCGGTCCACCCGTCCAAGTTTCGACCGTTGAAGATCGGCGTCCATGCCGCTTCCTGAGGAAAAGCCTGCGCGAGCGCGAGGCAGGCCAAGAGCGCGGGGATCATGTCGCGAGATCCTCCCTACGCCAACCTACTCCACTCACTGGATCGGCCTGATCTTGACGTTTCGGAAGGAAACGACGCCATGATCCCCCTGAATGCCGATGCTGCCGACCTTGGACTTTGCGAACATCGGATAACGCACGAACTTACTCTCTGCGACGCGCTTCCAGAACTCTGGGCTGTCGATCACGAACTCGTAATAGAGGGTCCCGTTCAGGTGCGTCCGGCATTTTTCGGGACTCACGAGGAGTCTCAGGTGGTTCCATTCACCGGGCGGACGGGCGGCATCGACCGGGGACGAATAGAGTTGGTAGAGCCAACCCGTCTTTTCCGCGGGCGCGTCGCCTACATGGTCATAGATTTGAATCTCCGGTCCGGAGTGCCAAGTCTGCTCGCCCTCGTCGGTGACCCGAAATAGCACACCGCTGTTACCGCGCTTGGTCAGGCGAAATTCAAGCGACAGCTCGAACCACTGAAACTTCTCGTCGGTCACGATGTCGCCCGCAGTAGCGGGATCGACGCTCGTCAAGATGCCGTCTTCGACCTTCCAGCCGGGGCCGACCGTCTTCGATTTGAAGTTGTGCCAGCCTTGCGTGGTCTTCCCGTCGAACAGCAGCTTCCACCCCTGCTGCGCCTCGTCCGGCGTGAGAGTGTTGGGGCCCTGCAGGAGGGCGATGGCTAGCAATAACGCGCTCATGCCGCCATTTTGCCAGAATCCCCCTCCAAGAGCAACCTATCCCGAGTAGAACACGGCGTAGTAATCCCATGCGGGGTCGACGCCCTGCCGTACAAGGCTCACCTGGCCGATGTGGTACCAATCTTCCGTCGCGATGTCGATGAGCTGGGACGCCAGCGACTGCTCGCCGGAATAGACGGTCCGTATCGTGTCGTCGGGCGATTTCCCCTCGGTGAACTCCTTCAGCCAACTCATCCGTTCGGCGTGCGTCGAGCGGAGAAGGTCGAGAAGCTGCTCGGGTGAAAGCTCCCCCTCGGGTCGGTACGCTTCGTAGTCAGGCTCGGTTCCCTGCAGCAAGACCGGGCAAACGCGGTCGGAGATCACGAGGTGCTCCAGCGTCTCGCGGGGAGACTTGACGTTGGGATAGGGCTTGGCGTCCCATTGCTCCGGGGTCAGCCCGTCCACAAGTTTGAAAAACCAAGTCCGGGAGTGGTCGATAGCTTGAAGAAATGGATCAAGATTCATGTAGACATAATACTACATAAAATTGCTCTTCTTCGCGCAATGGACTCGAAAAAAATGTACATGATGGCGAATGAGGCCATCGCCGCGCCGGGGTTCGATCTTGGCGCTCCTCGCGCAGGCAGGGGCCACGGAATTACGTAATCGATCGGGGCGGCGCCTGCGATCCCTGGAGAATCACGTCGGCCACGGCGTAAGAGCGCCGGATATCCTGCAAGCACACCTTGGCTCTCTGCCCCACGTGCCCGACGCCGTCCAACAGCTCGACGTAATATCCGTTGTCGGTCCAACCGACGATCTTCCCCGTGTGCTCGAAAGCGGAGCGTCGCACATTGGCCTCGACCACCTGCGCGCGGCGATAGCCCATGAACTCCCGGTCGAATTCGTCGGTCGCGCCTGAACGGATCTCGTACTCCTCGTATTCCAAGTCGAAGTTGGCCCGAATGTAGATTCCGCGCTGCATCTCGTGCTCGAGGAGTTCGACGTTTTCGCCATCGATTCCGATGAGGGCCTCCACGACCGCGGGGTGGCATTCGACAAGGAACGCGTTTCCGGGCTCGTTGACCTTCCGCCACATGTCGTGTTCGATCCAAATCGATACCGTGTCCTTCGAATGGATGCGCCCACGCCCCAAACACATCGGGCAGATTTCGGTGATCGCTTCGGTGACCGATTCACCGGTTCGCTTGCGGGTGATTTCGACGAGCCCCAGCGAGGACACGCGGCCCACGCGAGTGCGCGCCCGGTCTTGCGCCAACCTTGCCTTGAAGTGTTCGAGCAGCACCTTCCGGTCGGACTCGGCCTCCATGTCGATAAAGTCGATCACGATGATGCCGCCCATATCGCGAAGACGCAATTGCCGGCAGACTTCGTCCGCAGCCTCCAGATTGGCCTTGAGAATCGTGTCGCTTAGCGAGGTCGAGCCGATCTGCTTGCCCGTGTTGATGTCGATCGCCGTGAGGGCCTCCATTTCATCGACCACCAAATACCCGCCGGACTTCAGCCAGACCTTATGCTGCAAGAGCCGCTCCAGGTCGCGCTCGATCCCGTACGCGTCGAACACGGGGACGTCCTTGTCGTAAAGCTGAATCTTGTCCTTCATGCTCGGAGCGATCAGCTTGGCGATCAGGTGGACCTTCTCATATTCGTCCGGATCGTCGATCACCATGCGGTCGATCTCCTCGGCGAACATATCGCGGACCGTTCGGTACAGCAGAGTTTGGTCCCGATGGACACAGGCGGGGGCTCGCACCCGCTTTGCGTTCTCGAGGGTCTGCGCCCACACCTGTCGCAAGAAAGCGATGTCGGCCTTCAGTTCGGCTTCAGTGCGGCCCTCGCACTCGGTCCGCATGATGAGCCCAAAGCCGTCCGGGACGATCTTCTCGCCGATTTTACGGAGACGCTCGCGCTCGGCTCGCTCCTCGATCTTGCGGCTGACCCCGACATGAGCCGCTTCCGGCATCACCACGACGTACCTGCCGGGGAGCGAGATTCGAGTCGTCACCCTCGCGCCCTTCGTCCCCCGCGGACCCTTGGTAACCTGCACCATGAGCTGCTGGCCGGGGCGAAGGAGGTCGGCGATTTTTCTTCGGCGGAGTTCGCTTCGCTTCAATGAAGCGGGCGAATTGTCGTTCGAGTCATCGGGGATGATGTCGGCCACATAAAGGAAGGCGTTCCGCTCCAATCCGATGTCCACGAAGGCGGCGTCCATGCCGGGGAGGACGTTCTGGACAATGCCCTTGAAGATCGAGCCCACGACTCTCTCGTCGCGTTCGACTCGGTATTCCATGAGGTCGCGGCCTTCGAGAACGGCGATGCGCGTCTCGCGGTTGGAGACGTTGACGATGATCTCTACATTCGGCGTCTTGAGGTGCCGCTTGGAGGTTGCCTTGGATTCAGTTTTGGTTCGGGTTGCGCGTGTCTTGCGCATAGGTCAAAAATCGGTCCTTAGTTGCTCGCGAGAGTCGGTCGGTCGGAGGGCGCCCGCTGCGTAGTGTCGTAGTGTACCGCTTAGCGCCGGTTTGGTATCTTGAACTCGACGATGCCGATCTACGAGTGGCTCTGCGCGAGTTGCGGCAGAAGGTTCAGTACGTTCTCTTCTGTTTCGGAAGCCGGCGTCAATCCCCCGTGCCCCGCGTGCGGCCTCGACGAAACTTCCCGTGTCGTCAGCGGCTTCGCAATCGGGAAGACCGAGGACCAAAGGCTCGGCCAGTTGTCCGATCGGCTGGAAACCTCCGGTGAGCCGGACTCGCTTCAAGGGATGCGGGAGCTTGTTCGGGAGGCCGGCCAAGCGCTGGACGAGGGACTGGGAGACGACATGGTGTCCCTTTTCGACCAAGATTCGGAGGAAGAAACATCTTCGGCGGAGTGAAGGCAGCCCTGCGGCTTGTGGGAAAGGCCGTTCTCCTAGCGCTTGCGAGTTCGGTCAACCGCCACGCTGGAGCGCTCGCGTACTTTGCCTCGCTCTCGCTCGCTCCCTGGATCGTTGTGGCGAGCGCAGTTTCGACGAACCT
Organism: Candidatus Nitrosymbiomonas proteolyticus; assembly: GCA_017347465.1. Lineage (GTDB taxonomy): Bacteria > Armatimonadota > Fimbriimonadia > Fimbriimonadales > Fimbriimonadaceae > Nitrosymbiomonas > Nitrosymbiomonas proteolyticus. Next base: position 1,070,100 of record AP021858.1, on the reverse strand, counting down.
ACTTGGCGCAAGCGCGACTGACGAGGGGATTCGCAGGGCCATCGAGGCGATCGCAGGGCCCGAAGCGACACCGGTCATCCAAGAACTGCTCCTCGCCTCTGCCGCTCGACCCGAAGGACCGGCCGCCACCCTGATCGCCCTCGCGCTCGCCGTGTTTGGCGCTTCGCTCCTATTGCGCCATGCGAGGGAGTCGATGGATGAGCTGATGGCCTATAAGGGAACCGGTTCTCCGGTCCGCCACTACCTTCGCAACCAAGGGGCGGCGGTGCTGCTCGTCGCGCTCTTTTGCGGCCTGTTCACCGGCTGGCTTGTGCTGGACTCTTGGCTGGCTCTGAGCCTCTCGACCGCTCTTTCTGGGCCGATCCGCTTCGGGATCACCTGGCTGGGCGTGCTGCTCGCCTTTGCGATCCTCTACGTGAACGGCACGCGGGCGTCCATGCGATACCGCTACGCGTGGGCCGGAGCTGCGATCGCCGCGCTGCTGATGGCGGTCGCCAAGTCGGCCGTGACGATGTACGTCCAATTATCGGGCATCAGGTCGGTGTACGGCGCGGTGGGAACGCTGGTCGTATTCCTCTTGTGGGCCTACGTCGGCGCGCACGCGTTCTTGTTCGGAGCGATTCTCTCCCGGCTTCTGCGCGATCGGGATGCGGAGTCGCGCAAAGCCCCCTCAGGTCCCTCGCGTGTTGCCGAATAGCTCGATGTGAAGACGAGGCGACACGCCCCATCCACGACTCCGCGCGGCAGGTTCGAGCAGCGCCATCCGTCTGCAGAGTGTTGACGTGTCGGTGCCCTCAGGCATCAGCAGCACCCGCGCGGGCTCGACCGACCCTATCTGGCGGAGCAGAGCCTCGATCTCTCCCAGGTCGTCGGCCTCGCCTTCGGGGTCAACCACGAACTTCAATTGATAGGGGTAGCGAGCGAGTAGGCGCCTCAAAGTGTCCGGTTGCAGGCGAGTCGATTCGTGCCTCTTCCTCCAGGTTGCCGAGGCACGTTCGCCCGGAGCTGAGTTGCTCAGTTTGGGGCTGACCGACAACAGACCGCAGGGGAGGTCTCGGTATACCGTCCCGGCGGTTTCGATGGTCAGGACATGGCCCCAAGAAGCGAGTCGGTTCGCGAGTTCGATGATCGGCTCAAAGAGCATCGGCTCTCCGCCGGTCAGGACGACATGTTCGTTGCCTGCTTGCCGGACCTCTTCGACGAGCGATTCCACCGTGCGGACGGGCCCTTCGGGATGCCAACTGGCGTAGGGCGTGTCGCACCAGCCGCACCGGAGGTTGCATCCGCTGACCCGCACGAAGGTCGAGGGGGTTCCGGTCCAAAGCCCTTCGCCTTGGACGCTGGAAAACACCTCCGCGACGCGCAGGCTACCCATGGCCGGTGTGGGCCAAAGCGGGGTCGGCGAGCCCCAGTTCCGCAAACGCTTCTGCCCGGATGAGGCACGAATCGCATTCCCCGCATGCTCGTCCTCCCGGCAGAGGGTCGTAGCAGGAGTGCGTCAGCGAGTAATCGACTCCCAGCGAAAGACCGAGCCGAACGATCTCGGCCTTGGACAATTCGATCAGCGGGGCGTGAATTCGAAATCTCTTGCCCTCGACCCCCGCCTTCGTCGCGACGGCCGCCAACTCCTCGAAAGCCGCGACAAACTCAGGGCGACAGTCGGGATACCCGCTGTAATCGACGGCATTGACTCCCAGAAAGATATCGAAAGCGCCGATCGACTCCGCAAACCCCAGCGCAAGCGCGAGAAGAATCGTGTTGCGAGCCGGGACGTAGGTGATGGGAATGTCGGCGGAGCGTTCCTCGGAGGCCCTATGCTTGGGAACCTCAATCTTTGAGGTCAGCGCAGAACCCCCGAAGGCGTCCAGCGGCACCTTGACGACCTGATGGGAAGCCGCGCCATAGACCTGAGCGACGCGTTGAGCTGCGTCCAGTTCGGCTCCATGCCGCTGGCCATAAGCAACGGTGAGGGCGTGTACTTCAAATCCCTGATCTCGCGCGAGGGCGAAAGTCGTCGTAGAATCCAGCCCGCCACTCAACAAGACAACGGCGCGCTTCATGGCAAAGGTGTACCTAATCCTACGGCCTACGCGCCTTTGGCGTTGGTCGTTCGTGCGTAGTCGCCTGCGAGAATCCGGTCATACGCCCCCGAAAGGACCCACCGTTCGAGTTCTTGGGCGCGGTGGACGGGCATTGGGTGCGTGTACGTCGAACTCATCAGCACGAAGATCAGCACCTTGCCGACGGCGTCGAGCCCGGTCGCGTCGTGATAAGCGCGCGCTTGGTCCATGAAAGCGTCGCGGTTGAGTTCGTGCTTCAGCCGGCTTGGGCCCGCGGTCAGAGAAAGGTTCGCGTCGATGGAGGTATCGAGGGACTGAGAAACGAGAAGCCCGGCGCGGTCGGCGGTGACTTCGGCCTGCCGAGACCACTCGTAGAACGCGAGCATCAACCCTATGCTTGCCACGTCCCCCAGGCCAAAGGTGCGCCTTCCCACAAGTTCCAGCAGCGGGATCAGGATCGAAGCTACGGACTTGTACAGAACATGCCCGGCCTTGACGTGGCCCAGTTCGTGACCGATGAGGTGATACAGTTGTTCGTCCGAAAGCGTGTCGATCAGCGAGGAGCGCAGCGTGATGTAAGGGCGCTCGACTCCCCCTGCGAAGGCGTTCGGGAAAGGGTTGCTGGTGACATAAAGCTCGGGCTCGGGCATATCGAGCACTTCGCACGACTCGCGCAGGATGTCATAGAGCGTCTTGAACTGTCGGGGCCCACAACGCACAGACTGCGCCATATTCCAGCAGTACATCCAGCGGTCGATCCCCAACTCATAGAACTTCTGGACCACCTTCGGAAGAAGCGGGACCTTTTGCAAAGCTCGCAGGGCGACCCGGTCCGTTTCGGCGATGAACGCCTCGGCGCTGAGTCCGGTCAAAACCTTTCGTTCGGCCATCGTTGGCTATACGATGGCAGATGTCGGGGGTTGCGGCGTAGGGCAAAGGCCTCTGTCGCTTCAGGCGGCCGCGGTCGACCGCTCGAACAACCGCTGGTGTTCCTCGAAGCGCGATGCGAACTCCGACCCGATGTCCTCGATCTGATCGCCCGTAAGGTTTAGGCGCTCGACCGAATCCCCATCGAACGGCCGAGGGTAGCCAAGAATGCCCATATCGAGACCCTGGCGGTACGCGATCGCGTCGGCGACCCGAATGACATCAGAGAACGTGTCGGGAACTGCCTCCGAATCCGAATCAGGGTGCGGGTGGTGATGCCCAATCGCTTCGACGAGGACCCCGGGGAGGTTCCATGCCTTGGCGAGAGCCGCTCCCACATCGGCGTGGTTGAATCCAAAGAGCTTGCTTTCCACCTGGTCGAAGGTCAGCAGTTCCGAGACGGCGATCCGCTCCAAATCGATGGAATGCCGGTCGAGCCACATGCCCATTACGACCTTACCGATATCGTGCAGCAGCCCCCCTGCGAACGCAGTGTCGGGCTGGGCGACGTCGGCGCGCTGAGAGACGAGCTTCGAGCAGATTCCGACGCCGAAGGAGTGCCGCCAAAGCGTGTTCGCCGCGACGCCATAGCTTCCCAACGACTTCGAAAGCCACGGATAGGTCGAGGCAACAAGCGCCAGGCTGCGAATCGCTCTCGTCCCCAAGACCACAACGGCTTCGGGGATTTCAGATACAGTACGCGGAAGTCCATAAAAGGCGCTGTTGGAGAGGCGCAAAACCCTCACGGCAAGGGCTTGGTCCTGGCTCAGTTGGTCGGCGAGTCTTCGGGCGGACCCGTCTTCCGAGTCGGCCTCCCGAAGCACGGCCATAGTCACATGGGGCATCGCCGGCAACTCGGTGACGCTCTCAACGATCTCAGCTAGTGTGGGCTGCTTGACGCTCATCGATCTCCTCTGTCGCGACTAACAGCGCGGAGTGGCTTCGCCAGCACTCCATCGCAAGACTCCACATCGATGACTTCGTCGGCTCGCCTCGCCTCGGCGCAAACCCGAGGCCTCCGTCTTTCCGCGATGTTCCGTACCCGTCAGTCGAAGAGGCGCGATCGAGTTTCTCTCGCGTCGTGTGCTCCGCTGCTGTCTTCACTTTTGCTCCCCCAAGCCGCCCGCAGCCTTCTGCCGCCCCTTGGAACGACCTCCCGCTGCGCTCGCCTAAACGACGGATTCCATATCGAATCTCGGCGCAGACCAAGCAATCCTGCTATAGCTCTCGAATCCGAACCGGGGGGCTGGTAGAATCTAGGGGAATGGATACCGAAGGGTTGGACCCAGTCCGCCGCGTTCTGCGGATAGCCCGGAGTCGCGGAATTACGGAGGTCGAGTTGGAATTCGGCGATGTCGAGTTCGAGGCTCGATTGGGTCCTTCCCGCCCTTCGAACCATCACCCGAAGAAGCAGGCGCAGTTTCAGGCTCCCGAAGCGGAACCGTCGGACGGTCGAGTGCCCCTCACGGCTCCCTGCGTCGGATTTTTCCGAGACACGAACGAAACGTTCCGCGCGGGGCTCGAAGTCGAAGAGGGGGAGATTGTCGCAGCGGTCGCGGCTCTTGGCATCGCGAACGACGTTCCCAGCCCCTGCGGGGGAGTCCTGGAGACCGTCGCCGTCTCCCACGGAGACGCCGTGCAGTTTGGCCAGGTGCTGGCCTACATCCGTTGTGAATGAGGAAGTGAAATGAGGCGACAGCGCGGACAGACTTTGGTGGCGACGATGATCGTGCTCGTGATCATCTCGATCTTGGCGGTGGTGTACTTCGTCGGCTCGGGAACCGGCTCGACTTCCGCTCGCCCCGACGGCAAGGGACAAACGACGGTGGGGGCCGCGCTCATGAAAGCTCGCGACACCGAATGCAAGCAACAACTGATGCAGATTCGGCAGGCGGTCCAACTCGGTGAGACCGTCGACGGGACCTTTCCCTCGAGCATCGAAGCCATGAGGTTGGGCCGCGACTTCGAAACGTGCCCGATCGGAAGCGAGCCCTACGAATATAGCTCCGAGACCGGAAAGGTCAAGTGCCCTCACCCAGGACACGGAAAGTACTGATGTTTCAAAAGGTCTTGATCGCGAATCGGGGCGAGATCGCCTGCCGAGTCATCCGCGCATGTCGTGAGATGGGGATTCGGTCGGTCGCCATTTATTCCCAAGCGGACCAAGACAGTCTGCATGTCCAGATCGCCGATGAGGCTATCTGCATCGGCGCGGGAGCCAACTCCGATTCGTATCTCAACCTCGCGAACGTGCTGATGGCCGCCCAGATATCAGGGGCCGAAGCCGTGCACCCAGGCTACGGCTACTTCAGCGAGAGGGCCTCGTTCGCCGAAGCGCTCGAGTCCCTGGGGATTACCTTCATCGGCCCCCCAGCGTCGGCGATCAACGCGATGGGAGACAAAGCGCGAGCCAAGAAGGCCGCGATTGAGTCCAACTGCCCAGTGGTTCCCGGCTCTGAAGGGCCTGTGAGCGGAGAGGGTGAGGCGCTGAAGGTCGCCGATCAGATCGGATACCCGGTCCTCCTGAAGGCGGTGGCTGGCGGTGGAGGCAGGGGGATTCGAAAGGTGGGCTCGCCGGACGAATTGACCAGCGCATGGCCGACGGCCGTCGCAGAGGCGCAAGCCAGTTTCGGTTCGGGCGAAATGCTCGTCGAGAAGTTCGTCTCTTCGCCGAGGCACGTTGAGTTCCAAGTCATGGGAGACTCCCACGGCAACCTCGTGTACCTCGGCGAAAGGGAATGCTCCGTGCAGAACCTGCGCCATCAAAAGATCGTCGAGGAGGCTCCTTTTGCGGCGATGCCCCACGATCTTAGGCGAACGATGGGTGAGGCCGCAGTGCGGGTGGCGTGGTCCGTGGGCTACCAAAACGCGGGAACGGTCGAGTTCCTCGTGGACCCAGAAGGGCAGTTCTACTTCCTCGAAATGAACACCAGGCTCCAGGTCGAGCACCCGGTCACGGAAGAGGTCACGGGCATCGACCTGGTTCGGACGATGCTGCTTGTGGCCAGCGGTGAGCCGCTCCCTTTCCGGCAGGAGGACATTCAACTCAAAGGACATTCGATCGAGGCCCGCATCACCGCGCAGGACCCCTCGAGAGATTTCCATCCCAGCACGGGTCGCATCACCAAGTGGCTCGCGCCGGGAGGAAGGGGGGTCCGACTCGATACGCACGCCTACGCAGGGTTTACGATCTCGCCCTATTACGACCCGATGATCGCCAAGTTGATCGTCACCGACCGCGATCGTCCGGCAGCGGTCGCCAAGCTGCTTTCCGCCCTGCACGAATTCGAAGTCGAGGGCATTCGCACCAACATTCCGTTCCTTAGGGAACTCTGCGCCGACTCAAGATTCCAGTCAGGCGAGATCGACACGGGGTTCGTCCCGGCGTTTCTCTCTGAGGTGCCTGTTGAGTCATAAGAGCCGCAGACAAGCTCGTCAGGCGGTGATCCAAGCGCTGTATTCGATGGACGTGGGGCGGTGTACTTTGGACGAAGCCGCGGAGGGCATCCGGGAGCTTCCCCAACTCGACTCCGATCTCAAGGTGTACGCGGACGAATGCTTGCGGGGCATTTTGGCTCGGCGCGAAGAGATCGACGCCACTCTATCGAGGTTCTTGGTCGATTGGGAGTTGGGGCGGCTGTCGATGACGGATCGCGCAGTCTTGGAACTCTCCACCTATGAGCTTTTCCACCGATCTGACATTCCTGCGATCGTGAGCGTTTCCGAGGCCGTCGAGATTGCGAAGAAGTTCGGCTCGGCGGAGAGCGGCAAGTTCGTGAACGGCGTTCTTGCGGCGGTGCTGCGCGGGCCCGCGAGATACCGGCTGGACTCCCCCGACCCCGAAGAAACCCCGGAAGAGTCGACTCCTCCAGACCCAACGGAACCCGAAGCGGAGGAGATCATGGTGGAAGAGGGCTCCGGACAGGTAAGAGATCTCGAACGAGTCTCCAAGTGGCTCATTCGCACCGAGGAATCTTGATGTCTGCAACTCTCATCGACGGGAAATCACTTTCCACCCAACTGCGCGCCCAGCTCGCCGAAAGGGTCAGCGCGCTGTCCGCCGCCGGAATCCGGCCTCGACTCGAGGTCCTTGTGGCGTCTCAAGACCCGGCGAGCTTGGCCTACGTTCGCATGAAGACGAAGTGGGCCGAAGCGATGGGGATTGAGAGCGGTACGTACTCCGTCGGAGAGGCCACCTCACAGTCGGAGCTTCTGGAAAAGATCAGGGAGTGGAACGCCGACGAATCCGTCCACGGAATCCTGATTCAACATCCATTGCCCTCCCAACTCGACGAGTCGGAGGCGCTACTCGAACTCGGGGCCAAGAAGGACGTCGACGGGATCACCCCGGAGTCGCTGGGGCGGCTGGTGGCGGGTGCGCCCGGCTTCCGTTGCGCGACCCCCCTCGGGATGATGAGGATGCTCGATGCCTATGACATCGACTGCACGGGCAGGACTGCGGTCGTGATCGGGCGCAGCGTCATCTTGGGAAAGCCCGCCGCGCTCATGCTGCTCGAAAGGAATGCGACCGTCACCATCGCCCATAGCCGGACCCGCGACCTTCCCGACCTCTGCCGAACTGCCGACATCCTCGTCGCCGCCGTCGGCAGACCTGAATTCGTCAAGGGCGACTGGCTGAAGCCGGGGGTCGTGGTGTTGGACGCAGGCTACAACAAGGTCGAGGGCCGCGCGACGGACGTGGGCGATGTGGAGTTCGAAACGGCGGCCAAAAGGGCTTCCTTCCTCACGCCGGTACCCGGTGGAGTGGGCCCGATGACTGTGGCGAGCCTCCTCGCCAACGTCGTCGATGCCGCCGAGGCCCGCCTCCGATCCGAGCAAGCGCGCGCAACGGCTTCGCGCTCCTAAGGCACCCCCGCCAAGAAGGCCCCCACGATGCAATAATGAAGCTATTCCGGGGTTGCGCGGAATTGCTAGGAGGAATTGGACCATGAAGGTCAGCATCATCGGCGGTGGAGGGCGGGTAGGTTCGGACGCCGCGTTTTGTCTTCAACTGGGCGGCATCGTCAGCGAAATCGTCCTCGTCGACATGAACGAGGAGCTCGCGGCGGGAGAAGCCCTCGACCTCAGGCACGGCTCGGCGCTTACCGCTAGCCAAAAGATCGATTCCGGAGGCTACGACAAAGTCGCCGGAAGCAATTGCGTGGTGATCACGGCGGGGCTCCGAAGGAAGCCGGACGAATCGAGGCTCGAACTCATCAACCGAAACGTGGGGCTGTTTCAGTCCATTCTCGGCAGCCTAAAAGGCGTCGAACTCCCTACGGATGCCACGGTCCTCGTGGTCTCGAACCCGGTCGATATCCTCACGCAACTCGCGGTTGAGAGTGGAATCCTGCCCGAGAAACAGGTGATCGGGCTCGGAACCGTGCTCGACACCTCGCGCTTCCGCTCACTGCTCGCCGATCACTTCGGAGTCGGCGCAAAGGACGTTCATGCTCTGATACTCGGAGAGCACGGCGACTCGATGGTTCCGATGTGGTCGTCCGCGACCCTCAACGGCGTGCCCTTGCGGAGCCTTCCCGGCTTTACAGACGAAATCGCGGAGGGCCTCTTTGATACGACCAAGAAGTCGGGAGCGGAGGTCATTCGGCTGAAGGGCGGGGCGGGGCGCGCGGTCGGCGTCTCGATCATGGAAGTGGTTCACGCGCTCGCGCTCGACCAAGGCGCAGCGTTGCCGGTCAGCTCGATGCAAAGGGGCGCCATGGGGATTTCCGGCGTGTGCCTTTCTCTGCCGTCCTTCCTGGGGAGGTCAGGCGTAAGGTCGGTGTTGGAGCCCGTTTGTTCAGAATCCGAGCGTGAAGCGTTGTTGGCTTCGGCCGAATCCCTCAAGAGCGTCCGGGCGCAGATCCAATAGCCCTTACTTCGGGATCAGCGAAGGCCTGCGCGAAATGACCCAGTCGCGCAGGATCTTCCGCCCTCGATGAATCCGCGAGCGGACGGTCCCTATCGTCGTGCCCTGCCTTTCGGCGATCTCGGCGTAGCTGAGGCCCTCGATGTCGCACATCTCGATCGCCTCGCGGTAGAGATGGGGAAGCTCGTTGATCAGGGCTCGAACCTCCGAAGCGTATTCACTTTCAAACAGTTCGTCGTCGGGGGCCAGTCGAGAGTCGGGGATCGCGAGTTCCTGCACCTCGCCGTCTGAGGGGCTGACCATCTGGTTCAGCGATTCCGCCTTGCGGATCGGGTTGTCGCGGCGGCGCGTGTCGAGATAAGCGCGCTGCATGATGCGCAGGAGCCAATTCAAGAAGGGCCGCTCCGGCGAATACGACTCGAACCCTCGCCATGCCTTGTAATAGGTGTCCTGCAAAAGGTCCTCTGCGTCCGACTTGTTTCTCGTCAGTTGCAGCGCCATGCTGTAGGCGCGCCGACGGGTGTCGTTCATCATCCGTTCGAACCGGCCGTAGTCCTCGGCGGTAGGCGGCGTCAAGACGCCAGGTGCAGAACCGGCAATTGTTGACATTTTCATATACTGAAATGCCGAACCCGGCGAGTTCGTTCCCAACTCGTTGTGAAACGCTTCGAACTTGGTCCAAAGGTACAATCCTGTCCGTTGGACCGCAACAAATGCGGCCTTGCGATCGGATAAGCCAAGGAACATGAAGTTCGTTCTACTCACGGATGACGCGGAGTTGGTGACGGCAGCCAAGGAGGGGTTTCACCCTTCCGATTCCTTCGAGCACTTCACGTCGTGGCCCGAGGCGCTCGATTCTTGCGATGGCGCCGACCTGCTGTTCGTCGACCTGCTGACGACGCTCGACGAACCTCATAAGATTGCGGGCTACGAGCGCTTCGCCGAAGCGAAGATGAGCCATCCGGTCGCGGCGGGCATCCCGCTGGTTCTCGTCGCGCCTCCCGACGGCTACGAACTCGACTTCATGGCGGGCTGGCCGGACTTCGTGTTCGCGCACATTCGGCGGCCCGTGACCGCGAAGATTTTCCGGCGGGCCAGCACCTGGGTCTGAAGAGGTTGCTCGCGGGTGTTATGGGGATCGGTGCGCCGGACCTCGTTAACCCCCGCTCAAAGGGAGCTCAAACTAAGCCTTATCCCGCTCAGCCGCCCTTCGACTTGGGGTGCGCTCGGTCGACAGCCTCTTTGAGCCGTTCGATGCTCACGTGTGTGTAGATCTGCGTGGTGGCAAGGCTCTCATGCCCGAGGAGTTGTTGCACGGTCTTGAGATCTGCGCCCCCATCGAGCAGGTGCGTCGCGAAGCTGTGCCGAAGCGAGTGCGGACTGATGTCCCATGGGAGCCCCACCGCGCGGCACCAACGCTTGACCACGTTCTGCACCGTCCGTGAGGTTAGCCGCTTACCCCGTCCATTGACGAAGAGCGCAGCCTCCTCTGTCAATGCGCGCCGTTCTTCCCGAATGTACGCTTCTAAGGCCCGGCGGCAGGGATCGCCGAAAAGCGCCACCCTCTCCTTAGCGCCCTTGCCTTTCACGCGGACGGTGCCCTCCTTAACAGAAAGGTCGGACAAATCGATGCCCACTACCTCTGATACCCGAAGGCCCGCCGAGTACATCAACTCCAAAAGCGCTTGGTCCCGAAGGGGTGTTAGGGTCGGCGACGGCTGATCGAGAAGCAGTTCGGCGTCGGCACGGGCCACGGCCCGCGGAAGCCGCTTTCGCTGAACCGGGGCTTCAAGGGTTTCAGAGGGATCGTCCTCGAGCCATCCCCTGTCCCGGCAGAATCGAAGGAACGTTCGGAGCGTCGAGAGCTTGCGGGACCTCGTTCGCGCGGTCAGGCCGAACCGGCGAAGATAGGCCAAGAGCGACGAGGGCGTGGGGGTCTCCGAATCGCCCAAGACCGCGCGAAGCTGCTCGAGATCGCAGCGATAGGCCCGAACCGTGTGCGGCGAGCGCTTGGCGGCGAGGTCCTCGCAAAACTCCTCGATCGCTCGGCCCAAAGCGAACTTCGACATCGAAGCCCCTCACTCCGGCTTGGCGAGCGCCAGCGTCACGTTGTGCCCTCCGAACCCAAACGAGTTCGAGAGCGCGAAGTCCACCTTAGCTTGCCGAGCCTGATTCGGCACGTAATCGAGATCGCAATCGGGGTCTGGGGTCTCCAAATTGATCGTCGGAGGGAGGACGCTGTCCCTCATGGCCAAGATGCAGATCAGGGCCTCAACTGCCCCCGCCGCGCCCAGCGTATGGCCGATCATCGACTTCGTGCTGCTGATGGGCGTGCTGTAGGCGTGATCGCCGAGCAGGCGCTTGATGGCGAGCGTCTCCAATCGGTCGTTGTAGGGCGTCGACGTTCCGTGGGCGTTGATGTAGCCCACCTGATCCTCGGTTCGGCCCGACTGCTTGAGCGCGATCTTCATCGAACGGTAGGCGCCGTCCCCGTTGGGGTCGGGCTGCGTCACATGAAAGGCGTCTCCGCTCATCCCGTAGCCCACGATTTCGGCGTAGATCCGGGCGTTCCGCGACCTTGCGAACTCGAAGTCTTCGAGAATCAGCGCCGCCGCGCACTCTCCCATGACGAACCCATCGCGGTCGTTGTCGAACGGACGTGAGGCCCGTTCCGGCTCGTCGTTTCGGCAACTCATGGCGCGGGCAGCGCAAAACGCCGCCATACCCGTAGCGTTGATCGGGGCCTCCGACCCGCCGGCAACCATAGCGACCGCATCCCCTCGCTTGACGATATGATAGGCGTCGCCGAGGGAGTTGGCGCCGGTCGAGCAAGCCGTCACCGCGCAGGAGTTGGGGCCTTTGAGGCCGTGCCGAATCGAAATCATGCCCGAAGCCATGTCGGGGATCATGTAAGGGACCGTAAACGGAGAAACCTTCGAAGGACCCCCTTCTTTGAGGCGCTCAATCTGCTCTTCGAGGAAGGTCAGTCCCCCGATTCCCGAACCCACCAGCACCCCGATGTGCTCGGCGATCTCGCCTTCGGTCGGCAGAGCGGAGTCTTGCAGCGCCATTGTGGCAGCGCCGACGGCCAGCGAAATGAACCGGTCGACTCGCCGAGCTTCCTTCCGATCCAGCCAATCTTCAGGATTGAAGTCGTCGATCTCGGCGGCGATTTGAGTGGGGAAGTCCGAGACGTCGAACCGGGTCACGCGGCGAACACCGCTCTCGCCCTTGAGCATTCGCGGCCAGAAGCGATCCGTTCCCGACCCGAGGGGAGTAATGGCCCCTAGGCCAGTGACGACGACCCGCCCTGAGGGCCTAAAGGCCTCGGTCATTTGAGCTTCGAAGCGATGTATTCGACTGCGTCGCCTACCGTTCGCATCGAGTTCACATCATCGTCTGGGATCTCGATATCGAACTCGGTTTCGAGTCCCATGACCAACTCCACGGTATCGAGCGAATCCGCGCCGAGGTCTTCCTGGAACGACGACGTCTCTTTGACCTCGTCTTCGTTCACACCCAGCTTTTCGACGACGACTTTCTTCACGCGATCGAGAATCTCTTGCTTGCTCATAACTTCTGATGACATTCCTTATGACACCTTTCCTAGCGCTCGAAGGCTATGCCTCCATTATGCACCGAATCGTCGTTGCCATTGAGACGAGCGCGGAAGGGCGCTAAGGAGCGGCGTGCTTCTCGACTCGCACTTGACGGATCAGTTCGTCGACCATGGGCTTGCGGGCGATCTCGGAGCCGCTCGTCGTGGCCGTCGCTGCGCCCGCTGCGATTCCCCAAGCGAAAGCCTCCACCGTCGACTTCCCCGCTTCGAGCGCCCACAGCATCGCGCCGATCATCGAGTCCCCGCTGCCGATGGTGCTGTTCGCCTCGACCCTCGGAGGGAACCCGTGAAACAGCCCTTCTGAGCAAGCCAGAGCCGCGCCGGCGGCCCCTCGGCTGACGATGGCGATCCCGATGCCGGAGTCATGCAGCATTTGCGCGCCTTTGAGAGCTTCCCGCAGGGTGCTCATCCGCTCGCCGAGAAGGCTTTGTGCCTCGGATGCGTTCGGCTTGACGAGGTCCGGACGAAACTTCACAGAGCGCCGCAACACCGTACTATCGGCGTCGATGACGACCTTACACCCTGCCGCGCGCATCGCCTCCAGAACCTCGACGTAGGACTCCTCGTTCAGACCCGGAGGAACCGAGCCCCCAAGCGTCGCCCAGCCCGCACCTGCGGCCAGTTCGCGAACCTTACCAAGGAGAGACTGCCAGGCCTCGGACGCAACCTCAGGACCCTCCTCGTTAAACGAGGTAGGCGGCCCGCTTCCGAGCCTCTGCTCGACGAAGATGTTCACGCGAGTCTCGCCGGGAATCTCGACGAACTGATGCCGTACGCCTTCCCTGTCGAGCACGTTGCGCACGAATTGCCCCGGTGACCCGGCGAGAAACCCCGTTGCGACCACATTTGCCCCCATCTCCTTGGCGACCCGGGCGACGTTAACTCCCTTACCGCCCGCATCGGTTTCCGTCGCAAGCACACGATTCACTTCGCGCTGTCGGATCGTGTCCACAAACACCGTCCGGTCGATGCTGGGATTCGGCGTAACTGTGACGATCATTCGGTTCTTCCCCCTTGGCGCGAACGAGCCCTCCTCGTTACTGCGCCATTGTACTGGCTAAGAGGAGCCTCTCGGGGTCGATGGTTCGCGACGAACTGAAGACATAGGACAAAGGGTGGGAAACGAGCCGTCCACCATCCACGCCCGCCATTTCGCCCGAGAACCCGCCGATCAGGCGGTGGGCGGCGAACGATCCCAGCCGCAAGGCCAGAACCCGATCGAGCGCCGTAGGGCTCCCGCCGCGCTGCATGTGTCCCAACACGAGGTATCGAGCCTCCGCGCCGGTGTGTCGCTCAATAAAGTCTCGAACGTCCACGGCCCGAGCGGCCCCTTCCGCCACGACGACGATGCAGCTTCTCTTGCCCCGTTCGGCCGCCTTTTGAAGCTCTCCGCAGACCTCCGCAAGCGAGTAAGGGACTTCGGGAATCAAGATCGCCTCCGCCCCGCCCGCCAGGCCCGCTTCAAGAGCGATGAAGCCGTTTTTTCGCCCCATCACCTCGATCACGAACACCCTCTCATGCGAATAGGCGGTATCGCGGACGCGGTCGATCGCTTCGATCGCGGTGTTGACGGCCGTAATAAACCCGATCGAGTAGTCGGTTCCGGGAATGTCGTTGTCGATGGACGCGGGAACCCCCATCACGGGCAGGTCGAACTCCTCTTTCAAGCGCAGAGCCCCCGCGAGAGACCCATCGCCTCCGATCACTACCAACCCATCTACGTCCGCGGCCCGGAGGTTCGCCATGGCCTTCTTGCGGCCCTCGATCTCGCGAAACTCCTTGCTGCGAGCCGAGCGCAGAATCGTGCCGCCGCGAGAGATGATCCCTCCCACCGATTGCGAGTCGAGCGCGATCGGCTCGTTGTTGACCATCCCCTCATAGCCCCGCAAGAAACCGGTCACCTGCACGCCACGACGCAAGGCGGTCCGAACGACCGCTCGCAATGCGGCATTCATCCCCGGGGCGTCGCCCCCGCTCGTAATGACTCCGATCCGTTTCACAGGTACTTGAGGTTCCGATACTAAGACGCAGGTAAACGGGCGTTCGATGGCAGGCCGCTTCTGGTTGTCGAAAGAAGTACAATGCGCAAGTTCGATGCCCCCGGACCCCTTTCAGCTACCTCTCACGGCAATTGCCCGCGCCTGTCCGATCTTGCTCCCCAACGACTCGCTGGCCCGGGCCACCGCTCTCTTGCGCGAGACGCCGTTTGGCGTTTTGCCCGTCGTCGATGAGTCGGTTCTCATAGGTTCGATTTCCCGAGGCGACGTGCTTCGAGCCCTTGAACGCGGGATCGCCTTCACTGGCTCTGTGCGTGAGGCGCTCGAACCCTCTCCTCGAACCCTTCAGGGACACCTCACGGGAGCGGAGGCCCTGCGCCTGATGTCCTCCAGCCGGCAAACCGAGTGGCTGGTCGTCGACGCTGACGCGCGCGTGATCGGCATGGTGTCCGTCACTGATTTCGGACCGAAACCGGCGACCCACGCGCGCCCCCCCGTGGTGGGAGGGATGGCGACGCCATTCGGGATTTATCTGACGACCGGTTCGATTCGAGCCGGAGCTAACGACCTTGCGCTCGTGGCGACGGGTGCGTTGCTCTTCGGGTTGTTCCTCGTCGCCGTGCTCGCAACGGAGTCGCTGGGTTCCTGGGTGAAGGCATATCACTTGCCCCTTTTCTGGCGGGACACTTTTTATCAGGGCTTGCCCGTGGCTCTGTTTCTCTTGGGCCTTCGGTCCCTTCCGCTTGCGGGCACTCACGCCGCCGAGCACAAGGTCGTTCACGCCCTCGAACGCTCCGAGCCCTTGGAGCCTGAAGTCGTCGCACGAATGCCGCGCGTCCACCCGCGATGTGGGACCAACCTGGCGGTCGGGCTCAGTCTCCTCGTCGGGATCGCCGGCGCGCCTTGGGTTCAGAACTTCGAAATCCGGCTTGTAACGGCTGCAATCGTCACGTTGTTCTTTTGGAAACCTCTGGGGAATCTCGCCCAGTTCTTTGTGACGACCAAGCCCCCCAACCGAAGACAAATCGCCAACGGGATCGCCGTCGCTCAGGCGCTCCTCAAGACCTACCGCGAGACCGGATATGAGCCTACGAGCGCCTTTCGGAGGCTGCTCATGAGCGGGCTGCTCCAAGTTTCGGCGGGCGCAACCTTGGCGTTCGTTCTAGGACGGTTGATCTTGGCTCAGTTCGGGATTGCGATCGAGCTATAGGTATACTGCGACCTCCGAACTACGGAAGTTGGAACTCAAACGGTGGACGTCGTTTATCGAATCGGAATCGCAATCGCAATCATCGTTGCGGCGCTGTTCGCAGTGCTCGTGTTCGTTACGGGCAAGGGGGACGCGATGTCCGGCGGGAGCGGGATCCGCACAACCTTCCGAGGAAAGGCCAACTTCGAAGACCTCATGTCCCGCATCATCTTGGGCCTGGGCATCTCGTTCATGGCGCTGATGCTCTTGTTGGACTTCATTAGCGGCCGCATCCACAACTAGCGGTTCGCCCCGGCCCTGTGAAGCTGCACATCTTCCACACGAGCGACTTCCACGGCAAGCTCAACCTGGCGAAAGCCCGGTTCCTCGCGGAACTGCGCCGCGCTCACTCGCCCAGCCTGTACTTCGATACGGGAGACTTGGTTCGCTCGGGCAATCTCGGTTTCTCTGCGACGGCCGACCCGGGTTGGGCGCTTCTCCACCAAGCAGACTGCGACGCGAGCGTCCCCGGCAACAGGGAGTCCCACCCGATCCCGACCGCCTTCCAATCCAAGCTCCGGGGCGCAAAGCACCCGGTTTTGTGCGCGAACGTAAGGTACAAAGACGGGCGCCCCTTCTTGCCCGCAAGCACGGCCTTCGAGGTCGGAGGGGTGCGGGTCGCGGTCTTGGGGGTGATGGTTCCTATGGTGACGCGCTCGATGGCCTCTTCGGTAGCAAGCGGCTTGTTGTGGGACGCGCCGTTACCGGCCGCTCAGGCTCAGGTCGAGATCCTCCGGGGCGAATCGGATCTGCTGATCGCGCTCACCCATATCGGGCTCGCCGCCGACCGCGAGCTTGCCGCCGCTGAACCCCGAATCGACCTCATTCTCGGAGGCCACACGCACGCCCTCCTCGAAACCCCCGAGCGGATAGGCCAGGTCCCAATCTCCCATGTGGGAAGCCACGCACGCCACGTGAGGCGGCTCGTTTGGGAGCCTGGGCAGGGCGTCACTTCAAGCGAGGTCTTGAGTCTGCCCGATTAGGGCGATCCTGCGGACCCCAATCCCCAAAGCGTACAATGGGCCATGCGCTTTCGCGTCGGTTCGGTTCCTTTCGTGAACGCGAGGCCGCTCGTGGCTTGGTTTGAAAGCCTGGGCGAAGACAGCCCGGTTGCGGTGGAGTACGACCTTCCGAGCAGACTTCCTCGGCGACTGGACGACGGGGCGGTAGATGCGATCTTGGTGTCCAGCATCGACCTGCTGACGCAACCCGATCGAAGGGCCGTCGCTGGAGTTTGCATCGGCAGCTTGGGACCCGCAGCGAGCGTTCGGTTGTTCTCGAAGACCCCGATCGCTGAAATCGCGAGCCTCGCCCTCGACGCCAGTTCGATGACGAGCAACGCCTTGGCCCGTCTGTTACTCCAGCGCGGATATGGGGTTGCTCCGCGCACGGAGCTCTGCCAGCCGGACCTCCCGGCGATGCTCTCAACACACGATGCGGCCGTCCTGATCGGCGACAAGGGGCTTTCCGAGAGTTCGGAAGGCGTCGTGGAACTCGATCTCGGCGAGGAGTGGACGCGCGCGACCGGGCTCCCCTTCGTATGGGCGCTGTGGGTCGGCGACGAGGACCTGGCGCCCGAACTTGCGGCGTACCTCGAAGAAGCGTTTCGGTGGTCGCAAGCGAACTTCTCTCAAGTCTGCCTCCAAGCGGCTGAATCCTCGGGTTGGGACCTCGAAACCTGCCAGCGTTATCTCGGAGAAACGATGCGCTACGAATTGGGCGAGAGAGAGGTTGAGGGGCTGCAGCTCTACGGGTCCTTGCTCAAGGAATTCGGCATCGCAGAAAGCGTTTACGAGCCGACGTTCGTTCATCCCGCTGCTGCCGGCGCGGCGTCCTCCCCCTAAGCGCCCTAGGCTCGAGATGGAAAACCGGCTATAACCCTCCTGTGAAGCGCGCGATCGTGGTGGTTTTGGATGGGTGCGGCGCAGGCGTCGCTCCCGATGCGAAGGAGTTTGGCGATCCGGGCGAGCCTTCGACCCTGCTCCATACCTTTGAGGCGGTCGGAGGATTTCAGACGCCCGCCCTTGCTTCGTGCGGTTTCCTTGCGGCGGCGGGCATCGCATCGCCCGACCCGGGCGCGGGCTTGCGGCAAGGATGGGGCGTCGAGTATGGAAGGCTCCAGCCCCTCAGCAAGGGCGGCAAGGACTCCGTAGTGGGCCATTGGGAGATGATGGGAATCGTACTCCCCCATCCCTTTCCCACCTATCCAAACGGGTTCCCGATTTCACTGATCAAGGCCTTTGAACGCCGGATCGAAACTCAAACTCTCGGCAACCGGCCCGCAAGCGGAACGAAGATCATCGACGATTTGGGAAGTACCCACATGGACACGGGATTTCCTATCGTCTATACGAGCGCCGACAGCGTGTTCCAAATCGCCTGCCACGAGGCCGTCGTGCCGGTCGAGCGGCTTTATGAGTATTGCCACGCGGCCCGCGAGCTATGCGTCGAACCGAACAACGTGCAAAGGGTGATCGCCAGGCCGTTCGTCGGAGACCCGGAGGCCGGATTTCAGCGCACGGAGCGCCGCAAGGACTTCCCCGTTCCACCGCCCGAAAACCTCGTGGACCTCCTCGGGGACGTTTACGGAATTGGCGTCGTCCCCGAGTTGTTCACCGGGAGGGGGTTCCGCGCCGTCGAACGCACTCAATCGAATCACGAGCACCGCCGCGCGCTCTTCGAAGCCCTGCGCACCGATGCGAGGTTTCTCTTTGCGAATTTCGAAGATTTCGACATGCTCTATGGCCATCGAAACGATCCCGTAGGGTTCGCTCGCTGCCTTGAAGAATTCGACTGCGATGTGCTCGCTCCCCTTCTCGAAGAGCTTGCGCCCGACGACCTTCTCATCCTCACAGCCGACCACGGCAACGACCCGACCGACGAGTCCACCGATCATACGAGGGAATACGTTCCTGGCTGCTTTGTCTCGAAGGGGCGCTCCTCCCACGACTACGGCGACTTGCCCGGGTTCTCGGAGGTTGGCCGGAGGGTGGCTGAGTGGCTCGGCGTTGAACTCCAAACGGCCGGTTAGCGCGGTAACCTGGGGCCTATGTCAGCGCGATGGATCGGGGCGCACATGCCGACTTCAGGGGGGCTTCGTCTAGCTCTCCAGCGAGGCCGGGAGATCGGTTGCACGGCGGTGCAGGTGTTCACCTCGAGCCCACAGCAGTGGAAGGCCAAGCCGATGGCCGACGAGGCCGTCGAACGGTTTCAGCAGGCTCAAGCCGCAACGGGCATCGATTGCGTGGTGAGCCATGATTCGTACCTGGTGAACCTCTGCGCGACGAACGACGAGATTCGGGCGAAGAGCATTGAGGGACTCAAGGCGGAGGTCGAGCGATGCGCGAGGTTGGGGATCCGGTGGGTGGTCTCGCACATGGGAAGCCATCTCGGCGCAGGAGAAGAGGCCGGGCTGCAAGCGGTTGCCGAAGGTGCGCGGCGCGTTTTTGAGGAAACTTCCGACTCTGTGACGCTCCTCATGGAAACCACCGCCGGACAAGGCAGCGCCCTCAACTACCGGTTTGAGCATCTCGCCACGCTCATAGAATCGCTCCAGGGCCATCCCCGATTGGGCGTGTGCCTGGATACGTGCCACCTGTTCGCCGCGGGTTACGACCTCCGGGACCGAGAATCGTACGAAGCGACGTTCTCCGAGTTGGAGCGATGGGTCGGCCTCGACCGCGTAAAGGCGATTCATGCGAACGACTCGAAGAAGGGTCTGGGGAGCCGAGTCGACCGCCACGCCCACATCGGCGAAGGCGAAATCGGGATCGAGGCGTTTCGGCTTCTCGTCAACGACCCCCGCTGGATCGAGGTTCCGATCCTTCTCGAAACGCCCGACGCCGAAACGATGCACAAGGTCAACTTGGAGTGCCTGAAGTCGCTCCTCGATCCCGTCCCGTAGGAACGATTCATGACCGTTGAGATCGTATCGATTGGCACCGAACTCCTTATGGGGCAAACCGTGGACACCCACGCGGCGACCCTCGGCCAGCTGTTCCCCGAGTTCGGCATCGTCCATCGCCATCGCCAAACCGTCGGGGACAACAAAGGCCGAATCCTCGACGCCCTTCGGCTCGCGCTCTCGAGGTCCGACTGGGTGATCACGATCGGGGGACTCGGCCCCACGGAGGATGACCTCACCAGGGAGTGTGTGGCCGAAGCGCTGGACCTGCCGCTCCACCTTCATCCCGACGTCGAAGCCGCTCTGCGGCAGAGGTTTGCCCAGAGGAAGGCGCCTTGGACCGACTCTCAAGCGCGTCAAGCCCTCTTCCCTCAAGACGCCGCGCTTCTGGAGAACCTCAACGGCACCGCGCCAGGGTTCGCCGTTCGGAAGGGCGAGCAGGGCATCATCAGCTTGCCGGGACCTCGCAACGAGTTCGTCCCGATGGTCGAGGGGCCCCTGCGGGAGTTCTTGGGCGGGTTGAGGACGGGCGAAGTGTTCGTATCCCGCACCCTGCGCGTCGCCGGAATGGGGGAGAGCCTCGCGGAAGAGCGTATCCGCGACCTGCTGCATCTGGCGAACCCTTCGGTCGCGCCCTATGCCCAGCCCGGCGAGGTGCAGCTTCGGATCACGGCTCGCGCGGAATCCACTGAAGAGGCGCGCGCGTTGATCGCGCCCGTCGAATCCGAGGTTCGGCGTCGGCTGGGCGAGGCGGTGTTCGGCGCAGACTCCGACACCCTCGAACAGACGGTGTTGGAGCTTCTTCGCCGCCGCGGGCTCACTTTGGCGGTTGCCGAAAGCTGTACGGGCGGGGGCCTCGCCTATCGCCTCACCTCGGTCCCAGGCTCGTCTGAGGTGTTTCTGGGAGGGGTGGTGTCCTACGCCAATGAGGTCAAGGTGGGAGTCCTTGGAGTTGAGGCGGACGTTCTGACGAGGGAAGGCGCAGTCTCAGAACTCGTCGCCCGACAGATGGCGCAAGGCGTCCGGCGACTCACCGGCGCAGACATCGGGGTCGGGATCACCGGGATCGCAGGACCGGGCGGCGGGAGCCCCGAAAAGCCCGTCGGCCTGGTTTATGTGGGCTTCTCAGGCCCTCTCGAAGAGTCCGTCGAAGAACTGCGACTTTCAGGCTCGCGCGAGACGATCCGCCTTCGAAGCATCTCCGCCGCTCTCGATCTGATTCGCAGAAACGTCGGAGGAGCGGCTTGACTTCGCCTTCTTCCGAGGAGCGGGCGGTCTCGGCCGAGAACTACCGGCATCGTCTGTGGCTGTTCGCCTACCTGATCGCGATCCTTCCGCTTTCGGGCTTCTGGCTCTATGGGCTGATGGACATCGACGAGGGCCTTTATGCCTCTGTAATCCGAACGATGCTGGCAACGGGCGATTGGATGATTCCTCGCATCGAAGGCGAAGTGTGGATGGAAAAGCCGGTGCTGGTGTACTGGCTGAACGCGCCATTCGTCGCTCTGCTCGGGGACACGTTTGGCCCCCGCTTAGGAAGCGTACTTTGCTCGATCGGAACGCTCGTCCTTTGCGCCGAGTATGTTGCGAAGCGCTTCTCCGATGCAGCGGGCAGATGGACCCTCGTGGTGTTGGGAACGTCTCTTCTCTTTGTGGCCGTGAGCCGGATGCTCTTAGCCGATCCGCCGCTCACTCTCCTCATGGCCGGCGCATTCCTCAGCTTCTGGGAATCGCTGATCGGCAACCGAAGATGGCGGCTGGTGACCGCAGTTTGCCTCGGCCTTGGCGTGCTGGCGAAGGGGCCCTACCTCGTGGTCGTCTTCGCCGCGTTAGCAGGCATCACGTACTTTCGAGAACCCAGCCTTCGACCCTCTTTTCGGGGCTACTGGCCTTCCGGCGCGCTCCTCTTCGCGCTGGTCGTCGCCGCGTGGTACTTCCCCGTGTACCTTTCGCAAGGGGGCGCGCTGGTGGGCGAGTTCATCCTCGATCAGAACGTGGGCCGCCTGATGGGAACGGACGAAGCTCACAGGACCGGCGGCATTCAGCAGCTTCTGTTCTTCCCCGTGGTGATTTTAGTTACGGCTGCGCCGTGGTCGTTCCACCTCTTCCGCGCTTGGCCCCGAGGGCCCCGCCGTTGCGCCGGAGGTCCAGCGATCCTGCCTCAGGAGGCCGCATTCTGCCGCTATATCGCTCACGCCTTCCTGATCCTCCTGATCCTGTTCACCCTGAGTTCGAGCCAGCTTCCGCACTACATCGTCCCTGCCGTTCCTTTCTTGGCGATCCTAGTGGGGATCCGAATGAGCCTCGACGGACCCGTCGAATCGTCGAAGCTGCGGCGGTGGGGAACGGGAGCGCTCAGTGTGGGGTTGTTGGTCCTTGTCAATTCCTTGTCGATCTTCTACTACCACTACAGCGGCCAAGCGGAGGCCCACCGATTCGCCGAGTTCGTCCGCAACAGGCCCGAACCCGTCGTCAACTTCCAGCTTCCCCGGCGGAACGACCTGCCGCCCGCCGACCTGCGAGTCAACGAGACCTCGCTGCCTTCATTCGCGTTTTACGCCCGCAAGGACGTTCGGGGAGTCGAAAGTCTGTTGTGGCCCGCCCTACGACGTGAGCCTCTCCTGGTCTTCACCCGTGCGGGCCGGATCACCGACGAAGTCAAAGGCCAAGTCGAACGACAAGGCGCGCGGCTCGTTCGAGTCGACGTAGGGTTCCCAACTCGCTACTTCGAGTTGCACCGTATTCAGCCCGCGGGCCCCCGTTAGTCCTTTTCGTTCCCCCATAAGAAGCCGCCGCCGCGCGACTTGCGCCAGGCGTCCCGCCACCGATGCACGTCTACCGTTCCGATTTCTGGCAACGGCGCGCGTTTCGCCACGGGAGCGAGTTCGGGGAATCGCCGGGAGGGCAGCGTCTGATACCAATAAGCGACGCTGGCGAGTTCGAGCGTCAGGACGTTCGCGTGCCCGTGCTCGATGCTGGCGCGGAGCGACTTCTGGAACCGGATCGGATCTTCCAGGTGGAAGCGATACACATGAGTCCGCCCTAACCAGCCGAAGAGCGGGCTCTCGTTGAGTCTTCCTGGCGCGCGCGCAGTCCCAAAGTAGGGATGAAGGAAGTGCTCGTCCGGGCTCCAGCTTTGGTTGAAATAGTCCTCCGTCCCCGTTCCATGCGCCGATCCGGGCCAAGGCTCGCCGTCGACGAGGAACATATCGTCGCCTTCGCCATACCAAATGGGCGTTGGGCAGTGGATGTAGTAATGGACGCCCACGAAGTGCCCGGCCCCTTCGCACTCGCAAAACAGATAGTTGAACTTGTCGGATGGGTTCTTGGGGCTGCGCTGAAAGATGCCCCATTCGTTCTCAATGTCGCCCTGTTCCGACTCGGGCGCGGTGAGTTCTTGGTTGTACCAAGCGTGAAACCTGCCTTCGTCCTCGGGCAGTTCGGGAAGTCGCTCAAAGTCAATGTAGTAATAGAACGCGCCGACCTCATCGGGTCCCTGGTTCTCCACCTCGACCCTTGCGCCATGGGCAAACGGCATCGGGAAGTAGCACACCAGCGCGTTGCCGCCCTTAGGGGCCGCGGCGAGTGGCAGCGAGACGAAGTTGTACTTCAGACCCCATCCCTGCCCGAAAAACTCGCCCAGGGGGGATTCGACGCTGGGATGCTCTTGGCCGTCCCAGTACATTCGCAAAACGAGGTTTCGCCGGTGGAGAGGGTCGCCCGAGCTGACCGTAATCCATATATGCCGGATGATTCCAGCGCCCTCGATCTCGGCGAGGGTCGCCGTCTCCCCGGAGGCGATCTTGATGTAGTCGGCGTTGCCTCCAGACCGGTCATAACTGGAAATCCTGCAACTCTGGGCCGAGGAGATTCGGGAGATTCGCGAAAGCGGTCCTTGTGACATGGGCGTTGTGTCTTGAGGTTCTCCGGCTCCCCTTGGGTTCCTTCTTGGCAAAGTTGTAAACTGGTTCCGTGCCGAGTTATCGAGTGTGCCGCCGATTTACGGTCGAAAGCGGCCACATGTTGAGCCAACATCCTGAAAGATGCCGGTTCCCGCACGGCCACACCCGCACCATCGAAGTCGTCGTGACCTCCGACCGCCTCGACGCCAACGGCATGGTGGTCGATTTCAAGGTTCTCAAACTCGCGCTCGAAAGCGTGATCGACAAGTTGGATCACTCGCTCGCGGTCAATTCCAGCGACCCGCGAATCGGCCCGCTGCTCAGCCAGTTCGGAGAGGGCCTGCTCCTTTTTGAAAACGAAGAACCCACGACGGAGGCGATGGCGCGGAGGCTGTTCGAGCAGATCGCTTGCATTCTCATGGAGGGCTACGCCAGCCCCGAAGAAGGAGGACCGCATTACCGAATTCCGCCAGGCGGCGTGAGGCTTGAACGAGTTCGCGTTTGGGAAACCCCTTCTTGCTGGGCGGAGTACGGGATATGAGCGCCACTCCGCCCGCCCCGACTCCAGGCGACGAACCCGCTTGCTGGGTGTCTTTGACCTACGATGGGCTGCTTCACTCCCACGTAGAGGTGGCCGTCCCGGAGCTTAAGGCCCGGAGCCTTCCCGCCACGTTTTTCGGCGCTCCAGAGGACCTTGTGGAGCGGGCGACCGCCTGGCGAGCCGTCGCCGACGAGGGTATCGACCTCGGCTGTCACCCGCTGTTCAAGTCGACCGACCCCTTCGGGAACCTCCCGAATTGGACTTTGGACATGGTCGAATACGAGTTGAGGTCGTGCCGAAAGCTGTTTACCGAGCTCATCTACCGGCAAAGCGACTTTCCGTTTGCTTATCCAGGCCCCGAGCGCGGCTGCCTCAAGGCCCCCCATGACCACGGCGCAACTTCCTACGAACCCATCGTTCGAAGGCTCTTCGGCGTAGCGCGAGGGGCGATCGAGGGGATCAACGACCGGTCCCGCCCCGATCTGGGAATGCTGTTTCGGTACGAGACCCACTCCCATACCGCAGAGGAGATCATCCGAGCGGTGCAGGAGGCCGAACGAACCCAAGGCTGGATCGTGCTGGTCTTCGGGGGCATCGGCGAAGGGGATTTCGGGATCGACGCAACCGCCCATTCGAAGTTCCTCGATTGGCTGTCTCAGCGTACCGCCGACGTGAGGGTGGGTTCCTTGGTGGGTTTGGCGTCGCGGGTTCGGGGTTGGGCCGAGGCGCAGGGCGCAGCCTCCCAGGGGGACGCCGAGTAGGAAAGACGCAAGGGGCGTCGAAAAGGGGAGAACGTGGAGCCGACGCGCAGCGAATTCTTGCACCTGACCGACTTCGAGAAGACGCTCTTCTACGTGCTCGTGTTCGCCTCCCTATTCCTGATGGTCCTTCCTCTCGCACGTCGTGCCAGGGCTTGGATGCAGGGCAAGCGCGATGCGCGTCCTCGGGCGGGGCTTGCGGGTTGGTGGGATCTGGTTCTTATGCAGCGGAAGGTTCGCAGCGCCCGAAGGCGGTCGGGCGCGCCGATGCATCTTCTCCTGTTCTATGGATTCGTGTCGCTCTTCGTCGCGACCTCGCTGTTGGCGCTGAACACGTATTCGCCGATCAAGTTCCACCGGGGCGTGTACTTCCTCGTTTATGAGTTCGTATTCGACGCGCTGGGGCTGCTGTTCGTAGCTGGCGTGCTATGGGCGCTCGGCAGGCGCATTTTCGCCAAGCCATCCTCAGCGGCCCACTCGTGGATCGATCTCTTCGCCCTGCTGCTCCTCCTGGCCTTGGGTCTGACCGGATACATCCTCGAAGCCGCCCGGCTCAGCAACGGTTTGGCCCACCTTGGGGTCTACACCTATTTCGATCGATTCTCCTTCGTCGGCTTGGGCATCTCGCAACTCATGGGACCGGTAACGGACGGCGCTTACAAGGGGATTTGGTGGTTCCATGCGGGGCTGGTCTTTGTATTCCTTGCCACGCTGCCCCACATGAGGATTCGGCACTTGCTCCTGGCGATGGCCGGGGCATGGGCTCGAAGGGAGTCGCCGATGGGCCGGTTGGAGCCGATCTCCCTCGAAGAGGTCGAGCAGACCGGCAAGATCGGCGCTTCGTCCCCCTCTGACTTCGCGAGCTGGCGGCTCCTTACGCTCGACGCATGTATGGAGTGCGGGCGATGTACGGACGTTTGCCCCGCCTATGGCGTCGGCAAGTCCCTCAATCCCAAGAAGGTGGTGCAGGACATCAGGGCTTGCATGGGCACCGAGCGGAACGTAGTCGAAGCCGTCACGGAAGAGGCGATTTGGGACTGCACCACTTGCAACGCCTGCGTCGAGGTTTGCCCCGTGGGGATCGGACACGTACCCCCAATCGTCGATATGCGGAGGTACCTCGCGGCGGAGGGTCGGCTTTCGGGCACGGGAGCGACGATGCTTCGCCAACTGGGCAGCGCGGGCCACGCTTGGGGACAACCCGCCGATTCCCGCGAGGAGTGGATGAAGGGGCTCGACATCCCTTTGGTCCGCGAGGGAGCCGAGTTCGATGTCCTGTTGTGGGTCGGCTGCGCGGGCGCTACGGACCCCGGCGCGATCAAGACCACTCGCGCTGTGGCCCAACTCCTCAAGAAAGCGGGCGTCAAGTTTGCGTGCCTTGGCAACGAGGAGCGTTGCACCGGCGACCCAGCGCGTAGGATTGGCGATGAGTTCCTGTTTCAGGAGCAAGCCGCCCAGAACTCCGCGACTCTTGAACGGAGGTCCATCCGGCGCATCGTCACCCCTTGCCCCCACTGCTTCAACGCCTTCAAGAACGAGTACGGTGACTTTGGCGCGAAGGTCGAAGTGGTTCATCACACCCAGTTGTTGAGCGAACTCATCGCCCAAGGCAAACTCAGCCCCGCAAGCCCCAGGTCGGGAAGCGTAACCCTTCACGACCCATGCTATTTGGGAAGGATCAACAACGAAAGCGATGCGCCTAGGGCTTTGCTCGGCGAATCGACCCACCTGAACGAATCGCTCCACCCCACTCCCGGACCACGTAAGAGCCTCGTCGAGCCGCAGAACCTCGCTCGCCGGACGCTGTGTTGTGGGGCGGGAGGCGGTCGAATGTGGATGGAGGACGAGCCCGGGAAGCGCCCAGCCGAGCGGAGATTGAAGGAACTTTCGGCGACGGGCGCGGACAAAATCGCGGTCGCCTGCCCCTTCTGCCGGATCATGCTCGACGCCTCGGCTCCCCAGGTGATCGAGCGGCCCATCGAGATCGTGGACTTGGCCGAGCTGCTGGCTCAGGCAAACTCCTCCGAAAAAGCGCCTCCATTGACTTCTTAACCTTTCAATAACCTAGGCCCGGTAGCCTCAATTCTGAGACGTTGACGGTCCAAGGAGACAGCAAGAATGAGGAGTCGTACGAAAGCGTTGGGGGTGACTTTGCCAGCCCTCGTTGCCGCGGGGTTGGTTTGGGGAGGTTGCCAGGGCGGTGGCCCCTCGCCGGAGGGCGGCACTTCCCTTCAAGGCAAGGTTCAGATCGACGGGTCGAGCACGGTTTTTCCGATTTCGCAGGCCGTGGCGGAGGAGTTCATGAACGGCCAGCCTGGGGTCAACGTGACCGTCGCCGAAAGCGGCACGACAGGAGGGTTCAAGAAGTTTCTTAACGGAGAAATCGAGATCGCCGACGCCTCGCGGCCGATCGACGTGTCCGAGGTTCAGAAGGCTGAGGAAGTGGGTATCGAGTTCTTCGAACTGCCCGTGGCTTACGATGGCCTAACCGTCGTCGTCAACCCCGCCAACGATTGGTGCGATAGCCTCACCGTCGCGGAACTGAAGCGAATCTGGGAGCCGAGTTCCGGCGTCAAGACCTGGCGCGATATCCGGCCTGAGTGGCCCAATGAGCCCATCAAGCTGTTCGGGCCTGGTTCGGATTCAGGCACGTTCGACTACTTCACCGAAGCCATCGTCCAAGAGAAGCGCGCAAGCCGCGCCGACTACACCCAAAGCGAGGACGACAACATCCTGGTGA
Organism: Candidatus Nitrosymbiomonas proteolyticus; assembly: GCA_017347465.1. Taxonomy (GTDB): domain Bacteria; phylum Armatimonadota; class Fimbriimonadia; order Fimbriimonadales; family Fimbriimonadaceae; genus Nitrosymbiomonas; species Nitrosymbiomonas proteolyticus. The sequence continues at coordinate 1,042,534 of AP021858.1, read as the reverse complement.
TGGGCGTTGCGGGCGAAAAGTACGGGCTCGGCTACTTCGGGCTCGCTTACTACGAAGAGAACAAGTCCAAGGTGAAGGCCGTTGCGATTGACGGCGGATCGGGGCCAGTGTCACCTTCTGCCGAAACAGTGGCGAACGGAACCTATAGCCCGCTGTCGCGGCCGATTCTAATCTACGTCAATAAGAAGGCGCTCGAAAGAAGCGAAGTGAAGGCGTTCGTGGCCTACTATCTCGAACACGCGGGCCAACTCGCGAGCGAAGTGGGGTACGTGCCGCTGTCCGATGCCGCTTACGCCGCCGCGAAAGCCGTCATCGAAGAAGGCAAGTCGGGCACCCGGTTTGGGGGCTCTTCGGTGATCGGCAAGCCGATGGAGGAAGTGCTCTCAGGATCGTAGGATGGGCGTCGTACCCGCATCGAAAACTCAAGCCGGGTGGAAGAAGCGACGTAGCGTTCGCTCGATACAAGAGAGCTTCGTTCGGTTGGCTTGCTTTCTGTGTGCCGCGGCGTCGGTCGTCGTGACGTTCGGCATCATCTTCGTGCTGTCGAAGGAAACGTGGGTCTTTTTCCAGCGGGTTTCGCCGGTCGAATACTTCACGGGAACCGAGTGGTCGCCGACGATTCGCCCGGAAAAGTACGGCGTTCTCCCTCTGATCAGTGGCACCTTGCTGATCACCATCGGCGCGGGCATCATCGCCGTGCCTCTGGGCCTGATGGCGGGCGTGTATTTGAGCGAATACGCGTCGCCCCGGATTCGAAACTTCCTCAAGCCTGGACTCGAACTGCTCGCCGGAATCCCGACGGTCGTGTACGGCTACTTCGCGGTTTTTTTCGTAACGCCCCTCTTGCGGAAGTTCTTCGATGTCGAGGTGTTCAATGCCGCTTCCGGCGCAATCGTCGTGGGGATCATGATCCTCCCGCTGGTGAGCTCGCTCTGTGAAGAGGCGCTGAGGGCGGTCCCAAAGTCGCTCCGCGAGGCCGCTTATGGCATGGGCTCGACGAAGCTTGAGGTGACTCTGAAGGTGGTGCTCCCGGCCGCTCTCTCCGGAGTGATGGCCTCGTTCATTCTCGCTCTCTCGCGCGCGATCGGCGAGACGATGGCCGTTACGCTCGCGGCAGGTTCGACCCCTCGGATGACCCTCAACCCAGCGGAAAGCATTCAGACCATGACCGCCTTCATCGTCCAGATCAGCCGTGGGGACACCCCCGCAGGCACGACGCCCTACTACACGCTGTTTGCGGTCGCCCTCACGCTCTTCGTGATGACGCTCGCGATGAACATGGCAGCCTCGATGCTCGTCAAGCGGTTTCGGCAGGTGTACCATTGACCCGCCGACGCTACGCCAAGAAACTCACGATGAGGAGCGCGGCCAACTCGGTCTTCACCGTCCTCACCTTCGTCGCGACGAGTTTCGCGGTCGTCCTCCTTGTCGTGTTGCTCTGGAAGATCGCGGTCGACGGCCTGCCCGGGCTCAGTTGGGACTTCCTGAAAAGCGTCCCCTCTCGGTTCCCTGAAAAGTCCGGGATTTACTCTCCCCTGATGGGGTCGCTGTGGGTGATCGTCCTGACGGGGCTGATTTCGATTCCGATTGGGATCGCCGCGGGAATCTACCTCGAAGAGATGACCAACCAGAAGAACCGCGTGGCGGCGTTCATCCAGATCAATATCTCGAACCTAGCCGGAGTGCCCTCGATCGTCTACGGAATGCTGGGCCTGGCGCTGTTCGTCCGGTGGATGGATCTCGGGCGAAGCGTGCTTTCGGGCGCCCTGACCCTCAGCCTACTGATCCTGCCGATGCTGATCACGGTGACCCAGGAGGCGCTTCGGGCCGTGCCCGGTTCGTTGCGCGAGGCCTCTTACGCGCTGGGGGCCACCCAACTCCAGACCATCCGTCGCCAAGTCCTTCCGAACGCGGCTTCGGGAATCTTCACCGGCATCATCCTTTCGCTATCGCGGGCGATGGGGGAGACCGCGCCGCTGATTATGGTCGGAGCGGTCGCTTACGTGCGGTTCGCGCCCAAGCATCCGCTCGATTCGTTCACCGTCCTTCCCATGCAAATCTTCAGTTGGAGCGAGAAACCCCAAAAGGGGTTCCACGAGGCGGCGGCATCGGCGATCATCGTTCTCGTGGTGCTCCTCCTCGTGATGAACTCGGTCGCTATCGTGCTCCGAAGCCGCAACCGCAAGGCATACAAGTAGTCGCCGACTCGTTGGGGAGGGGTAATGTTGCCAAATGGCACGCCCCGAGGCATGGAGTCCGGCTCAGGTGCTTTGGCGCATCCCCGAAGCGGCTCTGTCCTTCGTCGGAGAGGTGACGCTGATCGGGCTCGACGCCTTTCGGAGGCTGTTCCGTCGACCGTTCGAGTGGAGCGAGACCTTGGCTCAAATGGCGTTCGTCGGGGTGGCCTCGGTTCCCATAGTGGCGTTGACGACGTTCTTTTCCGGGGCCGTGCTGGCGCTCTACACCTCGGAGTTCCTTCTCAAGTATGGCGCGGGCCAGTTCGTGGGCAGCGCGGTCGGGCTCGCCGTGACGCGCGAGATCGCCCCGGTCCTCGCCGGAATCATGGTCTCAGCCCGATGCGGGTCGGCGATGGCCGCGCAGATCGGCACGATGGCGGTGACCGAACAGATCGACGCCCTTCGGATGCTCTCGGTCCACCCCACGAACTTCCTCGTGATTCCCCGCCTTCTCGCATCGATCGTCATGTTGCCCGTGTTGGCCCTTGTGGGCGTGTACTCGGGGATCATCGGCGGGTGGATGGTCGCTGTTTCCGCGGGTCTGCCGAGCGGTTCCTTTTGGCGCTCGCTTCAAACGTGGGTCGAGCCTTGGGACGTGGTAGGCGGGCTGCTCAAGACCCCCTTCTTTGGCCTCATCATCGCCCTCGTCGCTTGCCAGCAAGGGCTTGCGACGACGCAGGGAGCGGTCGGAGTCGGGAAGGCCACGACGCGCACCGTGGTGCTTTCGATGGTGCTGGTCTACGTGGCGAACTACTTCCTCGCAGAGATCTTCTATTGAGCCTTCAGTCCGACTTCTTGTCGTGACTCGATCTCAGACGGAGACGAACCGGCGTGCCCACCAGCGGGTACTCCTTCCGAACCTGGTTCAGAAGGTAGTTCTGGTATGAGAAATGCACGAGATCGGCGTCGTTGAAGAACAGCGCGAAAGTGGGGGGCCGCGTCGAGACTTGGGTCGAGTAGTACAGCTTCACAGGCCGCCCCTTCCGAGTGAGAGGTTTGGCGAAAACCGCCTCCTGCATGAGCCTATTAAGCCTCCCTGTGCTAATCCGGAAATTCCAGTTCTCGATAGCCGCCAGCGCGGCGTCGAGGATCGGTTCGAGGCCCCAACTTTCTTCGGCGCTCGTAAAAAGCACCGGGGCGTAGTCGATCTCGGGCATCTCGTTGCGAAGGGTCTTGACGAAGTGTTTCTTGGCGTCGGAAGGAGCCGCCGGCCGGCCCAATTCGGGCTCGATGAGGTCCCATTTGTTCGCGACCACGACGAGCGCCTTCCCCTCGTCATGGCTCATTTTTGCGACTCGCTTATCGCCGTCGGTAAGGCCCTCTTCCGCATCGACCACCACGATCGCGCAGTCCGACCGGTCCAAGGCGCGAGCCGCCCGATGAACCATGTAATACTCGACGCTTCCTTGAATCTTCCCTCGACGCCGGATCCCTGCCGTATCGACGAGGCGGATCGTCTCATCGGCATACCGAATCATTGTGTCGATCGCGTCTCGGGTCGTGCCGGGAAGGTTGGAAACGATCGCCCTTTTCTCGCCGGTGAAGGCGTTCAGCAAGGACGACTTGCCCACGTTCGGACGACCCAAAATCGCGATCCTCACCTCGGAGGACTCAATCCCCTCCGGGACCTCCGGCAGAAGCTCCGCCACCTCATCCAACAAGTCCGCGACACCGCTTCCATGCAGCGCGCTGACCGACCGCACCTCCCCAATGCCCAGTTCGAAATACTCGCTCGCAAACGCCTCACGCTGGGGGCTGTCCACCTTGTTTACGACCACGAACACCGGAGACCGTGAACTTCGGAGTCGGTTTGCGAGTTCCCAATCGTCAGCGGTCGGACTTGTCGTCGCCTCCGTCAAAAAGAGAACCACCGCGGCTTCTTGCAGCGCGACCTCCGCTTGAACTCGAATCTGCTCGATCAGGGGGTCATCGTCGCCAAACAGGATTCCCCCGGTATCGACGACGTGGAACCTCTTCCCCCGCCACTCCGCTTCCGCATAAAGGCGATCCCGCGTCACGCCAGGCTCGTCCTCGACGACGGCGACCCTTTTCCCCACGACCCGGTTGAAGAGCGTGCTCTTACCGACATTGGGTCGGCCCACGATGACGACAGAAGGGAGGGAATCGACCATGACGAGGCCTGCGGCGCATCGCAGGGTACCCAATCAGCGGCATTCGATCCGGGACATCACTGCCTCGACGCACTCCGCGCTCACTTCGCTGGCGGGCCGGGACGCATCGATCACGCGCCAGCGCCCGGGGTCCTCGGCCGCGAGCGCCAAAAAGCCCTCTCGGATTCGCCGGTGGAAGTCGAGCGCCTCCTTGTCGAGCCGGTCCTTCGACTCCAGCCTCCCTAAGCCAACCTCGGGCTGCAAGTCCAGCAGGAGGGTCAGGTCCGGGCAAAGGCCTCCCGTCGCAAGCCCGTTCAATTCCTTCAGCAAAGCCACGTCCAGCCCCCGCGCATACCCCTGATAGGCGACCGTCGAATCGCCATAGCGGTCGCAAAGAACGACATCGCCGCGCTCCAAAGCAGGGCGAACGATGCGTTCGACGTGCTGGTTGCGATCGGCCAGAAACAAGAACAACTCGCACAGAGCAGGCATCTCACGGTGAAGGAGAAGTTGGCGGATGCTCGGCCCCAAAGGACCGTCCCCAGGTTGACGGGTCACGATGGCGCGGATGCCGTTCGAAGCGAGGGCCGTCGCCACTGACTGAACCGCCGTCGACTTCCCCGCGCCGTCCCCTCCCTCGAACGTGATGAACATGGCGCAATCATACTCGCGGTTCGCCGCATCATAATGGGGGCATGAGTGTCACGAGCCCCCCTCCCGCAGTTCGCTGGGACCTCTCGCAGTTCTTTCGCGGCATCGACGACCCCCGGATCGACGAGGCCTGGGCGGACCTGAATCGAAGGGCGGACCAGTTTTCCGCGACGTACAGGGGGAAGTTGGCGACAGGCGACCCTGAGGTAGTCGGGAAGGCGATTCGAGAGATCGAGGCCCTGCTTCAGGACGCCACCAAACCGGGCGTTTATGCCGAGCTGCTCTTTGCGGCCGACGCCTCAGATCCGAAGCTCGGCGCATTCTTGCAATCCCAAAGGGAAAGGGGCACGGAGCTTCAAGTCAAGCTCCTCTTTTTCGAACTCGAACTGCAGCTCATTCCTTCGGAGAAACTCGAAGCGATGGCCGGGCTGCCCGGGCTCGAGCCGTATCGGCATTATCTCCAACAGGTCCAAGCGTATCGGCCTCACCGCCTCACCGAGCCAGAGGAGATCATTCTCGAAGAGACCGCCAATACCGGGGTGCGCGCCTGGGTTCGGCTTTTCGAAGAGATCACCGCGAATCACAAGTACGCCTACCGGGACCCGATTTTGGGCGAGGAGAGGGAGCTCTCCCAAGAGGAAGTTCTGACCCTCTTGCGAGACGCCAACCGCGAGGTGCGCGCGGCGGCGGCCCACAGCTTCACCCAGGGACTCCATCAACTGCAGCGCGTGATCGTGTACACCTACAACAACCTCTTGCAGGACAAAGCGGTCGGCGACAGGCTCCGCAAGCATCCCTACCCCGAACACTCCCGCCACCTGGCGAACGAGTTGGATCAGGGCGTCGTGGACCTCGTTGTGGGGCTATGTAGGGATCACTATGGAATGGTGTCCCGCTTCTACAACGTCAAGCGGGAGATTCTGGGCCTGCCCGAACTCACCCATATCGATCGTTATGCGCCTCTCCACGACACGCAGCGAGTCGTCTCGTTCGATGAGGGAAGATCGATCGTGCTGGAGTCGTTTTCGGAGTTCAGCGAAGAGTTGAGCCGCCGGGCCGAAGAGTTCTTCGCGGGCAGATGGATCGACGCTGAACCCCGCCCTGGCAAGACCGGCGGAGCCTTTTGCTCGTTCAACACGCCCGACACGCACCCGGTCGTCATGATGAGCTATCTCAACAAGCTCGACGACGTCATGACGCTCGCCCACGAGTTGGGCCATGGCGTCCATGCCTCACTCTCTCGGAAGCAGTCGTACTTCAACTTCCACGGCACGCTTCCCATGGCGGAGCTCGCCTCCATCTTTGGCGAGATGCTGGTGTTCGAGCGGCTTGTCGAGGAGTCCGAACCCGCCGACCGGCTCGCCCTCTATGCTCAGAAGATCGAAGGCGTGTTCGCAACGGTGTTTCGGCAAGCTGCCATGTACCGATTCGAGCAGCGCTGCCACGGGATGCGCCGGGAAAGCGGCGAAGTCGAGCCCGAAGAGTTCGGGCAGATGTGGCATGAGGAACTCCAGGCCATGTTCGGCGACTCGCTGAAGCTGGGCGAGGAGCACAGGGTCTGGTGGAGCTACGTCGGCCACTTCTTCTTTGCGCCGTTCTACGTGTATGCCTACTCGTTCGGCGAATTGTTGACGCTGTCGCTGTACCAGTTCGCCAAGCGGGAAGGGCCGGGGTTCGCGGACAAGTACCTCGCTTTGCTCGAACTAGGAGGTTCTCGCTCGCCCAAGGAGTTAATGGAGACGGTCGGCGTCGATCTGAGTTCCCGCGAGTTCTGGCTCGGCGGTTTCGCGGCGATGGAAGGTTTGGTCGAGGAGTTCGAACGGCTCTGGAACGAGCGAGGTTCCTGATCGCAGCCAACAGGAGCCCGCTGGGTCGGCCATGAGAACCCGCACCAAGATCGTATGCACCCTCGGCCCCGCGGTCGATAGCCGCGCGAAGCTCAAGTCGTTGATCCGAGCAGGGATGAACGTCGCCCGGATCAACTGCGCCCACGGCGACTGGCCCACGCGGCGTCGGTGGATTCAGTGGATTCGCGAACTGAGCCCCGAGGTGGGTCCGATCGGTGTGCTCGTCGACCTGCAGGGTCCCAAGTTTCGCTTGGGGGAGATCGCAGAGGGCCAGATTCACGTTCGAGCGGGGGAGAGGCTGACCCTCGGCAAAGGGGGCCTCATTCCCATCCACCAGGCGGAGATTCTCGAGTCCTTCGCGCCGGGCCTTCGGGTTTTGGTAGCTGACGGCGCCCTCCAACTGCGGCTCAAGGAACGCGTCGAGGAGGGTCAGTTCGAGGCCGTGGCCCTGACCTCCGGGGTCGCGTCGAGCAGGCAAGGGGTCACTTTGGCGGGCCATCGCTTCCATACCCCGGCGTTCACGGAGCGGGATCGCCTGGACGCTCAAGAAGCGGTCCGATCCGGCGCGGACTTCATCGCCCTGAGCTACATCCAGCAAGCGAGCGACCTCGACGACCTAAGGGAGGCGATTCGCACCGTCGGCGGAAGCGCGTTCGTCTGCGCGAAGATCGAGACCCGCGACGCGCTCGACCATCTCGCTTCGATCGTAGAGAGCGCGGATGTCGTGATGGTCGCCAGGGGAGACCTGGGGCTCCAAATCGACCTCGAAGACGTGCCGCTCTGGCAGAAGCGGATCATTCAAGCCTGTAGGTTCGCTGGGAAACCGGTTATCACCGCGACGCAAATGCTGGAGAGCATGATCGCCGCGCCACGGCCCACGCGAGCGGAGGCGGCCGACATCGCAAACGCCGTTCTCGACGGTACCGATGCGCTCATGCTGAGCGCCGAGACCGCGACCGGCCATTATCCCATACAGGCGGTGCAGACCATGGCCCGGATCGCTCACCGCGCGGAAACCTTGCTCTTCAAAGAACCCTTGCGATACGCGGTAACCCAACCCCCGGCGTACCGGTGGGAACCCACCGACGCGGTCGCGCACGCTGCGGTCGAGTTGTCGCAAGCGCTGCGGCGCAAGGCGATCGTCACCACCAGCACCTCCGGCCAGACCGCCCGGCTCGTCAGCAAGTTCCGCCCATCCGCCCCCATCCTCTGCGCGACGTACCGACCCGAAACGCACCTGTACCTTAGCGTCGTATGGGGAGTTGAGGCCATCCGTTTCGATCCGCCGCGCTCGACCGATCAAAGCGTGCAAACGGCGATTGACGGTTTCGTTCGGAATCGGCGACTCAAGTCAGGGGATTCGGTCGTCATAACCGCAGGCGTGCCGGCGGGGGTCGCTGGACAAACGAACATGATTCTGATTCAGGTGGTGCCCTAGCGATGAAACGAAGTTTCGGATGGACGCTCGCGCTCCTTGCGTTTGCCGTCGCTCTGGGCGCGGCCCTCAGCTTCAAGCCCTGGCAGGCCTATGTCGAGCAGAAATCGGAGACCGAAGACCAGCGCAAGGCCATGCGCGCGCTCGAAGCCGAAAAAGCGCGACTCATCGAGGAACGGGGCCGATCCGAGTCGGCGGTCGGGGTCGAACAACTCGCGCGCGAGCAAGGGTTCCACCGGCCCGAAGAGGTCCCCCCTGAGAAAGTGAAAGGCGGATCGAGGTGATCGCGGGATGGTTCGTCGCCGCCTTGTTGCTATCCCAGGGCGAACTTGCTCCGCAGGACGCGCTTCAGTTCACCGCGCCGCCGGGGATTTCGTGGAAGGCGACCTTCAAACAGAGCTTTTACGCCCCGCGCTCGGCGCAGCGAGAGATCGCCTTTGAGTTCACGGGAAGCCACCGAATCGTGCGCAGCGCCGACGGTCAACTTCAAGTCGAAGGCGGGTGGCTCATGTCGCAAATGTGGATGGACGATGATAAGCTGCCCGGAGTCAAGGGAGAGCCGATCCCTTACCGCTGGGACCTGGCCTCCAATGGATTTCCCAGGTTGGTGATGGACGAACTGGGCGATAGCCGGGCCTTCCGACTGGCCCGGATCGTGGCGTTCGCTTGTCCGATGAAGCCCTCACCCTATTGGTTGGAAGAACACCCGGCAAGCGACGTCGGGCAGGTTCCCCGCGCCCAGCACACATGGAAACCGCTCGGAACCGAGACCTGGAACGGCCGCAAAGCGCTTCGCATCGAGTTCGAGTTCAAGGAACTGGAACGGCAACACCCGCTCTTGGCCACCGGAAAGCTCCTGGCCGATTGGAGCACCGGGATGCTCGTCGAACTGTACGCCGAAGGGACGAACGCACAGCTCCCGGGCGGAGAAAATGAACAGTACGACTTCCGCGTCGAATACCGCGTCGACCCTTCGACGGCAGTCAAGTGGCCTCGTTAGCGGGGTAGTCCGGGGAACATATTGCGGGAGATTCCCCTCACGTCCACTCGCCAGCCGTCCTTCGTGAGCACGAGAGGCAGGTCGAAGTTCTCCGGAAACGAATTGGGTCCGAGCGCCCGCTCGACCTTCAGCTTCACCGCGGCGGTGTCGGGTCCAGATTCCTTCACTGTTTCGAGGCTCCATCGGAACAGAAAATGCTTACCGGCGACGTTGACCGCGTAATCCCACCCCTTTCGAAGTTGTTCCGGGTCGCCCTCATAGAAGCTCAGAGAAGTCAGTTCTTCAACGTCGTGCCGCGCCAACGCAGACATGAATCTCGAAGCGACGTTGGCCGGAGACTCCTTGCCGGCAAAGAGCAGCACGACGAGCGCCACAATGCCCAAGAGGCCGACGACGGTGATCCAGTGGACTCTTCCCGATTGGCGCATGACCCCGCTATTAAACCCGGAACGGGGTCGCGGGGGCTCTCGGTGAACTCATCGCCTCAATGAGTGAGTTCGTCCAGGCTCGATACGCCCACAGCCCGAGGCAAGTTGCGAAGGGTCTCGTCTGCATCCACGCGCCAGCTCCTGCCCTCCTTCCGGACCGACCACAGCATCGAGATCACGAGCCCGCGGTAGGGGAAAACGTAGGCCACCTCAGCACGGGCGCTCCCTGGACCCCGCTCAATGCCAAGAAGTTGGTATCTCCCGCCACTGCGAGCGAGCTCGAGCACCCGGCTCGCCAAAAGAGAAACCGCGCCCTCGCTTGAATCCGAAGTCACGACGCGTCCCATCGCCCGGGAATCGCCGTTGAGCGCGGCCTCGTGGAATCTGCGAACCGCGCTTTCAGGTCCGTAGTCTTGGAGCGTGGCAAACACAGCAAGCGTCAGCCCCGCCAAGACGATCGAGGCGGCGAGTTTCGTCCATAGCGGCTGGCCAGTCACTACCCCATTGTAGCTGAAGGCGGGGACGGCCGCCGTCCTCGAAAGGTATCGACCCACGCACGATCCCCGCCCTCGTCAAAGAGCCGCGTCTTTCCGAATGCGATCCTCTCAGGAGCCGTGTTGCGCGCCGAAAGCGTCTCCGCCAGGAGGACCGTGTGCTTTCCAAAGCGTCGGTTGAGTTCGTCGACCGTATGGCTGAGTCGGGTCCTTGCGACCGAATCATCGAAGAGGCTCGGTGTGATCGAACTGGCCGGCCGAAGTCCCGACAATACGACGCTCGCCTTGACCGGAGTCTCGAAGTCCGCCTGCTTCCACATCGACGCGAAGGCATCCATCAACGTAACCGTGTCTTGCGTCGGGTCCAACACACGGCGATCTCCCCAACTCTGGCGGCCGGATACCGCAACCTCCAGGATGGAAGCGGTCAGTCCTTCAGACCTGAGCCGGGCGGCCGCTTTGTGCAGCAAGCGAAGCGCGACCTGTTTGCAGCCCTCGGGCGTGCGAAATCGGGGGCTCATCACATGAGAGTGGCTGAGCGTCTTGCGCGAGGTTTCCTTGCGAGGTAGATCGTATCCCCTGAGAAGCCAGTACCAAACCTCACCCACCACCGAGCCGAACCCCCGGCGAAGGAGTTCCGGGCCCGCGCGGCAAAGGTCTCTCGCCGAGAACAAGCCCACGGCGTTCAATCTGGCCTTCATCCGGCGGTTGATCCCTGGAAAATCCGTCAGCTTCAGCGAGTCGAGCGCGTGGGGTAGCTCGTCGATCGGGAGCATCACCAGGCCGTCCGGCTTCCGCATCTCCGTGCCGACCTTCGCCAGGAACGGATTGGGGCCGATCCCGATGGAAGCGGTGATGTACTGCCCGACCTCGTCTCGAAGCGTCCGTTTCATTTCAAGAGCCAACTCCATCGCTCGGGCGGGCCGCCGCTCCTCGCCAAGGAGCTTGAAGTACATCTCGTCGATGCTGCAGACTCGCTCGATCGGGAGTACCCGCTCCACGGCTTCGAGGATGCGGTCGTGGTACTGGACATACACTCGGCCCCGCGCAGGGGTGAGGACCAAGCCGGGGCACATTCGCTTGGCGTCACCGACCCTCGTGCCTGTACTGACCCCGAAACGCTTGGCCTCGTAGCTTGCAGCGATCACAAAGGTCGTGTCGGCGATCATGGGCACGACCGCGACCGGCCTCCCGCGAAGATCGGGCCGCTCCTGCTGCTCCACAGAGGCGAAGTACGCGTTCAGATCGAGGTACAAGTACCTGAACTCCGGCCGGGTCGCATTGACATTCAGTCGATACATGTCTACTGATTAGGACGAAGAATACCCCCATTTGGGTCCCTCCGTCGTGCCGTCTGATTGCGGTAGCCGAAGCAAACCGGCCCAGCCTGTTTGTCCGAGGGTTGGTACACTTGGCCACGTTCATGAACCTACGCGATACGCTCAATTTGCCCGACCCCACGTTTACGATCCCGATGAAAGCCGACCTCGGCAAGCGTGAACCGGAGATCCTCGCGCGATGGCAGGAGGAGGGGCTCTATGAGCGCATCCAGGAAGGGCGAAAAGACGCGCCTCTCTTCGTCCTCCACGACGGCCCGCCCTACACGAACAGCCTCATTCATATCGGAACCGCGCTGAACAAGGTCCTGAAGGACTTCGTCGTCAAGTCGCGCTCGCTCATGGGTTATCGGGCGCCCTACGTGCCTGGGTTCGACAACCACGGGCTCCCCATCGAGCAATCGGTCGTCCGAGCGCTGCATGAGCAAGGCATCGAGCCCGACACGGTGACCCTTCGCAAGGCGTGCCGCGAACACGCCGCAAAGTTCGTCCGCCTGCAAAGTGAGCAGTTTCAGAGGCTCGGCGTATTCGGGATGTGGGATCGCCCGTATACGACGATGGAGTATCGGTATGAAGCCGAGATCGTCCGCATCTTCAAGCGGCTTCTGGAACTCGGATTCGTGTATCGGGGGCTTCGCCCCACCCTATGGAGCCCGACCTCTCGAACCGCCCTCGCCGACACGGAGATCGTCTATGCCGATCACACCAGCCAGTCGATCTTCGTTTCCTTTCCGTTGAAGGAAGACGAGGTTGGATGGTCGGAGGGGCTCGACGACGTAAGCTGCGTCATTTGGACCACCACTCCTTGGACGATCCCCGCGAACTTGGCCGTCGCCTTCAATCCCGCGCTCGAATACGCCGTCGTGAAGGTCGAGGGCCGCCATTACGTTCTCGCCAAGGACCTCGTGGGACGCGTGGCGGAACGGTTGGGCTGGGAAAACCCCGAAGTGACTCGCATTGTCGCCGGGGCGAGCTTCGAGGGAACTCAGTTCCGGCATCCGATCTTCGATCGCGCTTCGGTCGGCGTGCTGGCTGACTACGTGTCTGTCGAGGAGGGCACAGGTGTCGTTCACACTGCGCCCGGCCATGGTAGAGACGACTTCAACACGGGGGTCCAATACGGGCTTCCCATCCTTTGCCCGGTCGATGAGCGGGGAATCCTGACCGAAGAGGCCGGGGAGTTCGCGGGCGTGTCCTACAAGGATTGCGACACCGTCGTCGTCGATCGCCTTCGAGAACTGGGAAGGTTGCTCAAGTCCGAGCCGTACGTCCATAGCTACCCGCATTCCGAACGGGACGGCAAGCCGGTGATCTTCCGTGCGACCGAACAGTGGTTCATCGGAATCGACGTGGAGGACCTTCGGGGGCGCATGGTGGAACAGGTGGACCGGGTCGATTGGCTTCCCCAAACGGGTCGCTCCCGGATTCGCTCGATGGTTGAAAACCGCCCCGACTGGTGCATCTCCAGGCAACGGCCCTGGGGAGTGGGCATTCCGATCCTCTACGGCGCAAAGTCGAAGAAGCCTGTTACGCACCCCGATGTGATCGAGAACATCGCTCGGGCGATCGAAACCGAGGGGTCGGACGTTTGGTTTGAGGCTGACGCCGCGGCCTTTGTCCCGCCAGGATTCGCCCATCCCGAAACCGGGGAGACGGAGTTCGTTAAGGAAACGGACGTTCTCGACGTGTGGTTCGATAGTGGGTGCACCAGCCTTTGCGTGCTCGAAGGAGCCGTGGAACCCCGGTGGCGGCAGCATTGGCCTGCGGATGTCTATCTCGAAGGCAGCGACCAGCACCGGGGTTGGTTCAACAGTTCCCTTGTTATAGCGACTGCTATACGTGGCGAGGCACCCTATAGAGCGGTCATTACACACGGATTCGTCGTCGACGAGATGGGCCGCAAGATGTCCAAACGGCTCGGGAACGTGGTCGATCCTCAGGAAGTCTGCGACACCTACGGGGCGGACGTGCTTCGCTATTGGGTCGCCAGCGTCAATTGGGAGAACGACGTGCCCTGCGGCGACCAACTGCTCAAGCAGGTTGGCGAAAGCTATCGCAGGGTCCGCAATACCCTTCGGTTCCTCCTGGGCAACCTCTTTGACTACGACGGCCAACCTGTAGCTCACGTTATAGAAGAGGATCATTGGATGCTCGAAAGGCTCGACCTCCTCGCCGACGACGTGGTCTGCGCCTATGAGCGTTATGACTTCGGTGGCGTCATCTCGGCGATCCACAATTTCTGCGTGAACGAGCTCTCTTCGTTCTATCTCGACGCGATCAAGGACCGGATGTATTGCGACGGAGCGGACTGGGAGAGTCGCCGCTCGGGCCAGTGGGCCTGCTCGAAAGCCCTTCTTCAACTCTGCCGAATGATCTCCCCTTTGCTGCCGTTTACGGCCGAAGAGGTCTGGGCGAGGATTCCCGCAGACCCAAGCGCGGGCGCCCGACGAAGCGTTCACTTCGAGGTGCTCCGACGGCCGTCGGGCGACCGGCTTGCCGACATCCAAAGCGGGGAGCGGCAGCGTCGATTCGCCGCGATGCTCGAAGCCCGGGAGTGGCTGTTCGCCCAATTCGAAGGCTGGAAGGCGGCCTCCGAGATCAAGGACAGCCAAGACGTAATCGCCGACCTCGCCCTCGACGGGGATTCCTACGAGCTGACCCAGTCGTTCGGTTCGAGTCTGGCCAACTTCTTCAAGTTCAGCGAGGTGAGGCTCACCCAAGGCCCAAGGTCGGTCGCTTTCAGCCCCAGCCCTTACCTGAAGTGCGAGCGAAGCCGGATTCGACGCCCGGATGTGGCTCCGCGCGAAGGAGGCGTGCCCCTGAGTGATCGCGACTGGAAGGCGGTGCAGGAGGTTCTTTCGCGAGCATGAGTGGACGCTGGATCTTCCTGACGGTCGCCCTTTCAGCGATCGCGGCGGACCAAGCAGTCAAGGCGTGGGTTCGCGCGGCGTTGGTCGAGCGGGAGTCGATCGGGTCTCCGTGGCCTGGCGTCTTCGAAATCACCCTCACGTACAACGACGGAATCGCGTTCGGGATGCTGCGGGGCGCGGGTGTCCTGCTCGCGCCCATCGCCCTTGCGATCGTGCTTGTGGCGGCGATCTACAGCTTCCGACATTCTCACCAAGGCAGGGCGATCCACTTTGCGATGGGGGCTCTGGCGGGCGGCGCGGTGGGCAATCTCATCGACCGTCTTTGGCTCGGCAAGGTCACCGATATGTTTTGGTTTCGATGGATCGACTTCCCGGTCTTCAACGTTGCAGACGCCTGCATCACGGTTTCCGCGGTCATGATGATGTTGATTTGGACCTTCGAACCGAAGGCCGCGCCGGCTCCGCAGGAATCGGAGTCGGCGGCCGAATTGCCTAACGCTGAAACCCCGCCAGCGGATTCTCGTAACGAAGCTTAGGACCCCAGAAAGAACCCAGTGAGGTGAGATGAAATGGTACACGCGCCCCTGCGAGCGCTCGCGGTGCTCGCCCGAACCACGGTCATCGTCGGAGCGGCAGTCGCGATTCCCTATGTCCTGAAGCGGTGCAAACCCGTCGCGAAGAACCTCGGCGATACTCTCGTGAAGATCGGCGAGGACTTGAGGAAGTCGTCGGACGATCCCGCCAGGGAGTCTCGAACCGCCACCCCCAAAGCTGAAACTGCCCCCAAACCCAAAAAGGCAGCTACGGCAAAGCCCAAGAAGCCAGGAAAGACCTCTTCCCGAACCCGGCGAACGCCCAAGGCTCAATCGAAATAGGACAAAGGGCGAAATAGGGCAAAGGGCACGGACAGACCCTTAGGCGCCCCTGAGCGGCCCTCCGGCTGCAATAATGCACCCAAGCAAAACGACTGGAGGGTTCAACTGTTCGATGACTGCTTTACTACTCGGCGCATGCCTCGCTAGCCCCGTGCTCGCGGAAGAAATGCGCCTCATGAGGTTTCCTGATATTCATGGGGATACGGTGGTGTTCACCTACGCCTCCGACCTTTGGACGGCCAAGCGCGAGGGAGGGCTCGCTCGCAGGATCACGTCCCATCCAGGGCAAGAGACTCGCGCGCGCATCTCGCCGGACGGCAAGTTCGTCGCCTTTTCGGGGGAATACGACGGTAATGTCGACGTGTTCGTCGTTCCGATCGAGGGCGGCGAACCGAAGAGGCTCTCGTATGATCCCGTTTCGGACCTCGTCCTCGACTGGACGCCGGACGGCAAGATCGCTTACAAGTCTCTATCCGGCACTTTCAACTCAAAACAACCGCGTATGTGGGTCGTCGACCCCAAAGGCGGACTCCCGGCGGCCTCTGCCCTGCAAGAGGTTTCGGACGGCAGTTTTTCGCCCGACGGAAAGTCGATGGCGTTCAATCGCGTGTCCTCGCACCAGTTCAACTGGCGCAGATACCGAGGAGGCACGCAAGGGCGGATTTCCCTCTACGAATTCGCGACAAACAAGTATTCCGAACTGCCGTCCAAGAGCGAAAACTCGTGGCACCCCATGTGGATCGGCAACGCGGTTTATTACGCGAGCGATCGGAACCAGGGAACAGTCAACTTATATAGGTACGACCTCGGCAACCGCCAGGATCGGCAGTTGACCACCTATGCCGACGCCGACATCAAGTGGCCCGCAAGCGACGGCAAGTCGATCGTTTTCGAGCGGGACGGCTACTTGCACGTCTTCGACATCGCGACTTCGAAAACGGAGAAGCTCGCGCCGATGGTCTTGAGCGACTTCCTGAACGCAAGGCCAACCGTGCGCTCGTTGGGTGATCAGATCACAAGCCTTTCGCTTTCGCCGAGCGGGGTACGGGTCGCCGTCGAGGCTCGCGGCGAGGTGTTTAGCGTCCCCAAGGAGAATGGGGAAACCCGCAACATGACCCACTCGACCCGGTATCGAGAGCGATTCCCCGCCTGGTCGCCCGACGGCCAGAACATCGCCTTCGTGAGCGACGCTTCCGGCGAGAACGAGGTCTACATGCAGCCCCAATTGGGCGGCGAGTCGGCTCGGCTGACGACCGGCTTCCAGGGTCAGATCACCGGCATCGAGTGGACGCCGAACTCGAAGAAGATCGCGATTTCAACTCGATCCAACGAGCTGTGGCTCCTCGACGTCGAATCGAAGGGCCTGCGTAAGGTCTTTCGCGCGAACTACGGACTGGTGGGTTGGGACATTTCGCCAGACAGCAAGTGGGTCGCGTATGTGAACCAGAAGCCCAGCCAATTGGGGGCGATCTACCTCTACAACATCGAATCGGGGCAGGAGCATGAGGTCACGGACGGCAGGTATGACGACGCGTCCGTTACGTTCGACATGAACGGGAAGTACCTCTACCTGGTCTCGGCCCGGACGTTCGGCCCGACCATGGGCCACTTCGAACTCGCGATGGCCCCGATGGACGTTCAGCGGGTCTACGTCGTGCCCTTGGCGAAAACGACGGCCAATCCGCTGCTCGCCTCGGTCGATGAAGAGCCCGTCAAGAAGCCGGGCGCAGAGGGCGAAAATCAGGGCGGCGCGGGTCAACAGCCTGCAAGCCAAGAGGTGAAGATCGACCTGGACGGACTTTCCGACCGCGTGCTGCCCTTGCCGATGCCTGCGGGCAACTACGCTGGGGTAATCGGGCTCAAGAATGGATTGCTGTACCTTGCGGAAGGCGGCTTGTTCAAGTTCAGCTTGGACGACCGCCAGTCGCAGCAGATCGCTCCGATGATCCCCGGCCAGTTCTCACTCAACGCTTCGCGAACGAAGATCGCTTACTTCGCGGGCGGAACCTTGGGGATAGCGGACATTCGACCGGGGCTCCAAGTGGGTCAGGGTCGGGTGAGCACAGCGGGAATCACCGCGCCGTGGAGCCCGACCGACGAGTGGGAGCAAATCTTCGACGAGGCGTGGAGGTACTTCCGCGACAACTTCTACGATCCAGGTCTCTTGGGACTGGACTGGAAGGCGGTCGGCGACCGATACCGGGGTTACCTTCCCTACGTTCGCCACCGTGACGACCTCAACTACATTCTTGGGCTGATGATTGGCGAACTGGGCACCGGCCACGCCTACGTGGGCGGAGGCGACATGGGCGCGGGCTCTCCGGGAGTGCCCGTGGGGATGCTCGGCTGCGACTACTCGATCGAAGGGAACCACGTCAGGTTCAAGAAGATTTACCCAGGCGCGAACTACGAGGAGTCCTTCCGAAGTCCGCTTCGCGACCCGGGCGTGAACGTTCAAGAGGGCGACTACCTGCTGGAGATCGACGGGCAACCGGTGGACGCAACCGTTCATCCGGCATCGCTCCTGATCCGCAAGGTGGGGCGCACCGTGGTCCTTACGGTCAATTCCACTCCTTCGCTGGAGGGAGCGCGGAAAGAGCGCGTTCGGCCCATTTCGACCGAAAACCAGCTCCGCTATTGGTCTTGGGTCGAGGACGCTCGAAAGTACGTTCAGGAGAAGTCGGGCGGCAAGATCGGATATATGCACATCCCGGACACGCAGTTCTCCGGCACGACGGAGTTCATGCGGGGCTTCTGGAGCCAAACCGATAAGGAGGCATGGATCGTCGACGAGCGCTGGAACGGCGGCGGGTTCGTGCAGCCTTGGTTTGTCGATACGCTCGCTCGTCGGATCAGGGCGGGAATCATCGCCCGGAACACGAACGAGTGGACCGACGCCGTCGCAATGGAGGGGCCTAAGGCGATGCTGATCAACCAGTACGCGGGTTCCGGAGGTGACTTTTTCCCGTGGATGTTCCGCCAAGCACGTCTCGGCCCGCTGATCGGCATGAGGACTTGGGGCGGACTGGTGGGGATCAGCGGAAGCGCTCCTCTCATCGACGGGGGCTTCCTGACCGCGCCGGAGTTCGGGCTCTACGACCGCGAGACCGGTAAGTGGATCGCCGAAAACACCGGCGTCGCCCCGGACATCGAGGTGGACTTGAAGCCGGACGACGTCGCCGCGGGACGCGACCCTCAACTCGACCGAGCGATTGAGCACCTGCTCAACGAACTCAAGAAGGGGAAACAGGGTATCAAGCGACCGCCCTTCCCCGCGATCAAACCGGGTTCGTAGTCAGGTCCTCCCCGACCCGAAAGAAAGAAGCCCCCGCGAATCTGCAGGGGCTTCTTCTTAACCGGAGGTCCCGCTCTTAGCGGAAGATCTTCCAGTTCGACTGGTCGATGTCTACGTTCCAGAGGCCCGCGACCTCAGACGCGAGGTCGTCCCACGCGATGTACGCCCGCATTAACCGATCGGAAGCGCGGATGTAGTCGGAGGCGCTGGAGGTGAGGGACACCGTAAACGAGGAGTCCGACAGGCCCGGGAACCGATAGTCGACCGTGTCGTACCGGTTCGTCGCCCAGTTGAACAGCATGAGCCTTTGACCTCGGAAGGTCGTGCTCGCTCTCGTTTCCAACGTGAACTCCAGCTTGCTCGGATTCGCGACCGGAGCCGTTGCGCTGAGGAACAGTTGGACGGGAGGGAACTGATCGACGCCAGGATCGACTCCGAGCCGCATGCGGTCGTCGTCGCTGGCAAACAGCGAGTTCAGGTTTCCGGAGATGTGGATGCCCACCTTCGCGAACGAAGACGGGTTCACAATCACCCAGGCCCACTGAACGGTCAGCCCCACGGTGCGGTTCGTCCCACGGAACGAGGCCGTGATCGTCACGGCGGTGTCTACGGAGACGACGCTCGTGCTGACCGTGAATCCGGCGGTCGAACTTCCCGAAGGCACGGTGACCGTGCTGGGTACCGTCGCGGCGGCAGGCACGTTACTGCTCAGCGAGACGACATATCCGCCACTCGGAGCGTTACCGCTCATGTTCACTTGGCCACCCACGCTGTTCCCGCCGATGACCGTCGAAGAGTTCAGCGTGACGCTGTTTAGGGTAACGGGCAGCGTGACGTTCCAATCGCGGATCGCCGTTCGCCAAGCGGAGCTTGTCGTTCCGGTCATTGCGACGCCCCAAAACGTAGTTTCGTTGTTGGGGTTGGTCTCGATGCCGAAGTAGTCGCCCCACCTATTGAAACCACTGAACCCGTAGGTCGAACCCGAAGCCGACTCGAGGAGAACCGGAGCCCCCATCGTTCCCGGCGCATCGGTGGTCTTCCGACCTGCGACCATGATGTCCGCGACGATCGTCGATGAGCTTCGAGTGAAGATCATCGAAATGTCGCCGAACTCATTGATGAACAGCGCGGGCATGAAGTAGTGCTGCCCTGCCGTGCCAGCGACGTTTCCTGATTGCGCGACCGTCATTGCGCTCGAAGGGTAGTTGTTGGTATTCAACTCGTACCACCGAACCACGTTGTCGCTCGAAGTCGGCGACCGCACGCCATGGGCGGTGACCATTTTCCCGTTCCGAAAGACGACGTTGATGAGCCGCCCGTCGAGTACGTCGAGTGACCTCCCTCCGGGGCTCGTCGCGTTGGTCGACGGATAAGTAAACGACGGAATCGCAAGGAACGCCGAGTCCATCAACGGCGTTGTCGTCAGGTTCCGGAACGCGTGAATCTTCATGTTGCCCGAATTGAAGTCGCTCGCCGTGTATACGCGATCGATCGACGAATCGACCATCTCGGCGACCTGCGCTCCGAACTCGTTGGTGTCCAAGAAGTAGTGGGTGGTCGCCGCGCCTCCGCTGAGGACGGTCGACTTCCGAATCACGATGAACTGCACCCCTCGGAACGCGAATCCGGAGAAGGTGAACTGGTTCATGCTGACGACGTAGGCGTCCTTGTTGTAGCCCGCGCCGGGATAGTCGGCCCAAGTGTTCGAGCCGCTGATCACGCGCGCCGCTTCGAAGCGGTACAGGTACCAGGTCCCGTTGGGGTCTGCATCGTCCGAAACGCCGAACAAGACCTTGCTCGTTTGTGGCGAGGTCTTCATTTCAAGGCAGACCACGACGAACCGCTGGTGAATCCGGTCGAAGAACACCTTGGGGTCGAAGAGGTCCGCGGTGGGCCCTGCGCCGACAGACGCAAAGAACGTCGAGATCGGCTGCTGGAAGGTCTTCGATCCGGCATGCGTGAAGAACGCGAGGTCGACGTTGACGACGCCAACTATATGGTTGGGGCCAACGCCAATATCGGGATCGGGCGGAATCCAGCCCGTGTATCCGATTCCGGGAAAGAGCGCTCTTCCGTCCCGGAGTTCGATGCGCTGGTAGTCCTGAACTTCCCCGACGGGCAAGCTATTGGGCTCGACCTTCATCTCCCTCCAAGGTGGCTTGAAAGGGTTCTCAGGTCGGACGATCAAATCTCGCTTTTCGACATTGACCTGTGGAAGGAATTGCCGAGTGTCGACGACGACGGCTTTGGCGGTGGTCAGTTGCTGAACGGGCTGTTGGGGCCCCACAGGAATCTGCTGCATTTCCTGTGCGATCGCTCCTGAACTCACCGTCACTGCCAGGGCAAATAACGGAATCAGTCTGTGATGCATGACATGTCACCTTCGAAGTGCTCCGCGGAGACCCCAAGACAGGCGGCCGCGAAAGCGACGAAACTCATTTACTTTCCCCCAATCCCTATGCCAATGCGACAAGAACCGTCGGTAGGCAGGTGCGATCCAGCATTCCTGCCGGGTCAAGGGAGGTTGCAACTCTCTCTATGACTCCGAAAAACGCGCCTGTGTTCTGTGTGCGGCAAACTTTCCCCGTCCGAGCCAAGAACCATGCGATGCGCGCGGGCGATGAGGTACACAAGCAAGCGGTTGCGCGGAGAGCGTGACCGATTCTTTGCGCTGATACCACGAGCATGGCCGCCGTATCGACCTCTACCGAAACCGTCCTCCTCACCATCAACGAGGTCGAGATCGAGGTTCCCAAAGGCGAACTGATCGTCGAATCCGTGAAGCGCCTTGGACTCGAAGTCCCGATCTTTTGCTACCATTCTCGACTCGATCCCGTCGGGATGTGTCGCATGTGCCTGGTCGCCGTGGGCTTCAAGCAGCAAGACGGCAGCGTGCGGTTCATGCCCAAGCCCCAAACCGCTTGCACGCTCCCCGCTTCGGAAGGGATGGTGGTCCTTACGGACTCCCAGCAGATTCACACCGACCGCAAGGGAGTGCTCGAGTTCCTCCTGATCAACCACCCGCTCGACTGCCCCATCTGCGACCGAGGCGGCGAGTGTCCCTTACAAAACAACACGATCTTCTATGGCCCTTCGACGAGCCGCTACCTCGAAATCAAACGGCACCTACCGAAGGCCTATCCCCTCAGCGAGCACGTGACGCTCGACCTCGAAAGGTGCATTCAATGCGGGAGGTGTGTGAGGTTCACCGAGGAGATTTCCGGGGACGCCCAGCTTGCCTTTCGCTTTCGCGGGGCGATGATGCAGCCTTCGACGTTCCAACTGGGAGAGTTTCAGTCGAAGTTCTCCGGAAACACGATTGAGATTTGCCCGGTCGGCGCGCTGACGAGCACCGAATACCGGTTCCGCGCGAGGCCTTGGGACCTGGAAACGAAACCCGCGATCTGCACCGAATGCTCGAACGGATGCAACGTGTGGTTCGATTACAGACTCGGGAAACAGGTTCGAATCAACGGGCGAACCAACGAGGCCGTGAACGAGGAGTGGACCTGCGACCGAGGCAAGTTCGGGCACGACTGGTACAACGATAACCGTTGCACGAGAGTTCTGATTCGCGAGGACGACGCCCTAAAGGAATCCGACTGGCCCACGGCGCTGGCGAAGATTCTCGATTCGTTCCCCCGAAAGGGCGCTGCAGCGGCGCTCGCCGGACCCCGAGTCTCGAACGAAGGGATGTACCTCCTGCAAAAGCTGTTTCGCGAGGAGTTCAACAGCTTCCACCTCGATCATAGGTTCACGGCGCACCTGCCGTCGCGCGATCAGGCGCTGGAACAGGCGATAGGAATCGACGAAGCCCAGGCCTCCTTCTCCAACCTCGAAGAAGCGAAGTCGGCCCTCGTTTTCGGCACTTCGCTCGCCGACGAATCGCCGATGGCCTTCCTCCGGCTGCGAAAGGGCTGGCGTAAGTCCGGCGCGAGAATCATCGCGGCAACCTCGGCGAAAAGCGAACTCGAAGAGTTTGCGGACCTCGTCTTGCGGTTTCGTGCAGGAACCGAAAACACCCTCGCCCAGGGCCTGCTGTTCGCCGCCGTCGAAGCGGGAATGGGGAAGGTCCCTGCGGCCACGCTTGAATCGATCCGAAAGTACACGCCGTCCTTTGTCGAAAAGGAAACCGGCGTACCGGCCGATGCGCTGGTCGAGGCCGCGAGATTGATCGGCCCCGGTTCGGTCGTCGTCACCTCACGGAGCCTCTTGAACGCCCCCGAAGCGCAAAGCGCATGGGAGACCCTTGGCGGTTGGGCAATGGTCGCGGGCGCGAAGCTGCACTGCATGGCCTTAGGGGCAAATGAGCAAGGCGCGCTCGAACTCGGGTTCCTACCGGACACACTGCCAGGCGGTGAGGCGGTTCCTGCCGAAAAGCGAGGCCTCAACACCTGGGAGATCCTGAGCGGTTGTCGGAGCGGCGCCATTCGGGCGCTCTGGCTAGCCGATATCGACCTTTTCGAGGCAGTCGGAGACCCCGAGTTGGTCAGAGAGGCCCTCGAAGCCGTGCCGTTCCTCGTCGTACAGACCACAAACGACAACCCGTGCATCCCTTACGCGAGCGTGGTTTTGCCGCTCGCCGCCCCCGCCGAGCAGGATGGAACTTACGTTAACGTCGAGCGAAGGGTGCAAAGGTTCGACCGCGTGATCGTCGCGCCGGGACAAGCCAAGCCTGCATGGCTCGTATGTTGGGAATTGGCGATGCAAATCAGCCCCAGAAGCCCGTACTTCCATGCCGACGACGTATTTGCCGAGATCGTCCGCAGCGTCCCCACCTTCGCAGAACTGAGTTACGACGATCTAGAAGGTGAAGGAATTCGTCTCGCCACAAGGGGGCGAGTACACTGAGGAGCGACTCATGACGGAGTGGATGCTGCAACAACCGCCGGCACTGCAAGCGCTCATTCGGGTCGCGTTGGTCGTTCTTCCTCTGCTCATGATCGTGCCCGGCCTGATCTGGTGGGAGCGCAGGCTCCTCAGTTGGTTTCAAGATCGGATCGGTCCCAACCGGGTCGCCACGCTCACGCTTCGGTCGGGACGGAAGATTCGTCTGAAGGGCCTGCTCCAGCCCATCGCCGACGGTGTCAAGCTGTTCCTCAAGGAAGACATCACCCCGGCCGCGGTGGACAGGCTGGTCTACGTCGTCGCTCCGGCGATCGCGCTATTCCCCGCGTTCGCGCTAGCAGGCACCCTTCCCTGGGGGCCCCTCACTCCCGAATGGCTCGTCTGGCAGCCGATCGCCGACGTCAACGTGGGAATCCTTTACGTGCTTGCCATCAGTTCGCTCGGCGTATACGGCGTGGTTCTG
This sequence comes from Candidatus Nitrosymbiomonas proteolyticus, assembly GCA_017347465.1. GTDB lineage: Bacteria > Armatimonadota > Fimbriimonadia > Fimbriimonadales > Fimbriimonadaceae > Nitrosymbiomonas > Nitrosymbiomonas proteolyticus. The sequence continues at coordinate 1,018,643 of AP021858.1, read as the reverse complement.
GGCGGATACGCTTCGAACAACAAGTACTCCCTGATGGGCGCCCTGCGGTCGTCGGCTCAGCTCATCAGCTATGAACTCGCCATGGGCATGGCACTAGCTGGGATCGTGCTGGCAACCGGCTCCCTGCGCATGACCGACATGGTCGCGGCCCAATCGGGTCCATTTTGGGGAGTGTGGCCGGTGGTTCAGAACTGGAACATCCTCACCCCGTTCGGCGCAGTGGCGGCAATCGTGTTCTTCATCTGTATGGTCGCCGAGACCAACCGTGCTCCGTTCGACCTTCCCGAGGCAGAAAACGAACTGATCGCAGGTTATCACACCGAGTATTCCTCGATGAAGTTTGCCGTGTACTTCATGGGCGAATACGCGGCGATGCTCGTCTTCGGGGGGGTGTTCGCGGCCGTGTTTCTCGGCGGCTTCAATATGCTGCCCATCAACTTTGAGCCCGGCTCGTTCCTGCACACCCTGAACATCAAGTTGGGGCCGATTTGGTTCATCGGAAAGGCGGTGGCGGTGTTCACCGTGTTCATCTGGCTCAGGGCGACCCTCCCTAGGCTGCGGTATGACCAGCTCATGAACCTCGGTTGGAAGGTGCTCCTGCCCGTGGCGGTCGCCAACTTTCTGGTCGTCGCGATCTGGATCGTTTGCACTGAAGTCTATGGCCCCGCGGGAGGATGGATCTCCGTGGTCGCTGCCGCCGTTGCGCTGCTGTTCCTCTACGTCGGCATCTTGAGGACATACTCCGACCGATTGAGCGTCTACGGGAAGCGCTCGATTCGGATGGTTGATCCTCGCCCGGCCGTTCCGGAATCTCAGGAGGCGCCTTTGGCATGACGCTGACGGCCCACACCCTTACGTTTGGCGTACTTGCCGCAATCGCGGTTTTCTCGGCTCTTGGCGTGGTGCTGCAACGCGACCCGGTCCGGTCGGCGATCATGCTTGTGGTCAACTTTTTCAGCCTGGCGTTTCTCTACTTCAGCCTGCAGCACGAGTTTCTCGGCATCGTTCAGATCATCGTCTACACGGGCGCGATCATGGTCCTGTTCCTGTTCGTGGTGATGCTGCTCCGTGTGGGGGGCGGGTCCATGCTGGAGACCCGTGACCTCAAGCGCGCCTTGGGCGGTGGGTTCGCGTTCGCCTTGCTCGCCCTTCTTGCGTCTCAGGCCGTCTTGCCCTTCCTCACCTACAAAGACCCGGTCATGCCGGCCAGCTTGGGCGCGCCACAAGCAGTCGGCACGGCGTTGATGACCGATTACGTCGCTCCGTTCGAGGTTGCGAGCGTGCTGCTGCTCGTTGGCCTCGTCGGCTCCATTCTATTGGCAAAGAGGCGCACATGAGGATGTTCGTCGCGTTTGAAGCGAAGAAGGGGGAAGGCCAGTGACGCCGCTCGCAGCTTACTTGGGGCTCGGCCTGTTCCTTTTTTGCGTGGGAGTCTATGGAGTGGTCTCCCGCCGCAACCCCATCGTGATCTTCATGTGCATCGAGTTGATGCTCAACGCCGTCAACCTCACCTTTCTGGCGTTCGCAAGGTACATGCCCGCGAAGCTCGGACTCCCGGACGTGGCCACCGAAGCTCACATGGCCGGACAGATGATCGTGATTTTCGTGATGGCGATCGCAGCGGCTGAGGTTGCCGTCGGGCTTGGGATCATCATGGCGATCTTCCGATTGCGCGACAACGTCGATATCGACGAAATGAACCTGATGAGAGGATGACATGGACCAAGGCGCGCTGAATCTCATCTGGTTGGTTCTGTTCTTGCCGCTCCTTGGCTCGCTGATCCAAGCCCTGCTCGGAGGGTGGGTGGTTCGAACCGCTGGCGAAGCCAAAGGAAAGCGGATTCTCGGCGTGTTGGCGGTCCTTCCGGTGGCAACTTCGTTTGCCCTCGGCGCGTACTTGACCTACCTTCTCATTGGGCTCCCGAACACGGAAAGGTCGCTCCCGCCGGTCTCGCTGTTCGATTGGATCACTTTGGCGAGCATCCGGATTCCGTTCGAAGTTCTGATCGACCCGCTCTCCATGACAATGGTGCTGGTCATCACCGGGATCGGCGCGCTGATTCACCTGTACGCCACGGGTTACATGGCCGACGACCGCGATTATCCGAGGTTCTTCACGTACCTCAACCTCTTCATCGCCTTCATGCTCGTGCTCGTTTTGGGCAACAACTTCGCTCTGATGTTCATCGGGTGGGAGGGTGTCGGACTCTGCAGCTACCTGCTGATCGGGTTTTGGTACAAGGACATCGCGAACGCGAAGGCGGCGAACAAGGCTTTCATCGTCAATCGGATCGGCGACTGGGGGATGACCCTCGGGCTCCTCATCCTGATGGCTGTCGTCGCCGGCAACTTCATGGGCCAAGAGCAACTCGGCAATCGCTGGCTCAGCTTCGACGTGATCTTGCCCCGTGTTGGCGACGTCGTCCCCTTCGACAGCAACCTTGCTGCAATCATCGCCCTGCTGCTTTTCATCGGCGCGTGCGGAAAGTCGGCGCAGTTTCCGCTCTACTTCTGGCTTCCCGACGCGATGGCCGGCCCCACTCCCGTTTCGGCCTTGATCCACGCCGCCACGATGGTCACCGCGGGCGTCTTCATGCTCAATCGCTTACACGCGGTGTTCCTCCTCAGCCCGACCGGCATGGCGATCGTCGCCTTGATCGGAGCGTTCACCGCCTTGTTTGCCGCCCTGATCGCCTTTGGGCAGACGGACATCAAGAAAGTCCTCGCTTACTCGACCGTCTCCCAGTTGGGCTTCATGTTCGTTGCCTGTGGAGTCGGCGCGTTTTGGGCCGGGATGTTCCACGTCGTGACGCACGCCTTCTTCAAGGCGCTTCTGTTCTTGGGCTCGGGCGCGGTGATCTACGCCATGGCTCACGAACAAGACATGCGTCGGTACGGCAACCTGATCAAGTACATCAAGATCACCGCCGGCACGATTATCGTGGGTTGGCTGGCGATCGCAGGCATCCCGCCGCTCGCGGGCTTTTGGTCGAAGGAGTCGATCCTGGGAGGCGCCTTGGGCAACAGCGTCGCAAGCTTGGGAGGAACTCTGTATGGCCCCTTCACCGGGTGGGTGTTGCTGGGCGTGGCGGCCCTCACCGCAGCCTACATGACCCGTCTGACGTGGCTGACGTTTTTTGGCGGTGAAGAGAGGTGGCGAACGGCTTTGGCGAGCGCATCACCTCACGGTGACCTCCACGAACCCGAACACGCCGCGCACTCGGCCGAGGCGTTGGGCCATGAGGGTTCCGACGAGGCGCACGACGACCCCCACGGGTTCTTCTTTACGGACGACGAACTGGCCGCGCGGCATGAGGAGCACGCCCACCATCACGCATTGGAACCCAACCACGAGCCCAAGGAGCCGCCGCCCAGCATGACGATCCCGCTGATCGTGCTCGCGGCGCTTTCGCTGATCGGAGGCTGGGCCCTCGCCGCGGGAGATACCTTCAAGAACTGGCTCTATCCCAGCGGGCTGCCGTTCGTGAACCCTGAAGCCGTTTCGGGTCACCCGCACGGATGGGTGGGCCAGGCGCTGCTCTACCTTTCGATCGCGGCGGCGGTGGCCGGCATCGGCTACGGGCTTTGGGTTTACCGCAGGGGCCTGCCGGAGTCTGAAGGCGACGAGTCCAAATGGCACTGGTTCCGGAGGCGCGCCGGGAAGCAGTTCGGCTATGACGAGGCGATCGTCGATGCTGGAGTCGAGGGCGGTGGCGCGTTCGCGGTCGCCCTTTGGAGGAAGTTTGACGCAGGGATCATCGACGGCTTCGTCAACGGCTTGGCGTTCCTTGCGGGCGAACTTGGTTACGGGCTCAGAGTGCTTCAAACGGGCATTGTGCGAACCTACGCGCTCTGGATCCTCATCGGCGCCGTCGCGATTCTTGTGTACTTCTACAACGTGCTTTCGAGCCTCGGAGGGGCTGGGTAAATGGAACCCACCGGTTTCGGGCTGCTGTCTCTGCTGACGTTCTTGCCGCTGTTCGGCGGGCTGTTGCTCCTCTTGATCCCAGGTTCTCAAGAGCGACTCCTGAAGAACTCGGCACTGGCAGTATCGGCTGTGACGTTCGTGTTGAGCTTGTTCCTCGTGGTTGGGTTCAACGGCGCAACGTACCACTTCCAACACGTTGAGTTCGTTCGGTGGATCGACTCGGTGGGGATCCATTACCGGATGGGGGTCGATGGGATCAGCATCTGGCTGGTCGCGCTCACGACATTCCTCACGTTCATCAGCATCTGGTTCAGTTTTTACGTCAAGCAACGCGTGCGGACGTACTTGATCGCCATGCTCGTGCTCGAAACGGCGATGCTCGGGGTGTTCCTTTCGCTCGACCTGATTCTCTTCTACACCTTCTTTGAAGCCTCGCTGATCCCGATGTGGCTGCTGATCAGCGTCTGGGGAGGCGAACGCCGGATCTATGCGGGCCTGAAATTCTTCCTCTTCACGTTTGCCGGGTCGATCTTCATGCTGATCGGAATGATCGTTCTCTGGATGCTTCATAAGGAAGCGACCGGGGTCGCGAGCTTCTCGCTGATCGACATCCAAAGCGCCGTCGCAGGGGGGCAGCTTTGGGCCGGAGCGCTGCAAACCCAAGCTTGGGTGTTCTGGGCTTTCTCGATCGCTTTGCTCGTGAAATGTCCGGCCTTTCCCTTCCACACCTGGCTTCCCGACGCTCACGTGGAAGCCCCGACGGCTGGGTCGGTGATCCTGGCCGGGGTGCTCTTGAAGATGGGCACTTACGGTTTCCTTCGGTTCGTGATCCCGCTGTTCCCTGACGTTCTGCCCCAAAACGTACCTATTCTGATGCTGCTCGCGGTGATCGGCATCATTTATGGCGCGATTGTCGCCGCCGTTCAGCCGGACGTCAAAAAGCTGATCGCCTACTCCAGCGTCGCGCACATGGGGTTTGTGCTGCTCGGCATCTTCTCGCTCACCCACAGCGGCCTCATGGGCGGCTCGATGCAACAACTCAACCACGGGGTCAGCACCGGCGCGCTGTTCCTTCTGGTCGGTCTCATCTACGAGCGGCGTCACACGCGGATGTTCACCGCATTCGGCGGGCTGAAGGCGCAAATGCCCATCTACGCCGCGGTCTTCCTGATCATCATGCTTTCGAGCGTCGGCCTGCCGGGCACGAACGGGTTCATCGGTGAGTTTCTGGCCCTGATGGGGGCGGTCGAGGCGTGCCTCAGCGGACAGTTTGGGCTCAACTTCTGGTACGCGGGTATCGCGGGCGGGGGCGTCGTGCTCGCCGCCGTTTACCTGCTCTGGATGTTCCAGAAGATGTTCTACGGCCCCAACGCCGTCCCAGCCAATCAAAGGCTCAAGGACATCAAGGGTTGGGAGATCGCCCTTTGCGCCGGGTTCGTCGTGCTCGTTTTCTGGGGCGGGCTGTTCCCCAATACCTTCCTCAAGCCGATGGAGGCGAGCGTCGGGGCCGTGAGGATGATGGCTCTCAACCCCGTCGGGCAGCGGCCCGTTTGGTCGGACACTTCGATGGAGGTTGAGGAAAACGGCGATTTGGTTCGAGTCTTGCCGCGCTCTCCCCAAGAGTTGCTTTCCGGCGAGGTCAAGGTTCTCGAGGTGATCGCCCCCGCCAAACTGCACTTCGAGCCGCTTCCTCCTGACGAACCGGAGCCGCTTCACGTCCAATCCGAGATCGGTCGGGGGGGCGGGCTGTGAGGGGACGCGAGCGACTGCAAGCCGTCTGCGAGGGGGCTTCACCCGGCTTCCAACCCGTATTGGCCGAGTACGGCCTCAATTCGGAACTCCCCGACGGCCTCATCGTCACGCGCGCCGAAGACCTCGCCGCAGCCCGCGCGCGCCACCCCGACGCCGCGGTGTTTTTGGCGGTTCCCAACGCCTTCGCTCGTGCCGGGAATGAGATCGTCGAGTTGCTTCGGCTTTCCGAGCAGGACCCCGGCCAAGCCGACGAAAGACTGTCGGGCTTCGCCGAGCAGACCCTTTCCCAAATTGAAGCAGCAAAACGCCTGGGGGCAGACGGAGTCTTCTACGTTCTTTCGGGCGCAGACCCCGCGCGCTCGACCCCGATGCAATATGGCGGTTTGTTTCTTGAACTCGATCGGGAGGCGCTAGCCAAGGCTTGCGAGATGGGAATGAGTTTTCTCTACCTCGATGCCGCGAAGGGCGCGTACCTCGACTTCGTGGCCGATCTACCCGCAAGCGCCTTCGGCTGGGACCGCGCGGGAACAGGCATTGAAGTGGCGGCGGTGAGAGAGATTCGCCCAGGGGCGCTATTTGCGGACGACCCCGAAGCCGACATCCTCCTGAAGCCGCCGAGTTCGCAGAGTGCCGTTGCTCCGCGCTCGGACTCACGGGAGGGTGCCTATGCGTAATCCGCTGCTCGATGGGTTCCATCCACCGGCGACCGATTGGGTTTCGTTGGGTCCGGTGCTGCCCATCATGGTGGTGATGGTGACTGGGATCGTGGGCCTCCTGATCGAGATGGCCCGGCCCAAGCGCAACAACAACTTCATCGTCGCGATCAGCCTCATCGGATTGGCGGGAGCAGGCGTGTTGCTGACCAACCAGACGGGTGAACCTCGCGCGTCGGCGCTCGCGGATATGGTCCTGCGCGATGGTCTGGGAGTCGTCCTTCAATTGCTCATGGTCGGGTCCGCTCTGGTGGCGACCCTCTTCAGCGAAGGCTACTTGCGTGAAAAGCGCATTCCGTTCGGAGAGTTTTATCCCCTCATGCTCTGGTCGCTCTCCGGCGGGATGCTCATGGTCGCCACGACCAACCTACTGATGCTCTTCCTAGGGTTGGAGGTTCTTTCCATCTCCCTTTATGTCATGGCGGGCCTGAGCCGTGGCGAAGGCAAGTCCGAAGAGTCCGCGCTCAAATACTTCTTGCTGGGCGCGTTTGCGAGCGCGTTTCTGCTCTATGGCATGGCGTTCCTCTACGGAGCATCGGGCAGCCTCGAATTGGGCTCCATCGCTGGAGCGTGGACGTCCGCCGACGGAACGCTCCAGCCGCTCGTGCTCTTTGGGCTGGGACTCATGCTCGTGGGCTTCTCGTTCAAGGCGGCGTTTGTCCCCTTCCACCAATGGACCCCCGACGTTTACCAAGGCGCGCCCACGAACGTGACCGCCTTTATGGCCGCCATATCCAAGATCGCTGCGATCGGCGCGTTGGTTCGGGTCCTCGACGCTTCGTTGCCTCTGAGTGACATCGTGACCCCCGTTCTGTTCTGGCTCGCGATCCTCACGATGACCGTTGGGAACCTGATCGCACTCGTCCAGACCGATCTCAAGCGAATTCTCGCGTACTCTTCGATCGGCCACGCCGGATACCTCTTGGTCGGGTTGATCGCCCATTACAAGAACCCCTCCGAGGTCGGTTTCGGAAGCGTGACGTATTACTTGTTCGCTTATGCGGGAATGACCCTGGGCGCGTTTGCGGTGATCTCGCTCATCGCCAAATCCGGCCGCGAGGGAACTCTTGTGCGCGATCTCAACGGTCTCTGGAGGCGATCCCCCGGCTTGGCGGTGGCGATGGTTCTGTTCATGGCGTCCCTCATTGGAATCCCGTTCACATCAGGGTTCTTGGGCAAGCTCAACATCATCTCCGACGCGGTGGGTTCCGGACTCACGTCCCTCGCGGTCGTGCTCGTCGTGAACTCCGTGGTCAGCGTCTATTACTACCTGGGCATCGCGATGGCTGCCTTCGTGAGCGACGAATCGGACTCCAAGCGTCCTCTTGCCTCGCCCAATTTGGGGCTCACCCTTGCGACTTCGATCTGCGTTGCCGTGGTGATCGGCGGGTTTGTGTGGGCCTCGCCGGTTCTCAAGTGGACTTCAGGCGAGGGACCGTCCTACGAGGTTCAAGCCCCGCAAGCTCCCAAGACCGCGCAAACGTTCGACTCCGGTTCGCAAAGTCTCTAAGCCATCTGAAATCCGGGCGAGCCGAAAATCAGCCGGCTCACGGCCGCGGCGACTTGATTCGCGTTCTGAGCCGTCACCCTTCCTTCGGACGCCTTTTCCGCGGCCGCTACGAGCTGCCCAACTTGCTCCTCGCTCAACTCCGCATCGAATACGGAAAGCAGCTTGTCCACGACGCCTCGAGGAGAGGGGTCCGATGAGAAAAGCGAAAAAGCGGGCAGCCTCACTTGCGCTCTCGCCCTCCCGCCCCGCTGAGCCCCCACGCCAAACAACCGATCGGCCCAACTGATTCTCTCGACCATCGTCGCTGTGCTGATCCAGGCCTGGCCGCCGTCCCAACCCGCCACATCGGGTGGAAACATCAAGTCCATTCCCATCGCGGCCATGCCTTGTTGGAGGGCCACTGCAGGAAGGAAGAAGCGCCTTGCGTTTTCGGCTTCGCGGTTTTGGCGATACAGGTCCATCGTCGCCTCCCCGATTCCAAGCTGGCGTAGCGTCGGAACGCAGAAGTCCACAGGGTTCTTGTAGATCGCGCGAACCGCCTTTTCCGAAACGAACTCGCTGGACAGCATGATTTCCTTCAGGAGCGACCCAACGTCGAGGCCCGACTTCTGGAATTTGCCGGCAAACCTCTCGACCAGCGCCGCCTCAGGATTCGGATACACAAACCACTCCCACAGCTTCTTGGTCAGGTAGACCGGGGTCTGAGGGTGGCCGCAAAGGATGTCGATGACGTCTTCGCCGCGGAACGGCCCTTTGTTTTCGAGAATGGTCTTGAATTCGGTGTCGTGAAGCCGAGGCACGAAGAGGAATTCGGCTTGGCTGTAGCTGCCTTCGGCGACTTCGGCCGGCCTCCTCCTTCGAATCGACCACCCCGTAAACGCCCTCGCGGCCTCCTGGATGTCCGTCTCCGAGTAGTGCCCCACGCCGAGGGTGAACAACTCCATGATTTCGCGGGCGAAGTTCTCGTTAGGTTTGCCCCGCACGTTGAACTGGTTATCGAGCCAGAAGACCATCGCCGGGTCCTTGCTAGCTTCGAGAAGGAGTTCTCGAAACTTACCCGTGCCGTTCTTTCGGAGCAACTCGTTCTGCTGATACATCATCAGCGGGGCGTTGACTTTCGAGGCGCTCGTTGCAAAATGGTCGTGCCAGAAGAGCGTCATTTTCTCCTGGAGCGGCCTGCGCGTGCTGAGGATTCTGAGCACCCACCACTGTTGAATCCCTCGAATGTTGAAGTTGTTGTTGTCAGGCTGCCGAAACGCCTCGAGGCTCACGTCGAAGCCTTCGTCCTGGCTCCGAAAGTCGAGTAACCGGTCTACGGCTCCCCGAAAGCCGTCCTTCCCGTAGTAGTCGACTTCTGCCTCACTAGCGCCTAGGCCGAATCGGCGCAGAAGATGAGCCACCTTCGCTTTTTCAGTGGTGAGTTGCATATCGGAAGAGACGCTCTGCGCCAATTGGGGTTCAGTGACGGGAGCCAAGAAAGCATGAAGGGACGCCAGACACTAGCCCGACGTCCCTTCCCTGGTCGAAAGCAGCCTACTTAGCCTTCGGGAACATTGGTCGACTTGTAGGTCGCCTCGTTCACGAACTTGTACAGCTTGCTGCCCTGATACTCGGCAGTAAGTGCATAGCGCACTTGCTTCCCGGACTTCGTGTTGCGCTCCATCTTGATCTTCTTCACAGAAGACTCGGGAACGTCCACGTGCGAACGGGTTTTCAAGTTGTAAAACTTCATGTTCATTTCCCTCCTATGGCCCTCGCGGCCCGTGCCATGCACGTTCCGCTCGCGCACGAATTCAGCATATCACAAAAATCAGGTTCGATTGAACCTAAGTTTGCGACACTCTATGAAAGGACGCTCTTTTAGGTTCAACAGCTTCAGATTTGTTGCGTTCCTTTTCGCCATTCGTTGCACAATGGAGTCAAGAGCTGCGCCCATGAGAGCCTCGCAAGACCCAATCGAAGCCCGCAAATGCAACGTCGCCGACCAAAAACTCGCCGAATCCTTCGAACGAGCCGCCATCGCCCACCTGAAAAGCGAGGGCTACCGCGTGACCAACCCCAGAAGGCTCGTGGTGCGCGAACTCGCGGCCGTTAACCGCCCCCTCCCGCCTTCCGAAATCCACGAAAAGATCGCCGGGTCAGGCAGTTCCATCGACCTGGTGAGCGTCTATCGCATCCTTCATGCGCTAGAGTCCGTCGGGCTCATCCATCACATCGCCGCCATGGACGGCTACCTCGCTTGCCGATCGGATGCGGGCTCCGAGCACCATGCGGCGCACTTCATTTGCAGTCGGTGCGGCTGCGTCGATGAGCAAGTCCTCGATGAGACGGCTTGCCGGAGCATCGAGGGTCAAGGGCGCGAAGCCGGGTTTGCGACGGGCTCGTTCCGAGTCGAAGTGCTCGGTACTTGCCGCCATTGTCGTGGGACGGAAGGCTAGCTCAGCCCCCACACCGGCTCGCTGAAGGGTAGACTCCGAGGTGGAATCGGAGCCCAATCCACCGCTTTTGCCGTTGCGCCGAGCTGTCGAAGGCTCCGCGCGAGTGCATCATGAACAGCTTCGAAACCCGATCGATCCTCTCTGTTGGCGGCAAGGAATACGGCTACTTTAGCCTCCTCAAGCTGGAAGAACGCGGTTTCGATCTTCAGAAGCTGCCCTATTCGATCCGAATCCTCCTCGAAAACTTGCTCCGCACCGAAGACGGCGCGAACGTAACTGCGCAAGACATCGAGGCCGTTGCGAACTGGGACCCTGCCGCCGCGCCTTCGCAAGAGATCTCGTTTACCCCCGCCCGAACCCTCTTGCAGGACTTCACGGGCGTGCCTTGCGTGGTGGACCTCGCTGCGATGAGGGACGCGATGGTGAACCTTGGGTGCGATCCCCTCAAAATCGATCCGCTCCAACCTGTCGAACTCGTGATCGACCACTCTGTCCAGGTCGACGCCTACGGTTCGCAGGCCGCCATCGAGATCAACAGAGACCTGGAATACCAGCGAAATGAGGAGAGATACAGGTTCCTCAAGTGGGGCCAGAACTCCCTGCGCAACCTGCGCGTCGTGCCCCCGAACACAGGCATCGTCCATCAGGTCAACCTCGAATACCTCGCGCGCGTCGTTATGGACGACGGCGTTCCGGGGCAACTCTATCCCGACACCCTCGTGGGAACCGACTCGCACACGACCATGATCAACGGACTCGGCGTGCTTGGATGGGGCGTAGGCGGGATTGAAGCCGAGGCCGCCATGTTGGGCCAGCCGATCAGCATGCTCCTGCCCCAGGTCGTCGGTTTTCGAATCACTGGGTCGCTTCGGGAAGGCTCCACGGCCACGGACTTGGTCCTAACGGTCACCGAAATGCTGCGCAAGAAGGGCGTTGTGGGCAAGTTCGTCGAGTTCTTTGGGCCGGGCATCGCCAATCTCCCCGTGGCGGACCGGGCCACGCTCGGCAACATGGCGCCTGAGTACGGCGCGACTTGTGGCCTCTTCCCCGTCGATCTCCAGACCCTGAAGTACCTTGAACTGACCGGAAGATCGGCGGAGCGCGTCGCCTTGGTCGAAGCCTACATGAGAGCGCAAGGGTTGTTTGCAACGACAGATTCTGCCGAGCCGCGCTACAGCGACGTCCTCGAATTGGACCTCGCTACGGTCGAGCCTTCGGTCGCCGGACCCAAGCGTCCCCAAGATCGCATTCGCTTATCCGCCGCCAAGGGGTCGTTTCAGTCCGTTCTCGCAGGCTTGAACCGAGAAGGCGGGCAACAGCCTTCGGGCGAGGCGTCGCAGCCTCAAGCGAAGAAGAGCTCCGTGGCGCTGATGGACTGGGAGGGCCCCGTTGCGACGGAGCCCAATGACCGGGCTCACCTTCTGGAAGACGGATCGATTGTGATCGCGGCTATTACGAGCTGCACCAACACGTCCAACCCCTCCGTCATGGTGGGGGCCGGGCTGCTCGCCAAAAAGGCCGTCGAACGAGGGCTGATGACTCGGCCGTGGGTGAAGACCTCGCTGGCTCCGGGATCGCGCGTCGTGCAGGACTATCTCGAGCGGTCGGGCCTGCTTCCGTATCTGAATCAGCTCGGGTTCAACGTGGTTGGGTTCGGTTGCACCACCTGCATCGGCAACTCAGGACCCTTACCCGATCAGGTCGCCCAGGAAATCCGCGACCGTGATCTGGTCGCGGTGAGCGTTCTTTCGGGGAATCGCAACTTCGAAGGCAGGATCAACCCCGACGTCAAGGCCAACTACCTGATGTCTCCGCCGCTCGTCGTCGCCTATGCCCTGGCAGGCACGATGAACATCGATCTTCAGAACGACCCCGTCGGGGTTGGCGAAGATGGGCGTCCTGTCTACCTCCGCGACATCTGGCCTTCGCAATCGGAGATCGCCGAGGTCATTGCGACCGCTCTGCGCGCCGACGTGTTTGCCGAGAACTACAAGTCGGTCTTCGACGGTGACGAAAAGTGGCGGTCCCTCGACGCCCAGCCCAGCGACGTGTACCCTTGGGACCCAAGTTCGACCTATGTGCGGCGACCGCCTTACTTCGATGGCATGTCCGTCGAGCCTCCGGCCCAGCGCTCGCCGATCGGCACGATGAAGGCGCTTGCGGTTTTGGGCGACAGCGTCACGACCGATCACATCTCCCCTGCCGGCAGCATCAAGCTCGATTCTCCGGCAGGCAAGTACCTTGTGGAGCACGGGGTCGAGCCTAATCTCTTTAACAGCTACGGGTCTCGCCGGGGCAACCACGAAGTAATGATGCGAGGGACATTTGCCAACGTGCGCCTGCGGAACCAGCTCGCGCCCGACACCGAAGGCGGATTCACGACCTACCTTCCAACGGGTGAAGTGACGACGATCTTCGACGCCGCGATGAAGTACGCGGCCGACGGGACCCCGCTCCTCCTGATCGCAGGTAAGGAGTACGGTTCGGGTTCGAGCCGAGACTGGGCCGCCAAAGGGCCCGCGCTTCTGGGCGTGAAAGTCGTCCTCGCAGCGAGTTTTGAGCGGATTCACCGAAGCAACCTCGTCGGCATGGGGGTGCTGCCGCTGGAATTCTCGCACGGGGAAAGCCTCGGTTCCCTGGGCCTTTCGGGAACGGAAGAGTTCGAGGTCGTTGGCTTGGAAGAAGCGCTCGCCGCGCGGCTGACTCGTGGCCGAACGCTCCAGGTTCGAGCGCGATCGTCCGACGGGCGCACGACGGAGTTTAGAGTCACCGCGAGGATCGACACCCCCCGCGAAGTCGATTACTACCTGCAAGGCGGGATATTGCAATACGTGCTCCGATCGTTGGCGGCCGGATAGGACTTCGAGGGAACGCCGAGAAACGCGCTCGGGACTCAGAAGTCAGACTCCTGTGAGATCGATTCTTACCACACTTGTGGGCTTGCTTTGCGCGAGCGCTTCCGCGCAGCTTTCGTGGAGTTCCATGACCTCGTCGCCGATTCAGTGGCGCGAATACAAATCGGGCCTCTACGGCGGCGTACCGGTTCCCCGCCAACTCGTCATGAACACCGGCGCCCAGTGGCAAAGGTATTGGTCCGAGATCACCGGAGAACTCCCGCAGTCCGCGCCCGACGACATCTCCTGGCCCCAAGAGCAGCTCATCGCGATTCACGTCGGACAAAGGCCAAGCGCAGGCTATGAAGTGGCCGTCGAATCCATCCAAACGGTTCGCCCTGGCGAGATCGTGGTCCGGTACGTCGAGGTGACGCCCGCGCCGGGCCAGATGGTGGCGAAAGTGATCACGAGCCCTTGGGTCGTGGTGCGCATGACCCGCGCGCCGGGAGTCGTGCGATTCGAGGGCCGAACTCAGCCTGGCCCGATCGCCCGCCGAATCCCCGGCAGGTGTTGCGACCGATGCACCGGAATTCCCTCGAACCTGGTGATCGGCTATCTGCCCGTCCAGTATCCCAAGGTCATGGGCGATCCGTTCAACCCTCTTTATTCGATCCAATGGCGGACCCACTCCGAGGGTTCGGAGAGCAACATCGACCGGTCGCGAACGCAGGTCCTGGTGACCGAAGGTGATTGGCAGAAGTACTGGTCGGAAAGCACCGGGCAACCTCCCCACCTTGCCCCCAAGGGAGCCGATTGGAACAAGGAACAGCTCATCGCGATCCACGTTCCCCGACTGAGGCCGGGCTCCAAGGTTATGGTGGAGTCCATCGAGCGAGTTTCTGCGGCGACAATTCAAGTGAGCTACCTGGTGCTGACGGCGCCTTCGCGCACAGCCGTTACCGAACCTACAAACCCTTGGGTGGTGGTGCGTATGGACCGTAGCCCAGGATCGCTCCAGTTCAAGCGGCAGGATGTCGCCGTGCCCGAGGTCCCGCCCGTCCGGTGTGACTGCGGCTGCTCGACATGCCCAGGTAGATAGCATCTGGCACGTCGACGCGGGACGGAACGGACAATCTCAGGCCGTATCGAGCAAAATGGAGATCGCCGTCACCGTTGGGTGGCAGTTTTCAGCAGAATGAAGAGGATTGGAGTTCTTACGGGCGGGGGCGATGTCCCCGGCCTCAACCCTTGCATCAAGGCCGTTGCCCACCGCGCGATCGACGACGGTCTCGAAGTTCTGGGCATCCGGCGGGGATGGGCGGGCCTCCTGAATTACAACCCCGACGATCCGGAAGACTCGGTGCAGTGGACCGTGCCCCTACACAAAGCCAACACGAGGACGATCGATCGGTTTGGAGGCACGTTTCTCCACACCTCCCGCACCAACCCGTGCAACGTTGCCGCAGACCGAATCCCTGGGTTCCTCAAAGGAAAAGCAGGGGAACCCCGGCCAGACGGAAGGTTCGACTTCACTCGCCATATCCTGAAGAACCTCGAAGTCCTGGAACTCGACGCTCTGGTAACCATCGGCGGAGACGACACGCTCAGTTACAGCTACAGGCTTCACACGGAGGGATTTCCTGTCGTGGCCATCCCCAAGACGATGGACAACGACGTTTTTGGGACCGACTACTGCATCGGCTTCTCCACGGCCGTGACGCGAAGCGTCGACTTCATTACCGCTCTTCGGACGCCGACGGGCTCGCACGAGAGGATCTGCATCGTCGAGTTGTTTGGTCGGAACTCGGGTGAAACCTCCCTCATTTCCGCATACCTCGCCGGGGTGGACCGAGCGGTGATCTCCGAAGTACCGTTTGACCCTCAGAGGCTCGCCGAATTCCTCGTGCGGGATAAGCGCAACAACCCGAGCAACTACGCCGTCATGACCATTTCCGAGGGCGCGCAGATGATCGGAGGCAGCATTGTGGAGTGCGGGCAGGCCGATGAGTACGGGCACAGGAAGCTCGGCGGCATCGGGGCGATCACGGGGGACGCGATCAAAGAGTTGACCGGCGAGAACATCATCTATCAGCAACTCGCCTACCTGATGAGGAGCGGCGAACCCGACGCTCTCGACCGGATGGTGGCGATCAGTTTTGGGAATCTGGCCGCCGATCTCCTTCAGCAAGGGGTTTCGGGCAAGATGACCGCCCTTCGGGACGGCAAGTACGCGGTGGTGCCCCTCGACGTCGTTCATGACGGAACCAAGCGAGTGGACGTGAGCGAGCTTTACGACGCGAGCGAGTATCGTCCGAAGGTCGCCAAGATGTTCGGCAAGCCGATGTTTCTATACTAAGGCGTGTCAGGCCCCCCATTCCCGAGCGCTTCCCCTTCGCCGAGACTCCTGACCCGGCTCCGTCGCCTCCCCGTCTCCGTCTGGGCGCTTGGGATCGCCAGTTTGCTTGCAGACGTTGCGAGCGAGATGATCTATCCGATCCTCCCCTCTTTTGTCACCCGCACACTCCGAGCCGGGCGAGGGGCCTTGGGTCTGATCGAGGGCGGAGCCGACGCGGTTGCTTCTCTCACGAAAATCGCTTCGGGGCTTTGGACCGACCATTACCAACGTCGCAAAGCGCCCACCGTAGCTGGCTATGCGCTATCCGGCATCGCCAAACCCTTGCTGTTTCTTGCGGCCGCCTGGCCTACGGTGCTCATCCTGAGGCTGATCGATCGGCTCGGTAAGGGCGTCCGCACCTCACCCCGAGATGCCCTCATCGCCGACGTAACTCCGCCCGAAGGAAGGGGGATGGCTTATGGGGTTCACAGATCGATGGACCACTTGGGCGCGGTGATCGGGCCGATCGCTTGCTGGGCGCTGTTGACCCATGTCGGGGCCAGCGTCGGGACAATCCTGATGTTATCCGCGATCCCGGCGCTGGGGGCCGTTTTGACCGTCGCATGGTTCGTCAAAGAGCCCGCTACGAAGCGTCCCTCGACGCAGCCTTTCCACCTTTCGAACGTGGGACGCTTGAACCCCAATTTCCGGAGGTTCTTGTTGGCCGTCACCCTCTTCGCCCTCGGGAATTCGAGCGACATCTTCCTGTTGCAGCGGCTGGAAGAATCGGGAGTTGCGGTGGACAGCATTGCGCTTCTCTGGGCCTTGCACCATGTCGTCAAGAGCGCAGTTTCGCTCTTGGGCGGCGGAGCGGCCGACCGTTTCGGGTGCAAGCAGATGATTCTCGCGGGTTGGACCGTCTATGCAGTTGCCTATCTTGGGATGGGTTGGGGGAAGAGCGAAGGTGTCCTCATTGGGATGTTCCTCCTTTACGGCGCGTTTCACGGTCTTTCGGAGCCAGCGGAAAAAAGCCTCGTTTCTCAGCTCGCTCCAAGTGAACAGCGCGGAACGGCCTTTGGAGCGTTTCACGGCGCGGTGGGACTCGCCGCCCTTCCTGCAAGCCTGACTTTCGGGTTGTTGTGGCAAGCGTGGGGTGTCGAAGTCGCCTTTGGATTCGGGGCGGGAATGGCGGCGCTCGGCGCACTGGCTCTCATGGCGGTGAGGCCCGGACTCCTCGGCGAGGGAGCTTAGGCCGAAGGCGCTGCGACAGGCTCGGGGAACATGGCGATCGCTTCAGACGTCTCCACGAGGCTCCTTCCCGTTCGGATGAAGTGTTCGAACTCCTCGCGAAACACGCGAATCGCGCCCTGAACCGGCCAAGCGGCCGCATCCCCCAGCCCGCAGAACGACCTGCCGTCGATTTGCGAGCAGATATCCAGCAACAGGTCGATGTCGCCCGGTTGGCCTGCCCCCCGACGAATGCGGTCGAGCACCTGAACCAGCCACCTCGTCCCCTCGCGACAGGGCGTACACTTGCCGCAAGACTCCCGCGCGTAGAACTGCGCCGTTCTCCAAATGAACGTCACGATGCAAGTGTGCTCATTGAGGAACATGCACCCGCCGGAGCCAACCATCGATTGAACGTCCGCCATCTCTTCATAGCCGAGAATTGCGCGCTCAGTGCGTTCAGCGTCGAGGATCGGTACCGAGCTTCCTCCCGGGACGCAAGCCTTCAACTTCCCGCCCTTCATCCCCCCAGCGAGGTCGAGGAGTTCCTTCAGCGGCGTTCCAAACTCGATTTCGTAGTTGCCAGGGCGATTCACGTGCCCAGAGACGGAGAAAATCTTGGTTCCGCGGGAGTTCTTGGTGGATGCGCCCAGTGTGGCGTACCACTCGCCGCCCCTATCGAGAATGAACGGCACGCAGCAGAACGTCTCGACGTTGTTGATCAGCGTCGGCGTATCCCAAAGCCCTGCGATCGTCGGGAGGGGCGCATGGGGGAACTTCAGCCGGGGCATACCCCGTTCACCCATGACGGAGCTCATCATCGCAGACTCCTCTCCGCACTCATACGACCCCGCGCCCATGTGGATATGGATTTCATAATCCCATTTGCTGCCCAGAATGTTCTTGCCGAGGTACCCGGCTTTCCGCGCTTCGTCGATCGCCTTCCTCATGGACCGGGCCGCGTCGACGAATTCGCCGCGAATGTAGATGTAGCCTACGTCGGCTTGGGTGGCGTAGCCGGCGATGATCATGCCCTCAACCAACTCGTGGGGACACTGCTCCATGAGCTGCTTGTCCTTGAACGTTCCCGGCTCGCCCTCATCGGCGTTGCAGAGGACGTTATGTCGCAGGTTCTTGTTCTTGGGAATGCCGTTCCACTTGATCCAAGTAGGAAACCCAGCGCCTCCCCTTCCGCGAAGGCCGGAGGCTTTGACTTCGTCGATCACTTGCTGGCGCTCCCTCTTGAGCGCCTTTTTCAGCGCACAATAGCCTCCTTTGGCCTCATACCCCTCGAGGGTCGCGAACGAAGGGTCGCCCGCGTGTTCGAACAACAGCTTAACTTCGCCCATGGGTAGCCGAATTGTACTTGAAGGCCGGGGGGAAAAGAAAAAACGCCCACAGGGAAGTCCTCCGGGCGTTCCAACAATTGCGAAAACGAACGGGAATTACATCTTCTTCTTGGGTCCCTTCATGTTGGCCGGGGTCCCCGAGGGGCTTGCTCCCATGGTCATCATGTCGCCGCTAGCCTCTTGTTGCGAAATCGGCTTCGCGTCTTTCGGAACGTCCTTCTTCATTTCGGCTTGGATCGAATCGACGTTCGTTCCTGCCCCAGAGTTGCGGGTCTGATAGATCCCGAACGCCACAGCAACGACGATCAATGCCGCCAAACCGACGATGGTCAGTGTTTTCTTTGCGTCTTCACCCATTTGTGTGATCCCTCCTGATAAATGAAGGACGGGAGGCGACGGCTTGTCGCCTCCCGAGACCTACACTAAGTTGAGCTTAGAACAGGTCCCAAACGTACTTGTTGATGTCGAAGATCGTGCCGGTCCACGACGGGAGCACGTTGCAACCCGCAGTGAGCTGGCTGATCCGCTTCGGCGTCGCGTGCCCATCGGCCCAGCCGACGTTCGCGATTTCACCGTGGTACGGCCAAGCGCCACCAAACACGTTCCAAGCGAGGGGAAGGTCAGGTCGCCAACCGCCCCACCACCAGCGGCCCGTGCAGCCGGAGACGAGGGGAGGAAGGGTGTCCGTTCCATCGGCAAGCCGTCGGCAAGGAGGATCGATTCCCCAGTTGCCGCCGCCGCGAGGAGCGCCGCTCGACGTGCGATCCCACACCGAGTTCACGAAAAGGATCGTGTCCGCGGGGGAGTTCACACGGCTCTGCTCGGTACCCGAGGCCAAGAACGTGAACCCGATGCTCGGGCAGTAGTTCATGACGCTGAAGTACTGAGTGTTGTAGCCATAGTCGGCCTTGATCGCCCGGTTGAACTCGTATTGAGCTTGCGTGTAGGCCACGCTGGCCGGGTTGATCAGGTCGAGGTCTCGGTCGGCATCGCCAACAGGAGAACCCGGAGACGTCAGCATCGGATAGCTCTTGCGGTAAGGCTGGAGCAGGTTGCCGACAGCTTGGTCAGGGTTCACCGGATTCGCATCGTACGAGTTCGTGTACTGGATCAGCGGTGCAGTGTCGTTGTTGTCTGAAAAGTACATCATCACAGACATCGCGTGCTGCTTCATGTTAGAAAGACAGCTCGTCTTCTTGGCCGCAACCTTGGCCTGTGCGAACACAGGGAACAGGATAGCGGCGAGAATCGCGATGATCGCAATGACGACCAACAGTTCGATGAGCGTAAATGCATTCTTTCGGCTCATAGGAACCTCCATTTAGGATTGAGTACGAAGAGCATTCTACAAGACTTTTGCCAAAAATGCATCAACAAAAGTCAAATTCGCAGAACTCTACAGTACCCACAAGAGGTATGTAGCCTTCCGATATGTACCCTTGCGTCGAGTTGAGAGTGCCACTCTCACGACACGCGCGTCGGCTGATTGCAGTGGTTTAGCTTCGTCGTCGTCGAGTACCAGAGTCCTCCACTTTTTGTTGTCGATGGGAGCGGGAGGTCGTCCCGCCCCCACCTACGCTTCGTTCAGAACAAGTCCCAAACGTACTTGTTGATGTCGAAGATCGTGCCGGTCCACGACGGGAGCACGTTGCAACCCGCAGTGAGCTGGCTGATCCGCTTCGGCGTCGCGTGCCCATCGGCCCAGCCGACGTTCGCGATTTCACCGTGGTACGGCCAAGCGCCACCAAACACGTTCCAAGCGAGGGGAAGGTCAGGTCGCCAACCGCCCCACCACCAGCGGCCCGTGCAGCCGGAGGCGAGAGGAGGAAGGGTGTCCGTTCCATTCGCAAGCCGTCGGCAAGGAGGATCGATTCCCCAGTTACCGCCGCCGCGAGGAGCGCCGCTCGACGTGCGATCCCACACCGAGTTCACGAAAAGGATCGTGTCCGCGGGGGAGTTCACACGGCTCTGCTCGGTACCCGAGGCCATGAAGATCATCCCGATGCTCGGGCAGTAGTTCATGACGCTGAAGTACTGAGTGTTGTAGCCATAGTCGGCCTTGATCGCCCGGTTGAACTCGTATTGAGCCTGCGTGTAGGCCACGCTGGCCGGGTTGATCAGGTCGAGGTCTCGGTCGGCATCGCCAACAGGAGAACCCGGGGACGTCAGCATCGGATAGCTCTTGCGGTAAGGCTGGAGCAGGTTGCCGATGGCCTGGTCGGGGTTCGCCGGATTCGCATCGTACGTGTTAAGGTACTGAATCAGCGGTGCAGTGTCGTTGTTGTCTGAAAAGTACATCATCACAGACATCGCGTGCTGCTTCATGTTAGAAAGACAGCTCGTCTTCTTGGCCGCAACCTTGGCCTGTGCGAACACAGGGAACAGGATAGCGGCGAGAATCGCGATGATCGCAATGACGACCAACAGTTCGATGAGCGTAAATGCAGATTTTCGGCTCATAAAAAGAACCTCCGTTTAGTACTGAGTACAAAACGCATTCTACAAGACTTTTGCCAAAAGTGCGAGAGGTTTTTTCATTTTCTGTGGAAACCAGCAAAAAGCAGGTTCACACGAGCAAAAAACGCCCCCCGCTGGCCTGCGAGCGGGCGTCGTGGGGAGTACTTGGGAGTGCGTACGCCCGTCCTACAGCTCGCTGTCGCTCAGATGAGCCTTGACGATCTCATCGGACAGGACTCTCGTAGTCGGTACTTGAGTCCTCCGCAGCTCATCCAGAAGCCGATCGACGTAAGCAGGATCCACCGGGCCGTGATACTGGTCGCCGACTTGAAGAAGCGGCGCTCGATCGCACGCGTCAAGGCATTCCACCTCTTCCAGCGTGAAAATCCCATCCGGAGTGGTTTCGCCAAACTCGATTCCGAGTTTCTCCTTAAGGTAATCGGCGATCCGATAGGCTCCGCACACATGGCAACTGAGGCAGGTGCAGACCTCGATCTTGTGCAGCCCGGGCTTGTGAGCGGTGTCGTACATTGAGTAGAACGTTGCGACCCCCTCGACTTCGGCAAAACTCCGCTTCAGCCGCACTGCAACTTCGGCGATCGCCTCAGGAGGCAGCCACCCGTACTCCCGCTGGGCGATCCAGAGCGCGGGCAGCACGCACGACTTGAGGTCGGGATAGTGGCCCTTGAGGGCTTCGAGTTGCTTGACGGCTTCCGGCGAGAACCGGAGCTCGACTTCTTCGGGTTTGGGCGGGGCAACCCGCAGAGGCGCTTCACCGAACGAGATCGGGTCTGACATGGCTGTTGTGAAGCCAGTGTACCGCGGGTTTCCAGCTATCCGGCGACGGCCGTCTCTTCTCTCAGGTGCGCGTTGTCTCGGTACCAAGGCACGGTGAGCCCGAGCCCTTCGCGGAGCGAGACGTTCGGCTTATAGCCCAGCCGCGAAACCTTCGTGATATCGGGGCAGCGCCTTGGAGTCTCGCCTTCGGGAGTCTCGCCCGTTTGCACGTCGGCCTCACGTCCGAACTGCCGGACGATTTCCTCGGCAAGCGTTCGGATCGTGATCTCCTCTTGCGTTCCCACGTGATAGATCCCCAGGTGCTCCCCTTTGAGGAACGCGCGCGCGCACCCTTCGGTGAAGTCGTCGATGTAGCAAAAAGCGCGAGTTTGCAGACCGTCGCCCTTGATGGGAAACGGAACGCGCCCCTCCGGGTTCTCACGAACCGCCTGCGCCGCTCGTAGCGACATTTGAGGGACCACGTGCTCCCAGCCCATGTCGGGCCCATAAACATTGTGGGGCCGAACGACCACCACCTGCTCAAAGGACTTGCGGCCGTAATTGATCGCGAGCAACTCCGAGATCAGCTTCCCCCCGCCGTAGGAATAGCGCGGGTTGAGCGGATCGGGAATGAAGAACGGCGCCGACTCGTCGGTCGGGACCTGTTGGGGGGTTTGATAGACTTCCGAGGAAGACATCAGCCAGTACTTGCCGACCCCGTGGCGTATGGCGCTGTCCAGAGTGTGGATCGCGCCCTTCACGCCGACCTCGAGCACGAGTTCGGGTTTTGAATAGAAGAACTCGGTCCCGTTCACGAAGGCGAGATGGGCGACGGCATCAACTCCCCGCATGGCCTCGTCAACATGGTCCGCATCCCGAATGTCGCCCACGAGGAACTCGACATCGTCGATCACGGTCGCCAATCGCCTCGCGTGCCCCCTCGAGTTGTTGTCGAACACGCGAACTCGATGCCCTTCGCGCAAGAGGTGAATGACGAGGGCGCTTCCGATGAAGCCCGACCCTCCAGTGACTAAGACATGCACTCCGTTTTCTCCTTGAGCGACGAGGCTCGTACCGATCCCAGTTGAACGCAACGGACTCCCTCAGGAGCGTCGGCCGGACTGATTTTCAGAACTCCCCAGCAATCGAAAACGACGGCCGGACGGGCCATCGAAGCCAAGAGCGGATCGAGTTCAAGCCATTCGTATTTAACGTTGTTGTTGGCGATGACGACGGCGCTCGCTCCACGGAACGCCTCTTCGACGGACGCCGGTTCGAGACCCAACTCGCGAATCGCATCGTCCGACACGGCGAAATCCTGCGCCACGAGCCGCGCCTTGGGGAACGACGTCCGTAAGGCATCGGCAAGAATCGTCGAGGGCGTGCCACGGGTGTCGTCGGTTTCGGGGCGGCCCTTGAAAGCCACGCCGCAAAGGGCGATTTTCGCATTCGCCTCGTCGACTCCGCGAAGGAGGTCGGAAAGGGCGCGAGCTACCCAGTAAGGAAGCTCCTCGTTGAGGCGTCTGCCGGTTGCGATCAGGTCGGGACGGAATTCGTGGTCGCGCAGGGAGTGCTCAAGGATGTGAGGGTCCTTTTCGAGGCACGGACCGCCTACGAATCCGGGTTTGGCGATATTGGTTCGCGCATAGCCCGTATTGCCGGCGTTGATGATTTCGGCCGCGTCGAGTCCGGCCGCTTCGCAAAGCAGCGCGACTTCGTTGCCGAACGCAAACATGAGATCGCGGTAGGAATTGTCGAGAAGTTTGATCACCTCTGCCGATTCGAGGGAGGAGACTCGTAGGGTGGTGGCCGTCATGTGCTGGAACACCGAAGCCGCTCGCCACGCGTCCGACTCGGTGAGCCCCCCTACGATTTGCGGGAGCACGCGAAGTTCATGCAGCGCGTTGCCTTCGATCGTCCGTTCTGGGCAATAAGCGAGTTGGAACGACTTCCCCGACTTCTCGAGGATCGGCTTCACGACGCGGCGAGTGGTGCCGATCCGAACCGTCGATCGAAGGATGACGAGCGAGCCGTCCTGCATAGCCGAAGCGACCTCGGTTGAGGCGCGCTCCACCATGTCCATCCTCGGATTCCCGGTCTTGTCGAGTGGCGTACCGACAGTCAATATGAAGAGCGAGCATCCGCGAGCGGCCTCTTCGGTGAGATGCTGAACGAAGCGGATTCGTCCCCGGTCGAGTTGCCTCCGCAGCCGGTCCTTAAGTCCGACTTCGTAAAAGTGAACGTCCCGGTTCTCCAGACGTTCGATGACGTCGGGGTTGATCTCGACGCCCAGAACGTTGAAGCCGCACTCCGCCATCACGACGGCCAGCGTCAGCCCAACGAATCCCATTCCCAAAATACACACGTTTTCGTCGTTTTGAACCATAAATCGTCCCTACCTCGACCGGAGGTACCACTCAATCGTTCTCTCGAGTCCCTCGCGGATTCCTATTCTCGGTTCGAATCCAAGAAGTTCTTTCGCCTTGCTTGGGTCGAGGGCCCGCCGCGGCGCGCCTCCCGGTTTGGTTGTATCCCAAGTCAACCGCCCTGGATAGCCTACGAGTTCGCAGATCATCTCCGCCATTTGGCGTACCGAGACTTCTTGACCTGAACCCAAGTTGAAAACCTGCCCCAACGCCCGGTCTTGGAGCGCAAGATGGATCCCTTGTGCGGCGTCTTGGACGAACAGGAGATCGCGGGTCTGCGTCCCATCGCCCCACACGACCACCTCGTCCTGACCCGACTCTCTGGCTTCGACGACGCGCCTGATCAGGGCCGGAATCACGTGCGACTTTTCTTCTTCGAAGTGATCCCCCGGGCCGTACAGGTTCGTCGGGATCACGTAGCTGTATTCGAGCCCGAACTCGCGCGAAAGCCCCTCGGCGACCGTCAGCAGAGTCCGCTTGGCGATCCCATAGAACGAAGTGACCTCGGAAGGAAACCCGTCGAACATCTCGGTCTCCTTCGTGGGGACTGATGCTCTTTCGGGATAAACGCAGACCGTCGAGACGATCACGACACGGCAGGCTCCCTGCCTTGCGGCGGCTTCGAGGACGTTGAGGCCCATGCGCAGGTTGTCAGTCGCCATTCGCCCTGGGTGTTCTAAATTGAGGCCGATGCCCCCCACAAACCCGGCTGCGTGGATGATCTTGCGAATTCGCCCCTGACGGAGAAAGCCGCACACCGCATCCAAGTCGAGCAAATCGACCTCGCTGCTCCGCGTGCAAATCGCCGGGGACCCCGTTTCAACAGCGGCCAGGTACTTCCCCAGGAAGCCCGAACCACCGGTCATCCAAAGCTCTCCTTCGGGGACATCCGCAGCCGACATAGATTCCATTATGGCAGCTAGGGGCGGCTCGCCTAGGAGCGCCGGACTCGGGCCGAGGACGAAAATCGAAGCTTCAACAGGTGCCACAAGAAGAGAGAGTTGTAGCGGAGATAACGGGCAAACAGCCGACGCGGGTTGCTCAAAAGCCTATGCAGCCATTCGAGCCCCACCCTGCGCATCCACTTCGGAGCGCGCTTGACCACGCCCGCGTGAAAATCGAACGCTGCGCCTACCCCGAGCAACACGAGCGGTAACTCGGGCGAGTGCGCGGCCATCCACTTTTCTTGCTTCGGACACCCCAACCCTACGAAGAGCAGCCGAACCTCGGAACCGAGAATCTTCGCTCGCTCGACGGCCCATTCCTCATCGCTTAAGGGCCGAAAGGGAGGGGAGAACGAATAGGCGATTTGAAGCGCAGGGAACCACGTTTTCAAGTTCTGTTCGAGTTTGGGCAAGCTCGATTCCTGGCCCCCAAAGAGGCCGATCGGCACTCCCCGTTGCGCCGCGAGTCGGCAGACTTCGAGCATCAGGTCAGGACCTGCGACGCGGGGTTGATCCGGGAACCCTTGGAGCCTCAAACTCAGCGCCACCGGCAGCCCATCCGGAACCAAGAGCGAAGCCCCTTCGAGCGCCTCGCAAAATGACGGGTCTTCCGCGCCCACGCCGATCGCATGGGTCGCTGCGGCGACGACGTAATGCGATTCGGGCCGAGCTGCGAGTTCGAGGACCCGCTCAGATGCCTCTTCCATCGTGACCGCGTTCACCCGCGTCCCCATAACTTCACCACTGGGGAGATCTCGAAGGACAGGTTGGTTCGGGCTCATTCGTTCAGGATTATTGCCTTTTGGCGAGAAATCCGTACGCCGCCTGTGGGCAGGAAACGACCCGACGCCGGACGGCGAAGCAGCGTTTTCGGCACCATCTACTAGCTCCCTGCGTCATGGAACTTGGAGCGGCTCATTTCGGCTTCTACGATCTTCGGACTCCGTTCGAGGGCGTTTTAGCCGATAATGGGCAATGTATAATGGCTCGCAGCAGAGTTCTGTAAGGTCCACGGTAGAACGCGATGTATAAAATTCACCTTCGACGTGTGTTGACATTTGGCTTCTTGGGCTTGGTTGGGGCGATCATCGCCGTTGTCGCCAGTCCCAAAGTCTACGAGTCGCAGGCGGGACTGATCTTGGGATCGGACTTGCGTCAAGGCGTGACTCAACTTTCTGACGACGTCATGCAGATTCTGAGACTGGGCCTCGCGCAGGACCCCTTGAGCGAGGCTGCCGTATTGCGAGGCAAGGGCCTCTTCTTGCAGGCCGTCCGGAACGTATCGGAGCGCCGAAACGACCCCGGACTCGCCGAAGACGCCGAGGACCTGTTCTTGATGTACGACGTACAGAACGAGCGGATCGTCAACGTGGTCTCGAACGTGTCGATCATCGTTGCCAAGGCCCATGACGCCGAAGTGGCCGCGGACATCGCGAACGAGATTACGGTCCTCTACAACGAGTTCCGCCGTCGGAGCATGAACGAGAACGTTAACCAGGCGATCACTTACCTCGACCGCCAGGTGGAACTTACCGGCGCCGCGCTCAACGCCGTCGACTCCAAGATTCGGCAATTCCGAACAGAAAACGGGGTTCTCAATCTGGAAGTCGCGGGCGCGGAGGTCACCAAAGACGACCTCACCTACCGGCAGCAGATCGAGAATCTGATGGCCGAAATCACGGCCGTAAAGGGCAACCTCGCCGTGGATCGTGCGGAGTACAACCGGACGCCAGACCTGATCGACGACCAGATCGTCGACATTCGCGATCCCGTCGTCCAGCAATACGAGGCCCAAATGGCTGACTTGCAGCGGGAAAAGGCGCTCTTGCTGGGTCGATATTTGCCCGACCACCCGAACGTCAAGCAGGTTTCGGAGGCTCTTGCTTCGGTCGAAGCCCAACTGGATACTTACAAGCAGTCCGGGGAGTTCCGGCGCAACTCATCAGCACAGCGGCCCAGCCCATTCAAGGAATCTCTGCGAACCCGAATCGCGCAAAACCAGGCCGCGCTCGCAGGGCTGGAGCGAAGGCTGATCGTGGCGTATCAGGCGCAGGCTTCGAACAACAAGCTCATGGGAGTGATCGTGGCCAAGGAAGGCGATTTGCTCGATTTGGCTCGTGAAAAGGACGTTCTCGAAGCGAACTACCGAAGGTTCCGAGCCCAGATGGAGGACCTCAGCAATCGGCGCGACACCGCGGGACGCGCAGCCGAAGTGTTCTTCCCGGCGCAGCCGAACCCGATTCCCGTTGCTCCCGACGCGACGAAGCTGGTTTTCATCAGCGTGATCGGCGGGATCTGCTTGGGCGTCGTCTACACGTTTGCGATCGAATCGATGAAGCTCCGAGTCCACACATCGGGCCAGTTGCAGGAACTCACCGGTCTTCCGGTCGTCGCTTCCCAACTCGCTCTGGGGCGAGGGCAGTTGCGCCAGAAGATGCGGTCGTTGGCCTCAGGCAAAGCCGATCCGAATGAGGCGTTTCGCTATCTTGCGGTCTCTATGATCGCTGGAGAGCGGGGCCGCAAGCGATCGGTCTTGTTCACCAGCGCGGGAGCGGGCACGGGGCGAGCCACCTCGGCGATGTCGTTTGCGATCTCCTCAGCGCGCATGGGTGTGCCCACGGTGATCGTGGACTGCGACTTTGGGCAGCGGGGAGTCACTCGCGCCTTTGAGATGGGCGATCAGCCGGGCGTAACCGACATCCTTCAAAAGGGCGCGCTTCCGAGCGCAGAAGAAGGGGCTCCGGGCAAGGCGACGCCTCATGCCAACCTCTTCGTCATCCCCACCGGCACGGCTCAGAACGCGGCGCTTGCCGACTTTGGCCCTGCGAACGTCGAGGCATGGCTCGAATCGCTGAAGGAGCACTACGATCTCGTTGTCACCATCGCTCCGCCTTGCGATGAGGCCGCAGATGCTGCGGTCCTCGGGGGATTCGTCGAGGATGTGTTCTTGGTGGTTTCGGCGCGAAACACCCCGTTCCGAAACATCCCGCTTGCGGCCGAGCTGCTGAAGCGGGCTGGCGCACGGTCGGTCAGCGTCGTCCTTAGCGACGCTTCCCCGGGCGACGAGCCCTTTACTGCGCGGTCAGCATCGATGAATTAGCTGAATCGGGAGCCCCATGAGCCAACTCGCGATCATCGCACGGACTGAGTTCGCGGCTTGGCGCACCATCCCCAAGGCGTTCCTCATTTGGGGCTACGCCACCATCGTCCTCGCCGTCGCCGCGAGCCACATGGTGGGGCTGGAAATCGTCACGCTCCTGAGAAACACGGCGGTCGTGAGCGGTGTGCTTTGGATCGCCGTAGGCGCGTTTCGGCAGAGGATTCCGCTGAAGGTCGCCCTTCCCGTCGCGCTTCTCCTGATCCTTCAGGCTTGGGGTGCGATCAGTTCGGCTCTGGTGGCTGCGTCGGTGGGAAGGTCGTTCCCCATCAACTACTTCGACGTGCTGTTCCTGCGGTACATCTTCTTGTTCTTCATGGCGTCGATGCTGGTCTATATCGACGTCAAGAACCGCCAGCGCTTGACCCTGGTTCTCTACCTCTACATCGGGGTGAACGCCGTCTTGCAGTACCTCCAGTTTCTGCACTTCGGCCCCGCCCTAGCGCTCGCCCAAGCCAACCCTTGGGACATCGACCCCACGAACTGGGACCTTCGAGGAGGAACTCGCGCAGGGGGATTCAGCATCTTCCCCGGCCCGGCGGCGCTCTCCGATATGATGATCTGCGCCCTGATCGTCGGGCAGACCTTCGTGCGACGGCTCAAAGGCTGGGAGCATATCCTCTTCCTCTTCTTTGCCGGCGCCTCGCTGACGGCGCAAGCCCGAACTCACATGCCGGCCCTCGCGCTCGTCAGCCTGGTGTATATGGTTCAAGTCATCCGAACCGAGCGGGCACGGGCAGTGTTTTACATGACCGTCCTCACGATCGTCGGGATGGTGTTCGTAGTGTTCGGATGGGAACGGCTGGGCTATGCGTTCGGCGAGAACTGGCTTGACGCCGGAAGCTTGAAGTGGCGCCAGAACGTGTCGTGGACTCAGGCCAACATGATCAACCAGAACTTCCCGTGGACCGGACTGGGGCCCGATCCGGCTCTCCTGACGAACCTGAAGTTGGGCGCGGACAAGTGGTCCCCGAAGAGGTCTCTCGAAAGTGGATGGCTGGCGATTGAGAGCGCCTACGGCCTAGTCGGATTGGCTCTGGCGGCGGGAGTGGCGGCGGCCACGCTATTGGTTCCGTTCGTCGTTTGGGGAAACCGGAGGTCGTCGGCAGACCGGAAGGCGCTTTCGATTACGATCCTGCTCTCGGCGATCGGCCTCTTTATCGGAATGACGGGCAACACCGTCATCCACTGGGAGTGGCCGTTCTTCATTCTCATGATCGTAGGTGGAATGTGCATGCCCAGCGCGGATGAAGAGGTCGCGCTCCATCGACGCTACACCCTGTTTGACGAAGACGAACGCGAGCCTCTGCCCTCTTCCTAAGCTTCGATTCAGCTATGGCTTCGTTGGCTTGAGACGATGACGAACACCCGCAACGTCGTCCCGCTGGTCGCCGCAAGGGTCGTCACGCTCGGTCTCCAGATCGCCTCCATTCGAACCTACGTGCGGGTTCTGGGCGACGATGCCTACGCGGTGTTCGTGTACTTCACGGCGATCATGGGGTATGTCCTGCTCGTCGACCTTGGCATCCTTTCAGCCCTCCAGCGCGAGTTGCTCGAGGTTTACGCCAAAGACGAGCGGTGGGCGATCCGGCGAACGATCAAAGACGGCGCGAAGATGCTGGCCCTCTCGCTCGTGGCGGGCTGGGGAGTCTACGCCGTTTTGGCGGCCGTTCTGAAGCTGCCGTTCTCCGAGACCGTACGGGTCTCCATGCCGCTCATGGCCCTTTTTGGGGGCGTTCACCTCCTTGGCAACCTGACGTTTCTCTTTCTCAACGCAGTCTTGGCCGGTGCGGCCCGGTTCCGCCGACTTGGAGTCTCGCTTCTTGCGGGCGGTGCCGCGGCCCCGGCTCTGGGAATCGTCGGCGCCTATGTGTCCCGATCCCCCCAGGGCGTTGTGGCCGGGACCTCCCTCGGCTTCTGCCTGGCCGCTCTCACCGCCTTCGTGTTGGCGGCCCCGATTTGGAAGGAGGCGCCCCACGGCCACGAGGCCCCTTCCCGCACGAGAAGCATCCTGCAAGCCGGACTTCGAGGGTTTGCCTCGAGGGTGTCCGCGCAGTTTGGAACTTCCATCGACCGGATCCTCATCGGCAACACGGTGCCTACGGTGCTCACGCCCTACGCCCTCTGCTACCAAGTCGCCCAGCTTCTTCAGGAACTCCTCGTGCCGGTCTATCAGACGATGTTCCCTGAGATCTCGCGCGCGATGGTCAAGGGCCCCAAAGAACTCTCCGTCGCCGTCGAGCGCACCGTTCTGATCGGCGTCAGCTTCGCGAGTTCCATGATTCTCGTCGGGAGCGCGTATGGGGACCCCATTTTGCGGCTCTGGGTTTCGAAGGAAGTTGAATACGCGCTCTGGACCACCCTCTTGCTCGGCGTATACCGGTCGGCCGACTTCCTGAACAACATCATCGGCATCGCCCACTTCTCGGCCGCGCGCATGGACCGATTGATCCCCTATACCGCGACGAATGCCACTCTCACGATCGCCCTTACCGCCTTTGCGGTGAGAGGGTGGGGCATCGTCGGCGTGGGAGTGATGAACGCCGCGATCTCGACGCTCATTCTCGTGCCGCTACTTTACGGAGTGAAACGGCGCTATGCGCCCGACCTCGCTCTACGCAGGTTGTTTGCCAAGAGCGTGGGGATGGTCGCGGTCGCGGGGGTCTTCGTAGGGCTGGTGGGCTGGGGCACGACCTTCGTCGACTCAACCCGCGAGAGCTTGTGGCTTTGCCTGACCGCGCCGTTTGCTGTGGGCGGCTGTTATCTGCTGCAAGTGAAGCTCTGTGGAGCGCCCTATCCAAAAGCGCTGGCAAACAAGATTCTAGCGAAGTGGCAACGCGACCACTCACCCGCTCCCAACGAAAAAGTCGATTCAATCGAGCCCGAGTAGCTTCCGGAGAGTCGATCTCTCGTAGTCCCACGAGAACCTCTCACCGCCCCGTTTCCAGCCAGCCCGGCCCATTTCCTCCCTCAGCGGCGCGTCGCTTGCGAGCCTCGACATCGCTTGACCCATGCCTTCGACGTCGCCCTCATCGACGAGAAGCCCCGTCTCGCCTTCGACGACTGCCTCGGGAATCCCGGCGTGGCGAGTGGACACCACCGGCAGCCCCGCTCCCATCGCCTCCAAGACGGCCACGGGGAGCCCCTCACGGTCGCCATCGACCGGGCTGACCAGGCTGTGCTGCGCGTAAATGTGCGCGCGTGACAGCAGCGGCATCACGAAATCGGGGCCCTTCGCGCCGTGGAGCAATACGACCCCGCCCAGACCCTTTTCCCGCACGTACTCGCGCGCCTCCTCGAAAAGCGGCCCATCTCCCACCATTTCGAGCCGCAGCGAAGGGTTGCCTCGATGCGCGATTTCAAATGCTCGGATGGTGTTCAGCGGCGCCTTCTTGGGTACGAACCTCCCGACGGCGACGACGACCACGGTCTCGCCCTGCGACCTGGGGTGAAACTCCATCGGCTGCACCGCCCCGCAGGGGATCACGTGGATCGGGACCTTTGAGAGACCGATCTCTCGCAGCCTTCGCTTCCCTTCTTCGGCAACCGTGATGATCCCCGTGACCCGATCCAGGTCTTGGTATCGCTTCACCCACTTGGCGCTGTTGAGCCGAGTGCTAATGTCGTAGCCGTGAGCGTGGGCAAAGAGGCGCACCCCAGCCTTGTCACAAGCGTTCATGAACCGCCACGAGAAGTCGAGGTACTCGCCGAGCACCACCTGCACCCCATGCTGCCGAAAGAACGTCCCGATCCGCGCAGTGTCGATGATGGGCGCAAGGCTGCGAGCCGCCCGGGCGATCGCCCGAACCGGCTTGGAGTGGATCGGTT
The DNA here is from genome assembly GCA_017347465.1 of Candidatus Nitrosymbiomonas proteolyticus. Taxonomy (GTDB): domain Bacteria; phylum Armatimonadota; class Fimbriimonadia; order Fimbriimonadales; family Fimbriimonadaceae; genus Nitrosymbiomonas; species Nitrosymbiomonas proteolyticus. The sequence continues at coordinate 986,968 of AP021858.1, read as the reverse complement.
CGAGCAGGAGGGTCGGACAATCGACATCCCAGCCCCTTTGTTCTTCGGGCATCCTTCGCAACGCGATCGCCGTCACTTTGCCCGGAGCGAGTTCGACAACGTGCCTTCGAATGAAGGTCTCCGACCGCTGGCCGATCAAGGGACAGATTACGCACAACTGCTTCATGGGGAACTGCTTCTCCTCAGGGGTGTAGGGACCGTGCCATTCACCACCCTCCCAACAAAGGAATCTGAGGCCACCTATGGGTCAGCCATTTCGCCCCCGACTCTCCCACGACGACCATCTCTTCTAAACCGAGATACCCGCGTCCTTCGACATCGACTCCAAGTTCGAGCGTGTACACGTGACCGGGTTCGACCGGAAGAAACGGGGTGTCTCCATATCGCTCCCACCGAGGACCCAAGATCGCTCCCCCATCGTGCGCCAATCGACCCACTTGGTGGCCAAGGGCGTGCAAGTACTCGGGATAACCCTGGCTCTGAATCGCTTCGCGTGCGGCTGCGTCAACCTCCCAACCAAGGGCGCCGGGGCGCAACGCTCGGAAACCGGCTTCAATCGCGGCAGTGACGGCCCCGTAGGCTCGAATAACGTCTTCGGGCGCGGCAGTTTCACTCTCCGCCGGCACGTACCAGCAACGCTGAATGTCCGAACTGTATCCCTCGACGACCACACCCAAGTCTACATGGAAAACGTGGCCGGGACTCATGAAGATCGCGTCGGACGGGATGCCGTGCCCCACCATCGAATCGGGTCCGCTGTTCACGATTGGGTTGCCCGCTCGCTCCCAGCCGAAGCCCCAGCCCCCCTCGTCGATGAGCGAGTGGACAAACCGCTGGACTTCTGCTTCGCTTTTGCCGACCGTGGCAAACCGAGCGATTTGGGAGAACAAGGAGTCGGTGTGGGAGATGGCAGTCTGAATCCGCTCGACCTCTTCTTCGGTTTTGCGCGCCCGTAACGCTCTCACAAGCGGCGCGGCACTCACGAAACAGCCTTCGAATCGGGTGTCTTGGGCGTACCGCTGCAACAGCAGGTACATCCCATGGGTTAGGCCGTCCGCCTTGTCGTCGTCGGGGGAGAAGTTGACTCCGATTCTTGGCTGGGCAACCGAGTCGCACAACGAATCGAGCGCTCGGACAAGAGCCTCCCGGATGTCATTGACGTAGGAGAAAACCTCATCCCAATCGCCCGAAGATTCCAGGGCTGGAGCGTCGTAGTTTCCCACTACGGCGACCTTTCGCCCGTCTCGGGAAACCAGCAGCGCGCTTTGCCAGGTCAGGCTCCCCTCGAGGAGAAGCGGCAAGACAGGATCGCTCCCCGCAGAGGTTTCTCTCACAAAGGTCAGCCAAACGTCGATGCCCGATTCCGTCATCAGGCTAACGGCCTGGTCGAGCTTCTGACGGGTGATCGAGGGCATGGGGTGACTTTACCCCTGCGGCAAACCGGGCTCCGTGGGCGAAATCACCGAGCGAGGCCTTCCGGAAACCACAAAGTTAGCTCCCGTTCGGCTGCCTCGGGGTCGCTGCTGCTGTGGGTGAGGTTGTCCTCGATCGAAAGGGCAAAGTCGCCTCGCACCGTGCCTGGAAGCGCCTCTATCGGGTTCGTGGCGCCCATCATGGCCCGAATCGCCTTCACTGCGTTGGTTCCTGAAACCGCCATGGCGACGACCGGACCGCTGCAAAGATAACCCACGACGCCTTCGAAGAACGGCCTGCCACGATGCTCGGCGTAGTGCTCCTCGACGAGGGCGCGCGCAGGAACGACAAGCTTAAGCCCGCTCACTTGGAGACCGCGCTGTTCGATCCGTTGGGTGATCGTTCCGATGAGATTGCGGGCGACTCCGCCCGGCTTAATCAAAACAAGTGTGGTTTCCATACCTTGAGATTGGCCCCTCCCTGTTCGGGCCGAAACCAAGGATACCTGCGCTCAATCCGTGACATTTTCCTCATCGTTGCAGCCCCTCGGGCTCGGCTCGCGTAAACTTCTCTCGTGGCTGTCGCCTCGATCAAAGATTTGACCGTCCAGTACGGATCGCTCACCGCACTTGACGGTTTTTCTGTTGAGATTCCCGAAGGTTGCGTTGGACTGTTGGGTCCCAACGGGGCCGGCAAGACCACGCTCATCAAGACGCTGCTCGGATTCCTCGATGCCTCTCGCGGATCGGGAACAGTGTTGGGTTTCGACATCTTTCGGCAAGGCAAGGAAATCCGTCAGCGGGTCGGGTTTATGCCCGAACAGGATTGCCACATTCCGGGCATGAGCGCCGTGCAGTTCGTCGCCTTCGCGGGCGAACTCGCTGGGATGCCGCCCGAAATGGCCGTTGCTAGGGCGCATGAGGTGCTGGAGTATTGCGGATTGGGCGAGGCCCGGTATCGCAACGTGGAGACCTATTCCACCGGCATGAAGCAACGCATCAAGCTGGCGCAGGCGATCGTCCACGGCCCCAAGCTCTTGCTCCTCGACGAGCCGACCAACGGTCTCGACCCCAAGGGCCGCGAGGAGATGCTCGAGCTCGTCCGTTCTATTTCCCATGGGAAGGGCATCAACGTGCTCGTCAGCAGCCACCTGCTTCCCGACATCGAGAGGATCAGCGACGAAGTGATCGTATTGGTCGGGGGAAGGATGCGCGCCTGCGGGAAGATTCAGGACCTTCAGCAGATCGAGGGCCAGCCCGTCGACGTGGAACTCAAGCTCCCCAGCGGGGCGTTCGCGAGCGCGATCATGGCCTCGGGAGGCGAACTGCTCTCCGCGCGGGGGTCGGTCTATCGCGTTCAACTTCCCGGAACTCCCGAAGAGGTCATTCGTAAGCTGTTCGAGTGCGCCCGGTCGGTGGATTCCCAGATTCGCGGATTCCAAGTCGCCCAGCGATCGCTCGAAGATGCGTTCTTGGAGGCCGTGAATGGCTAGCTCGCCGATTGCGGATCTCTCCTACCGGGACTACACCGGACCTCTCTCGTCGCCCGTGGGCCGATGGTGGGTGATCGCCCGCGTCAGCTTCCAGCAGAACCTCAAGAAGAAGAGCCTCTGGTGGCTTACGGTGATGTCCGGCGGCTACTACTTCGTGTTTCAGGCGGTCGTGTTCTTCATGGAACAGTTCGCGCTGTCGTCGTCGCGCGGCGAAGAGACGCTCCGCGAGTTCCTCAGCCGGATCGTCTGGATCGACCAGTTCGTTCACGGGATCTCTACGGGCCAGCTCTGGTTCTTCATGATCGTGCTTCTTGTCGGCGCGGGTTCGATATCGAACGACTTTCGAGCCAACGCGTTGCTTGTCTATCTGAGCAAGCCCTGCGACAAGCGGGATTACCTGCTGGGGAAGTGGTTCGGTATGTTCTTGACCCTGATTCTGGCGATGGGATTGCCGAGCGTGTTCTTCTATGTGTACGGGGCGCTCACGTACGGCGACTACGGCTTCTTCTCGGACAAATGGCTGCTGCCGAAGCTGCTGTCCTTCCTCGTGCTCTCGTCGGCGTTCCACGCGAGCATGATGATCGGCATCAGCTCGATGTTCAAGCAGGGGCGCGTCGCCGGGGCAGTCTATGCGGCGCTCTACTTCCTCACCAACTTCTTCACTCAGATGATGGTGTTCACGTGGGTGGCCTCGCAGGGTCGGCGGGGCGGGGGCGTCGCCGACATCGTTCCGCTGGTGAAGAAGCTCTATTACGCCTCGGTGGACGGGCAGCATATCGGGCTGGCGAAAGCCGTTCTGGGGACGGACGGCACCCCCTATTTTGGGTTTCCTTCTCCCATTCAGACCGTGCCCGCGCCGCCTCTGTGGTGGTCGCTCGCGATCATCACGCCTCTTAGCCTTCTCATGCTTTGGGTCGCTTGGACTCGGATTCGGGCCGTGGAGGTGGTGAAGTGATCGAGTTGCGATCGGCCTCTCGCTGGTACGGCCAAGTGATCGGGCTCAACGACGTGTCGGCTACGATTTCGGGCGGCGTTACCGCGCTTCTCGGAATGAACGGCGCAGGCAAAACCACGCTGATGCGGCTCGTCACCGGACAGATGAGACCCACCGCCGGGGAGGTTCGCGTATTTGGCGAGGACCCGTTTGCGAACCCCAGCGTCTACCGCAAGATGGGCTATTGTCCCGATGTCGACAACTTCTACGAGGAGCTCACCGGCCGCCAGTTCTTGAACCTGATGGGACGAATGTCGGGCTTCACGCAGCAGGGCGCGGAGAAACGCACCCAAGGGATGCTCGAAAAGGTCGGGATGGCGGACCGCGCCGACCGCAAGATCGGTGGCTTCAGCAAGGGCATGAGGCAGAGGATCAAGCTCGCGCAGGCCATGCTCCACGACCCAGAGATCATCCTTCTCGACGAACCCCTCAATGGGCTCGACCCCGTCGGACGCCGGGAGTTTATCGATGTGCTTCACGAGTTGGGAGACCAAGGCAAGGCGATCCTCGTCAGCAGCCACATCCTCTTCGAGGTTGAGCAGATGACGCGAAGCATCCTGCTCTTGCATCGCGGCAGGCTGCTCGCCACGGGAGATCTGAAGGTGATTCGCGAGTTGATCGACAAGCACCCCCACCGCGTTCGCATTCGATCGACAGCCGCGCGGCAAGTGGCTGAGCACATCGTCGCGCTCCCTTATGTGATCTCGGTTCACCTTGAGCCTGGAGGCGACGCACTCGAACTGCAGACTCGCGAAGTCGATCAGTTCTTCCAGTTCTTGCCCACCCTAGCGCTCGATAAGGGTCTTCCCCTCCACGCCATTGAGAGCCCCGACAACAACCTGGAATCCGTATTCCGGTACTTGGTGGGCGGATGATCCAGGGCTTTTTGGTCGGCGCGGCCCTTCGGCAGTTCACTCGGCCTCAGCGCGTCGTGGGTTGGTTGATTCTCATTGCGGCGCTCTTCGGCATTGCGCTGTTGTTCAGGTTCGTCAACGGCGAGATGTCCCGAGAGGACGCTTACAATCAACTTAGTTCGCTCCTGGTTTACCGGCTCCTGATGCTTGCCGCAGCCCTTTTCAGCACGGCCGTGCTGACCCAAGAGATCGATCAGAAAACGATCGTGTATTGGGTGACCCGGCCAGTCCCCAGGAGTTCGCTGATTCTTTCGCGGATGCTCGCAGCCGCCATCGCTACCGCCGTCCTCACGACCTTGGCGGGCATGACAGTATCGCTCGCGGTGTTTCAGGGACAGTTTCTCTCCAACGAGTTCTTTTGGCGGGATCTGAAGTCGTTCGCGATGGGATCCGCGGCTTACATCGTGCTCTTCACGCTGTTCAGCCTTTGGATCAACCGGGCGATGATCGTCGATCTCTTGTTCGCGTTCGGCTGGGAATCGATGGTCGCGAACATGGCCGGCAACATCTACAAGATTTCGATCTTCAGTTATCTGAAGGCGATCGCCGAGAAGCCCAATTCAGGGTCTGCCGGCGCGCTCGGCGCACTCGCGGGCGAAAGGTCGATTGAACATATCGCCGCATCGACGGGCTGGATCGTTTTAGGCGTATTTGTAGTCGTCGGAAGCTGGCTGGCGGCTTGGTGGTTTAGCACGCATTCGTATCTTCCTCGCGAAGACGCAGAATAGCGCTCCCCGGTAGACTTACCGGCAGGGAGCGCACTATGAACTTCGACTCACGCACGCTGGCTAAGCTTGACTCTGAATACGACGGTTATCTCGAAGGGCCGGTCGTCGACGAGTTTCTCAGGGACTTCGGCATCAAGTTCGCCGCGGGGCACTGGTGCGCCGGAGAGTTCTTCGACCGGTTCTGCCCCGTTGGCTATAACTCCGACAACCCCGACTTCGACAACTCCGTCGTCGCCCAGATCGAACGGGTCGCAAAGGCAGGGATCGCCGGGATCGAGTTCCACGAGGCGGTTTTCCTCAACCCAGATGGATCGGTGAACCACACCGAACTGCAGGCAGTGAAGGACGCCCTGAAGACGTTCGACGTGGTCCCCACGAACATGAACTTCAACACCTGGACGAACCCTCAATACAAGTTCGGCGGGATCACGCACCCGGACGCAGGAGTCAGGAAGGCCTGCCTTTCGCAGATCCACAAGGGCGTGGACCTCGCCAAGGAACTCGGTTGCGTTTCCTGCAACTTGTGGCCCGGCTCCGACGGCTGGGATTACCACTTCGAGGTCGATTACGGCCAGAGACTGCGCTGGTACATCGAGGGCAATACAGAAATCGCCGAACACTGCGACCGAAACGGCCTCAAGTTCGGGAACGAGTCCAAACAGAAGGAGCCCCGCGAAGGCAACATGATCATCAACACCGTCGCCAAGGCTGCGCTGGTGGCGCTCGAAGTGAACAAAAACCTCGGCAAGACGGTCATGGGGGTCGTCATCGACTACGGTCACGAGCAAATGGTAGGGAACACTCCGGCCGACTCCCTTTATCTGCTCAAGACGATGGGCGTGCCGATCGCCAACTTCCACATCAACGGCGCAAAGTTCAATTCGAACGACGAAGACCGCATCGCCGGGACGGACGACATCTGGAGGTTGGTCGAGTTCTGCTACGCCGCCGTCGACACGGAATACGACGGTTGGTTTGGCGAAGATCAGTTCACCTACCGCACGGAGCAGGTCGAGTCGATGGCGCTCTCGCGCGAGTTTTTTGCGAATTGCATGAAGAAGGCACTGAAGATCTATGCCAAGAAGTCGGAATTGGAGATTGCCCAGGCAACGGGCGATGCAGGGAAGGTGATTCAAGTAGTGAAGAAGGCCATTTACTGCGGATAGCGGCGACTCGTGACGCCCTCTATTCACAAGTGAATGAAAGAATCAACTGCAGAAACTGCGACACGTGTCTGCTATACTGGCACAAGTGCCGCACGACCTTGAGATCAAGTATGGGCTGACGGCTCAAGAACTGCTCGATGCGATCAACCGGAGATTCCGGCTGAAGGTTGCTCTTGAGGGAGCGGTGGCCGAGGTCCACTTCGAGCGCAAGCTGAAGGTCGCGACGCGAGAAGGATGGCTTTCCAGCTACGAAGGCTTCGACATCGACGGAAAGCACGATTTCAGCGTGGAAACGCTGAGGCACACGGAGATCAGGGTTGAGGTGAAAACGGTTCGCGACGGTCCCAAGCTGCAAGTGGAGCTACAGAAGACCCGAGCCGCTAAGGGCGATCCATCGAGCCGATACTACAACCGCGACCACTTCGATCTCGTTGCCGTCTGTATGGGAAGGGCCACGGGCGAATGGAGCGAGTTCAGGTACGCGCTATGCATGGAGCTTCCTTCCCACAAGCTCCACGGGGACAAGCTTCAGGTTCTGCATCCGATCACGCTCAAGGAAGGTTTACCCGTCCGTTGGTTTGGGAGATTACAGGACGCAATCGACGCCTATGAAAGACTTGCTGGTCTATAAGACGGAACTCGGAGAGATGCACTGCGCGGACAGCTTGGCTTTCATGCGCGGGCTCAAAGAGGCGTCGGTGGACCTCGTGATGACCTCGCCGCCGTACGCCCTGCACTTCAAGAAGGAATATGGCAACGCGGATCAGCACGAATACATCGCTTGGATGCTTCCGTTCGCCGCCGAGATCAAGCGAATCCTCAAGCCCGAGGGCAGCTTCGTTCTGAACATTGGTGGAGCCTGGACGCCGGGAAAGCCCGTTCGGTCGCTTTACCACTTCCGCCTGCTTCTGGCCCTGTGCGACGAGGTGGGCTTCCATCTCGCGCAGGAAATGTTTTGGTACAACCCGGCGAAGATGCCCGCGCCCGCCGAGTGGGTCAACGTTCAGCGAATCCGGGTCAAGGATTCGGTCGAATACCTGTTCTGGCTCTCGAAAACACCCCGACCAAAGGCCAACAACAACAACGTGCTTCTCCCGTATAGCCGCGATATGCAGCGGCTTGTCGCCAGGGGAGTGAAGCAGAGCGTGCGACCGTCGGGCCACGTAATCAAGAGCTCGTTCACGTCCGAGAATGCCGGGTCGATCCCCAGCAATCTGATCCAATGCGGAAACAACGAGAGCAATAGCAATTACATTCGGGGGTCCAAGGAGAAAGGAACCCAGATTCACCCCGCCCGGTTTCCGGCCGAGCTGCCCAGGTTCTTCATTCGTTTCCTCACCGACCCTGGCGACCTTGTGCTGGACCCGTTTGCGGGTAGCAATACGACTGGAGCAGTCGCCGAGACTCTTGGTCGGCGTTGGCTGGGCGTGGAAATCAACGAGTCGTATGCCCGAGATTCGGAGCTAAGGTTTTCAGACCCTGATCTGCTGCGCAACGGTCAGGTCAAGCTCCAAGAGTCGTTGCTTTGACCAATCCGACCTTCAATATGGACATTGAAACGCTGATCTCTGTTGGGGAAGCGGACATTCGTGTCGGACGCTGTCGTCCAGAAAAGGAAGTTTTCGAGATTGCCGATTGAAGCCCACTCCGTGATCATTTCCACCTCACGCCTCACCATCCGCCCGTGGACCTTCGACGACCTCGAAGCGTTCTTTGCAGTCTATGGCGATCCCAAGGTTATGGAACCGCTCCTCGCCACCGCCATTGGGTCACTAGAAGAAGCAAGGGAGCGGATGGCCAAGAACTTTCAAACCGCAAAGTCTTATCCACCTGGTTTGGGGTTCTGGGCTATTGAACGGACCCAAGATGCGCGGGTTGTCGGTTCGCTCATTCTGAAGCCGCTCCCCCAAGACACGCGGGTCGAGGTCGGGTGGCACTTAGGAAGCGCCTATTGGGGCAACGGGTACGCTACCGAAGCCGGGGGAGCTGCCCTCAGATATGGGTTTGAAACGAGGGGCCTTGAGGAGATATTCGCCATTGTGAGGGCCGAAAACGAGAAATCCCTCGCCGTTTGCGACCGGATTGGCCTAAAGTTCCTCGAACTGACCGATCGTTACCATGACCTGACGCTCAGGCTCTACGGCCTCACCCGGGACGAATGGAACATTTCTTGCAGTCAGAGTCCCTAGTTGGCTCGTAGCTAACTTGGGGAATCCATGCCACACATTCATCTGATCACCAGCGCCGACCTCGTTGAAAACGTGGACATCCCCGACATCCTCGGAAAGCTTGTGCATGAGCTCGGGGCCTTCGAATCGGTGCGTCCCCGCCGCATCAAGGCTTATCACACGCTCCACAACAACTGGTCGATGGGAGAGGGCGCCCCTCCAGGGTTCGTCCACTGCCAGGTGCTGATTAAGGCTGGCCGGACCCCAGAACTGATCGAATCGATCCGCGAGGTGCTCTTTGCTACGCTGGTCGAGTGCTTCGGCAAGTCGTACGGCGAAAAGGAGGCCGCGATCTCGCTGGAGGTGCGGGAGCTTTCGGAGAACGGGTACGTCTCCGTCCTGCCTATCGGACTCGACGGCGATTAGCCTTTCAGCAGGTTGCGTAACGATTGCTCGGCTTCAGCGGGCTTGAAACCCGCAGGTCCCTGTGCGCTCCGATACCAAACGTTTCCCTTTAGATCGACGATGTAGATGCGGTCGGGCCACCCCTGATAGGCTCTCTCGACTGCATCGTCCATGCCGTCGACGATCATCGGCAGCGAGACTTCGAGTCCGACTGAACAGGCTTGGGCGGCCTCCTTGCGGTCTTCTTCGCTCTTGGCGGTCTTCACGATCACGCCGTCGCGCCTGTTGGCTTGCACCTGCCGTCCGTCCTCGGGGTGGGCCTCCCGAATGTAGACAATGTAGAAGTCCGCTTGCGTCTTCGTCGCCTGATACCACTTTTCGATCGCACCCGCCTGGGCGCGGAAGGGCGGTCACGTATAGCTGCCGAAGATCAGCACGGTCGGCTTCTTACCGTAGTTCGAACTCAGTTTAAAGGTGGACTTGCCGTCCAGCGATTTGAGCTCGAAGTCCTTGGCGGCCTGTCCGACCTGGATTCCGCCGCGATCGGCGCGTTGGAGGTTCGGGCGTTGAGTTCCCTCAACAGGGGTCGCCATGAGTAAGGCCAGCGCGAGCGTCGTCACTACCATGTGGGGTTACGACGTCCTGCGCCGGTGATTGTTCTGTGCGTCGACTCGTTCAACCTAACACGTTGTGCGTGGTCTTGAAATGCAGCTTTGCGACCTTGTCGAGGGCCTCCCGGCCGTACCGCTCGACGAATCGTTTTCCTGCGGCGACGACCGCCGGAGACGCGCCCTTAGGGAGATCGACGCCGAACTCCTTCGAAAGTGCCTCCAAGCGCCATAGGAACTCCGCACGGGCGAGGATCGAGGCGGCGGCGACGGCGATGTCTTGCTCGCCCCGGACCATCGAGATGAGCTCGATCCGCTTGCCCTTTTCGAACAGCCTGCGCTTCAGAACTTCGGGGTCCGCGAACTGGTCGCTGATCACCTGAGAACAGGGCTGGAGCTCCAACACCTCTTCGATCGCTCTCGCATGGCCCCAAGCAAGGAGTCGGTTGAGGTTGCCGATCTGGCGATAGAGATCGTTGTATTTATGGGGAAGAATCGTCAGGACCTTGTGCGGACATGTCCGCTTGATCGTCGCGGCCAGCTTCTTCGCAACGCCATCGGCCAGCTTTTTCGAGTCCCGGACGCCGTCCAGTTCGGCAAGGTGCTCCGGGCCGACGTAGCAAGCGGCAACGACCAACGGCCCGAAAAAGTCCCCCTTCCCGCTTTCATCGACTCCGATGTGTCCTTCGCGCACAGTGGGCGAGCATACCTACGGCGCATCCATAATCGAGTCTGTGGACGGTCGCGTCGCGTTCGAAGTCGTCGCCGAGTGCCCTCGGACCGGGGCGCGCCGGGGGCTCTTACGCACGCCGGGAGGGGTGGTCGAGACGCCCGCCTTTATGCCGGTCGGAACCCAAGGGGCGGTGAAAACCGTCGGCAGCGAAGATTTGGAGTCGCTGGGATACCGGCTGATCCTAGCCAACACCTATCACCTCGCCCTCCGCCCAGGGGCCGAGGCCGTCCGCGAGTTGGGCGGGATTCATAAGTTCATGGGCTGGTGCGGCGCGGTTCTATCGGACTCAGGCGGGTACCAGGTGATGAGCCTGTCGTCGCGAAGGTCTCTCACCGACGAGGGGGTTCGGTTTCGATCCCATCTCGACGGCAGTGAGTTGTTCTTGAGCCCTGAGGAATCGGTCCGAATCCAATCGGAATTGGGAGTCGATATTGCGATGTCACTCGACGTGTGCCCGCCCTACCCCTGTGCGCGCGAGGAGGCCGCCGAGGCGATGCGGCTGACGCACCTTTGGGCGCCAAGGAACCTGGAATCCCGACTCTCGCTTCCCGAATCCCGAAGGCCGGCGCTCTTTGGAATCGTCCAAGGCGGGGTCCACGAAGACCTGCGCCGTGAGTCCGCCGAGTTCATTTCCAACGCGCCGTTCGATGGGTTTGCGATCGGCGGCGTGAGCGTTGGCGAGCCCACCGAGTTGCAGAGGCCTGTGGTGCGCCAGGTCGCCCCATTGCTCCCCCAAGAGAAGCCGCGCTATCTGATGGGAGTGGGGCACCCCCAGGACATCCTTCACGCTGTGTCTTGCGGCATCGACCTCTTCGATTGCGTCTTGCCGACCCGGATGGCCCGCCACCATTGCCTCTACACGTTGCAGGGCCGCGTCAACATTCTCAACGAGCGGTGGTCCAAGCACAAAGGGCCGTTCGATCCGGCGAGCGTCTTTGCCCCCACCCAGCGCTACAGCGCAGCCTACGTCCGGCACCTCTTCAAAGCGGCCGAGCCGCTCGGTCCCCGGTTAGCCACACTGCACAACCTGGCGTTCTACGCCCGGCTGATGGAGGAGATTCGGCAAGCGATCTCCACGGGAACTTGGGACGATCTGCTGACCCGGTACGAAAGGGCCTGACCTCCGTGCCCGCGTCAGGGCTCCTTTCTGGGAGACTTCCCCATTGCGTAGATCATCCAGCCTGCGGGTTCGCCCAACTTCACCTTGGGGTGGCACGCGAGACACGACTCATCGAAGTAGTCCATCCGCCTTGCGACCCAAGTCGCGGTATCGCTATCACTAGAAAGGGTGGTTTGGGAGCCGGACAGGGCCTTCTTCGCGACGGCGACGAACTCGCCAGGCTTGATTTCGCTAGGAACCCCGTCGGGCGCGTCGACGAAGTTCGGCCGGGGGTTCGGCCGAGCGAGTTGTTCGAGCGCGAAAAACTGCCACACGACGGATCGCTTGGAATCTTCGATCCAAATCCTGAGACGAGCGGCCTCGGGGTCGATCGTCTGAATCAGCCCCGACTTCGCGCCCAGTACATGCGGCTGGAAGGTGTTGAACGCCGGGGACATCATCGGAAATCTGTATCCAAGGTTGGAGTACGTGTGAATGATCGAGAGCGGATTGACCTCGCGGGGCTTGCCCGTCTTCGGATCGATGGGCGGATCTTCCTTCTGCTGCCGATAGAGTTCAGCGAGAGCTTTCGAGTTGATCCTTAGGGAGTCGGCCTGAAGCTCAAACCACCGTTCGGTGAACGCCAAGAACGTCTGGGGCGTCGGCTCCTGCGGCTGAGACGCGCGTGGCTCCGAAGACAACTCTCCGCAACCGATAACCCCCCAACCTGCCGAAAGACCGCACAAGGCGGCGACAAGGCGTTTCATGCAACGTCCCTCCACAGGGTTAGACTCCGAGATCATTCTCAGGGTTACTCCGTTTCCGAGCCAAGCGGCCATGCCACAATACCGCCATGCCGTTCGGGCGCTTCCTCCTTTGCCTCCACTCCCACATGCCGTACGTGCTCTCGCACGGCAAATCGCCCCACGGCACCGACTGGCTGATGGAGTCGGCGGCCGAGTGCTATCTGCCGATTCTCGACGTGCTCGACCGCCTGCATCGGCAGGGAATCCGGCCACGCTGGACGATCAACTTGACCCCAATCCTCTGCGAGCAACTCGCGGACCCAAGCTTCGGCGATGAGTTCGAGGGGTATTGCCAATCGAAGATCGACTTCGCCCTCGAAGACCAGAAGCGCTTCCACGGCGAGGGGCCGCTTTGGATGGAGGGCCTTGCCGGGTTCTGGCAACGCTACTACACCCGGGCGCTGGTCCAGTTCAAGCATGTCTGGGGGCGTCAAATCCTCGAGGGGTTTCGGTTCTTTCAGGAGCAGGGGTCCATCGAGATCATCACCTGCGCCGCCACGCACGGGTACTTGCCGCTCTTGGGCACGGACGAATCGTGCCAAGCCCAAGTGAAGCTCGCCGTCGACACCCACAAGGGGCACTTCGGCAAGCCTCCCCGCGGCATTTGGCTTCCGGAGTGCGCCTATCGGCCGTCCTACGAATGGCGGTCACCGCTCTCGCGCGAAGAGGTGGCTTGGCCTCGCAAGGGCGTCGAGGAGTACCTGGCGGAAAACGGGATCGAGTACTTCTTTGTGGATTCGCACATGATCCGGGGCGGGGCGCCGCTGGGGACCTATCACTTCCAATTCCCTCAGCTCGCCGAGTTGTTCGCTCAAAGCAGCCGGTTCTTTACGCCGCCGCCCGAAGCGCGGAGCGAATACGAGCATTACGCCCTTCCGAACGGGAGCGTTTGTTTTGCGCGCGATCCGCAGACGACCATCAAGGTGTGGTCGGGTGAGCACGGCTATCCGGGCGATCCTTACTACCTTGAGTTCCATAAGCAGCTCTATCCGGGCCGACTGAGGTACTGGCGGATCAGCGAAGACAAGCGAAACCTCGGCGCCAAGCAGCCCTACGACCCGTGGCAGGCGTTCGAGAGGTTGGGCGGCCACGCCGAAGACCTCGTGGCTACGCTCAAGTCGCAGTTGGCGCTCTACCGAGGTGAGGCGGGCCGATCGGGGACGCTCGTCGCTATGTACGACACCGAGCTCTTCGGCCATTGGTGGTTCGAAGGTCCCGAGTTCCTCTACGAGCTCGCGCTACGGCTCCACAACGACCCGGACGTTCAATGCGCCACTGGATCGGAAGTCCTCGACGAAGAGCCTGCGCGGCACGCCCTGACCTTGCCGGAGGGCTCCTGGGGAGAAGGGGGGTACCACTACGTCTGGCTCAACAACGACAACTTCTGGACGTGGAAGGAGCTCTATCCGGCCGAGCGAGAGCTTCGGAGGATGGCTCGGGACTATGGCGACGGCCCCGCGCGCGGCATCGTCGAACAGGCCGCCCGCGAACTGCTGCTTGCCGAAGCCAGCGACTGGCAGTTCCTCATCTCCACGTTTTCGGCTCGGGACTATGCCGAGGTGCGGTTCGCCGATCATATCGAGAGGTTCAAGCGACTGGCGGGCATGGCGGAGAAGGTCCACGCGGGCGGAGCGTTGAGTCCATCCGAGGAGGAGTACTTCCAAGAATGCAGGCAAAAAGATGCCGCCTTCCAGCAGCTTAATCTCGGCCACTGGGCCAAGTTAGAACGCCCCGCCGGGGGAACTTCTGAAGCCGCCAAGAGGTAAAACGAAGTGGTGAATAGCCGGTCCATCACGATTCTTTGTGTCGGAGCGTTGGTGCTGGCAGGTTGCTCCAGCAAGAAGCCCGATGACACGAAGCCCAACGCAGTGGGGTCCAACTCCCCCAAGCCCGGCGTCGACTCGCCGATCCCCGAAGGGCTTCTGCCCAGCCCCCCTGAATTCGCCGAGCCTTCGGAGCCTCCCCCCAAAGGCAGCAAAGGCTGGACGAAAACCGAGCTTGCCGCCGCTCAGCTCGCCGACGAAGTTGCGGGCGCGATGGCGAATCTGAATGGGGTCTATGGAGAGGCCCGGACTCTCATCCTGACCGCCGCAGGAAAGGGCCAGCACAAGAGCGTGATTCGGATTGCCGACGCCAAACATTTCCATGTGGATTACTTCGTCGGCAAGGAAGCGCCGAGTTCGGCGAGCCTCAAGAGCGACGGCACGACGAAGGCATCGTTCAGCGGCAAGGGCGTAACCGATCAGACTCCGGTCGGAACAGCGAGCGCGGACGCTAACCTGACGGATACGGAACTGGTCGAAAAGTGGCCCTACGAGTTTTCGCGGCTCATGTTCCGGGGCCTCGTGGACGGCAAGGACGCCTGGAAGCCGGTTCTGATGGGTCTGGCGCGAGGCGAGGGCGGATTCGAGACCACGGTCGAGGAACGGGAAAGAAAGGTCGGCGACAAGATCGTGCGCAATTTCCGAGTCCTTGCGGTTCGGAAGGCGAGTTCGGCCAAGAAGCTCGGCGAGTGCACCATCGAGATGGTGTTCGACGCAGACCGAAAGCTTCCCGTCACAATCCGCGTCGACCGGAAGGACGCCAAAGGGAGCCCGTACCGGCTCCACTGGTCGGCCGGATGGAACTTCAATCAGAAGTTCGACGCGAAGGTGTTTCAGTTCGCTAGCTGAGAGGGTTTTGGGGGCTTCGTCCTTAGCCGACTCGGACCGGCTGGCCCGATTCGAGCGATCGCACGACAGCCACGAGAACCGCGACCGTGCCGATCCCTTCTGCGAGGTCGGGGCTGTTGGGTTCGCCGGACAGGAGCTTAGAGGCGAAATAGTCCGCGTAGTTGCAGAACTCGCCGTAGTGCATCCCCTTCAGTTCGTGCCGGAAGTAGTAGCCGGACATCGCGCGTTCGTAGTTTTCCTCGTGCTCGATTCCATCCCTTTCGAGGGCGTAGGTGAGCCTCAAGTCCGGATACCTCGCCACCGACGACCCTTCCGAGCCCATCAGCCAGCACTCGATCAGCGACCGCCCTTGGGGGTGCTCCGAAACTCCGTAATGCCCGAACACCCGCGCGACACGGCAGTCGGCGGCGCGAAGGTTGACGCACAGAATATCCGGCGAGGGCATCCCGTAGGTCCGAGCCAACCTCGATATGGAACCGAGCGCATGAACCTCGTCGATCTCCCCCAAGTACCACCTTGCCAAATCGATGGGGTGGCTCAGTCCGAGAAAGGCCCAGTGCGTCGAGCCTTGCGTCCAGGGGCTCTTTTCGTACCACCAGTCCATCCGGTGGACGTAGTGGGCGTCCAAGGCCTCGACCTCGCCCATCACACCCGATTCGAACAGTTCTCGTTGGCGCTGGAACGGCTCAAAGAACCTCGTGGACTGCCCGACTTGCAGCCGAACCCCCGAATCCTGGGCTAGCGCCAGCAACTCATCGGCCCGTTCGAGCGACGTGAGGAGCGGTTTGGTGCAAATCACGTGCTTGCCTGCGATGAAGGCCTGGGCGATGTGGTCCGCGTGCATCGGATCGGGGGTGTAAAGGGCGACGATCCTGACCTCAGGGTCGGCGAGCATGTCCTCGTAGCGCTCGTAGACGTGCAGGTCTGGGCAGGCGAGTCGTGCCGCCGCGCGCTTCTCTTCGGCAAGGTCACACCCTGCGACCGCCCGGCAAAGCCCGGAAGCGCGCAAGGCGACGAGCAGCGTGTGTCCTTCGTGGAGTCCGAGAATCCCCACCCCCAGCCTCTTGTCGAGCGGGAGTTCTCCGTACCCCCGGCGTCGGCCTACGACGGGTTTTCCGGTCGGGAGAAAATCTGGGTGCATCAGGCGGCCAAGTCCTTAGCCTGGAGGCCACGAAAACGGCCTACCCGCCAACAGGTGGACGTGCAGGTGATCGACCGTTTGCCCTGCGTCCATGCCTTGGTTGATCACAAGCCGAAATCCAGAGTCCAATCCCATCTGCTCGGCGATCTTCCTTGCCGCGTTCAGGAGGAACTGATGATCGCCTGAATCGGGCGCCTCGGCAACGCCCGCGATCTCCTCGCGCGGCACGATCAAGACGTGAACGGGCGCTTGAGGGTTGATGTCCTCGAACGCAAAGCAGTGTTCGTCCTGGTAGACGATCTTAGCCGGGATCTCCCCCTGCAAAATCCGCGTAAACAGCGTGGGCATTTGGCTCCTTGCCTCAAGTTTCGCCCTGGCGTGGCGAGAACCCTTCCAGAAATCTATCGAGCCGCAGAAAGCAGCAGCTCGGAGGTGCGGGAGGCCGTCACGCGCTCGCCCAAAAGCGCTCCGTTCGACAACTCGTCGAGACGGACATCGACGCACCTTCCCACCCATTCCTTCGGGCCGCTCAACTTCACTTCGAGGTAATTGTCCGTGAGCCCGGAGAGCAGGCCCGACCCCGCCGACCGGCCCTCGATCAATACTCGCATCGTCCGCCCGAGAAACCTCCGCTTGTGAGCTTCGCTCGTCCGTGCCGCAATCCCCATCAAGACCTTGCTTCGGTCTTGCTTTTCGGCGGGGTCGATGGGGTCGCCCCACTGGTCCGCCGGAGTCCCATATCTCGGGCTGAACCGGAACACGTGGGCCTTCAGGTAAGCGGCCCGCTCGCACACTTCTGCGGTCGAGGCGAACGCTTCGGGAGTCTCGGTGGGAAACCCCACCATGATGTCGGTCGTGAGCGAGATGTCGGCGACCTCCCGGTAGAGGCGGTCGCAAAGCGCCAAGTAGTCGGACTTGCGATAGCGACGGTTCATGTCAGCCAGCACCTCGTCGTCGCCACTCTGGAGCGGGATGTGGAGGTGCGGCACGACCTTGCCGGCCCGCATCAAGTCGATCAGACGGTCCGAAACTTGGTGCATTTCGATGCTGCTGATTCGAACCCGCTCGACGCCTTCGACTTGGGCGATGCTCCCGACGATGTCTTCGAAGCCCGGCCCCCCGCTACCGCTTTCGGGCCCGTACGCGCCGATAAGAACGCCGGTGAGAACCACCTCGCGATATCCTAATTCCGCCAGCCTCCGAACCTCCGCCAGGACCTGACTGGCCTCGCGCGAGACCATTCCGGGCCGCGTAAAGGGAATCGAGCAGTAGGCGCAATGGACGTTGCAGCCGTCTTGCAGCTTCACCGTCGCGCGGGTCCGGCCCAGGGTGGCGCTTGGCGTGATCGCCGAACCGCTCTCACGGGCCGCGCGCTCGAGGTCAGGAGCGAACTCGAAGAGGTATTTGAGCGCGTCGAGCTTTTCAGGGTTCGGAACTACGACGTGCGCGCCCTCGATCGCCTCGTTCTTGTTCAAAGCAATTTGCGCGGCGCATCCGGTCACGACGACCTTGGCCAGCGGGTTCGTCCGGGCGGCCCTTCGAATCGTGTAACGGCTCTTGCCCTCGGCAACGGAAGTTACGCTGCACG
The DNA here is from genome assembly GCA_017347465.1 of Candidatus Nitrosymbiomonas proteolyticus. Classification (GTDB taxonomy): domain Bacteria; phylum Armatimonadota; class Fimbriimonadia; order Fimbriimonadales; family Fimbriimonadaceae; genus Nitrosymbiomonas; species Nitrosymbiomonas proteolyticus. Next base: position 969,041 of record AP021858.1, on the reverse strand, counting down.
AGTTGATCACATAAACGTCTGCGACAGCATCGAACGGCACAATCTCGAATCCCGCTCCGGCAAAGCTCTCGATAATGCGCTGGGTTTCGTACTGATTGACCTTGCAGCCCAAGGTGGTAAACGCTGCCTTCGGCACTCCCAAAGTGTACTTCGACGCCCTGCCATAATGGCCCCATGCGGGCGCAGGACGTTTGGTACGGTTCCGGCCTCGCAGCCCGTGCCTTGCGGGCCCTGCTGACCCCTTTCTCGTGGCTTTACGCCGCGGGCTGGAAGTCGTATGAGGCGATGTATGCCTTGGGGCTGAAGCGGGCCTACCGCCCTTCCGTAGTGAGCCTGTGCGTTGGCAACCTCACCGTCGGCGGCAGCGGCAAGACCCCAGTGACGATCCACTTAGTGAATGCTCTTCGGCGGCTCGGGGCGACTGTGGTGGTGTCTTGTTCGGGGTATCGCGGCGCGTCTGAATCGGGGGCATCGCTTGCGCCGGAGGGTCCCCTTTCTGCGGGGCAGTGGGGAGATGAAGCCGCTCTCCTGCGAGACCTGCTCCCGGAAACGCCCCTTATCGTGGGACGGGACAGGGTGCATTCCGCCCAGATCGCCGAGCGAGAGTTCCCCGATGCCGTGCTGGTCCTCGACGATGGGTTTCAGCACCTCCGACTGCAAGCGAGCAAGTATCTGGTCTTGCACGACCCTGCCGGAAAGAACTCAAGGTGCCTGCCCGCAGGCCCCTTCCGTGAGCCCCGCAGCGGACTGAAACGCGCGGACTTGGTCCTGCCGGGAAAGTTCCGGGTCTCCGAGGAGCCCCTTCGGTTCGTAATGGGTTCGACAGGGACTCCCCTCACGCCGAAAAGCGGCCAGAGGGTCGCCGTGCTTTGCGCGATCGGTTCCCCTGAGAGGTTCGTCGCGGCACTCGAGGCCGCGGGGATTGAGATCGCCCAGAAGCGGTTGCTGCCCGACCATGACCCCTTGGACGGAGGTAACCTCTTGCGGTCGTTCGACCCAGGATTGGCGATTGTCGTCACCGCCAAGGACTGGGTGAAACTCAAGTCAAGGCCCGATGTCCAACAGCACCAGTTCTGGTTCGCGCAGCAATCCGTCGCCATCGAGCCAGCAGGTTCGTTCGCCGAGTGGCTCCGGTCTGCCCTTGCGTCAGGCATTTAGGCGTCGTTTGGCCGGGAAGGTAGGGGTCGTGCTCTTTCGAGGGCTGCGCGCGCTACTAAAGGGCCGCAGCCAACGAACGAAAGCGAAGCTCGGAGCAAGGCTGGGGCGGGCATTCCGCGCCGTTTCCAGGAAGTACCGAGTGCGGTGCAGGGCCAACCTCGAACTCGCGTTCCCCGAACTCGACTCCGCCCGAGTCGAAAGGATGGCGGTTCGGGTGTTCGAGCACTTCGGAACGATTTCGCTCCGGTTTGCCGTCGGCGACATGGACCTGGACCGCGCGGCGTCCGCGGAGATCGACCTCGCCGGCACGGAACACATCGTGGCGGCCTACGAGAAGGGAGATGGGGTGCTCTTGATGACGGCTCACTTCGGCGAGTGGGAGCTGTTGCCCTACGTCCTCTCCACGTTGGGCATCCCTTGCTCGGCGGTCACGCGGAGGATCGACGAACCCTCGCTTGAACGGGAGATCCAAAAGCGGCGCGAATCGCAGGGCGTCGAGGTCTTTTCGAGGGGCAACGCAGCGGCGTCGATGCTGCGGGCCCTCCGAGCTGGAAAAGTCGTGGTCGTGCTCGCGGATCAGAATTCAAGCGAGTCCTACTTGCCGTTCTTCGGCCACCCTACCGGGACCGTACTTGGTCCTGCTGTCCTCAGCCTCAGAACCGGATCGCCGATGGTGCCCGCGTTCAGCGCCAAGGATCCGAACGGCAGGCATAGCGTCTGGTTTCAGCCGCCCTTGCAGCCTTGCGGGGATTGGGAAAAGGAATCCGAAGGTCTGATGACGGCCTACAATCAGGCCGTCGAAGCCGCAGTTCGCAAGTACCCAGATCAGTACCTATGGTTCCACGACCGATGGCGCTCGGCAAGGCAAGCAGGACTCCTATGAGCGCGCCGCGAGTTCTCATTGCCCGGTATTCCGCGATCGGCGATTGCGTGATGGCCGCGCCCGTGCCGTCCCGAATTCGGCGCAGCCACCCGAATTCGTTCCTCGTGTGGGCGATCGAAGATCGGTGCGCCGACGTCGTGGACTCCGAAAGACTGATCGACGTCGTTGCCGTCGACGAGCGAACCAAGTGGAGGAGGCAGGGTCCCCGCTCTTGGGGACCGAAACTCAGGTTCTGGTTGTCGTTGCGAAAGCACAAGTTCGATCTCGGATTGGACCTGCAGGGCTACCCCAAGACCGCGCTCTGCCTCGCCTTCGCAAGACCCAGAAGAACGCTCTCCGTAGGCGGCAAAGACGCCCTATCGCGGATGCTGGTACCTTCGATGAAGGGTTACGACCCCTCCCTGCATGTCGTGGAGAGGAATCTCGCTGCCCTCGGCGAACTGGGCGACTTCCCGGGAGACGCGGCCCCGATCCTCCCCGAATACCGAGACATTCGAGATCGGCTTCGCCAGGATTGGCCCGCCGAAACTCCGTTGGCGAGTCTCAGCGTCGGCGCAGGTCACTCGAACAAGGCGTATCCGGCGGAGAAATGGGCCGAGGTGGCGCAAGGTTTGATCGCCCGTGGGTTTGCCGTAGCGTTGCTGGGCGGGCCGGAGGTGCGGGCTCCGCAGATTCCCGGCGCGATCGATTACGTCGGCCGGCTGCGTCTGCGCGAATCGATGGCCGTCGTCGCTTCGAGCGCCCTTCACCTCGCCGCCGACACCGGCTCAGGACACATCGCTGCGGGTTATGGAGTGCCAGTCGTGTCGCTGTTTGGAGCTACGCCTGCCGCGAGGTTTCGCCCCTATACGGACAACGGGGTCGTGCTTGAGGGCGAAGGCTCACCGGCGACGCTCGATCCGAGTCAGGTTCTTCAGGCAGCAACTGAGTTGTGGGAGAGGAATGCGCGCGCGATTTCTCATTAGCCGGCTCTCCGCCCTCGGCGATGTGGTTTGCTCGCTTCCTGTGGCCGGGGCGCTCAAGAGGGGCTTCCCCGATTGTGAGGTCGTTTGGTACGCCGACCCGAGGTTCTCCGCCCTCGTGGACCGCTGCGCGTTCGTCGACAAGGTCGTTTTGGCGTCGCCCAAGGTCTCACCGACGACGTGGCCCAAGCCCGAAGGCGAGTTTGACGCGGCACTGGACGTCCAGGGCCTCTTCAAGAGCGCGATCATCGTCGGGCGGTCGCGTGCCAAGCGGAAGGTGGGGTTCCATTGGCAGCGCGAAGCCGCTGGCCTGTTTTCGTCGCCGGTGACTCCCGATCCCACGAGCGCGCACGTAGTCGATCAGTACGTCGACGTCGCGCGGGCGGTGGGCGGCGTTGCCGCCCGGGCTGAGTTCGGATTGTCGGCGACTCAGGAGGACCGGCAGCATGCGCTTTCGTTGCTTGCTGAGTCCGGCATCGAAGGAGACTACGCGGTTCTCAACCCCACTTCGGCACACGCCGCCAAGCGCTGGCCGCCGTCTTCCTTCGCTGAACTTGCAGCCAAGCTCCACGCGGAGGGCCTCCGCTGCGTCGTGATTGGCGGCAAGGCTCCGGCCGACCTCGAAGCTGCCGAAGCGGCCGTTCGCGCAGGCGGGCAGGCCATCGTGTCGCTTGCGGGGAAAACAAACTTGGGCGCGCTTGTCGCATTGATCGAAGGGTGCAAGTTCCATGTGGGTGGCGACACGGGTTCGACTCACATTGCCGCCGCGCTGAACCGGCCCGCCATCGGACTCTATTCCGCAACCGATCCCCAGCGAACGTGCCCCTACGGCCAGATCGGGAACTGCCTCTACGAACCCACAGGCATGGCGCAGATCTCCGTCGAAGCCGTGCGAGAAAGGATTACGAGGGCTCTGCGATGATCCGACCTGCGTTCGATCCAGACCCCGATCAAAGCTGGGCGTTTGTGTTCGCGCACCCCGACGACGAGCTTTCGATCGCGGCTTGGATTCGGCGGCTCACCCGGGCCGGGGCGCGCGTCGATCTGATCTTCACTCACGGAACGCCAGAGAGGTTTGCCGAGGCAGGTGACTGCGCTCGGCTCCTGGGCCTGGACGACGCAAAATTGGCCACTCTCAACTTCCCGGATCGGTACCTTGCCGAGAACCTGTCCCTCATGAGGAACGCCCTGAGCGAGGTCCTCGAAGAGTTGCGTCCCGACCGAGTGGTCACCTGCGCGTTCGAGCAGGGGCACCTCGACCATGACGCCACCCACGTCGCGGTCGTCCGGTCGTTTTCGGGACCGGTCTTTGAAGTACCTCTCTACCACACCTACGCTCAGCCAGTGCAGGTCATCAATGAGTTCAGCATGCCCGACCGGCGCGAGGTCTTGGAGTTGAGCGAGGAGGAGACCGAACTGAAGCGCCGTTTGCTGGCCTGCTACCCGAGCCAGCATCTTCGGACCCTGCTCGTTTGGTACTCGTTGCTTCAGAAACTCTCTCCGGACCGTCCTCCGCTGGCGCAAAGGGAGGTCATGAGGCCCGCGAAATGGACCGACTTCCGGCATCCTTCGCATCCCGAACCGCTCGCAGCCCGGGTCGTGCGATCGAGCCGATGGGCCCGCTGGCTGGCCGCGCTCGAACGGTTTGAGGCTTCTGAGGGACTCTCGGGGTAAAACCGGGCCTATGAGTCAGCCCTACAACCGGGTCTATAACTTCTCTGCCGGCCCCTGCACGCTGCCCGTCGAAGTCCTTGAGCAGGTTCGCGACGAGTTGCTCAACTGGAACGGCTCCGGAATGAGCGTCATGGAACTCAGCCACCGGAGCAAGCATTTCGGCAGCATCATCGAAGAGGCTGAGGCCGACTTCCGTTCTCTGCTGGGAATCCCTGAGTCGTACCACGTACTCTTCTTGCAGGGCGGCGCTTCGCTCCAAAACACGATGATCCCCATGAGCCTTCTCCCCGAAGGTGGGAGCGCGGACTACGTGGTAACCGGTTCGTGGGGTCAGAAGTCGGCGGAAGCGGCGCGCAGGGTGGGCCAGATTCAGGTTCTTTGGGACGGGAAAGCCCACAATTACGACCGCACGCCCGAGCCTGCAGCGCTCCAGACGACCCCAGGAGCGGCGTACGTCCACTACACCAGCAACGAGACCATCCAAGGCGTTCAGTTCTTCGAGGACCTCGCGTTCAGCGTGCCCGCAGTTTGCGATATGTCGTCGGACATCCTTTCTCGCCCGATCGACATCTCGCGCTATAACCTGATCTATGCCGGAGCGCAGAAGAACATGGGCCCGGCGGGAGCTACGGTCGTCGTGATCAGCCAAGACCTCCTCGACCGCTGCCCAAAGGACCATCACCCGATGCTGGATTACCGGCTCCACACGGCGAACGCCTCCCTCTATAACACACCGCCTTGCTTCGCGATCTACGTGTGCGGGCTGGTTTACAAATGGGTCGTGCGTCAGGGCGGCGTAGCAAGGATGCAAGAACAAGCACAAGCCAAATCCCAGCTTCTGTACGATGCGATCGACTCATCGGGAGGCTTTTATAGCGGTCATTCACAAAAGCACTGCCGGTCTGTAATGAATGTTACATTTACCCTGCCGAACGAAGAACTCACCAACGCGTTTGTGAAGGAGTCGGAAGCCTTGGGGCTGGACGGGCTCAAGGGTCACCGGTCGATCGGCGGAATCCGCGCCAGCATCTACAACGCCTTCCCCAAGGAAGGATGCGAAGCGCTTGCGGACTTCATGGGAGCCTTCGCTCGAAGAAACGGATAGTGACCCCATACCTCGTCGGCAAGGGAACCGCGCTCAACACGGCCACGGTCGTCGTGGGTTCGGTCGTGGGCTTGGCTGCGGGCGCGGCAGTTCCTCCTGAATACAAGGTCGTCGCCACGGCGGGGATCGGGCTGGCGACACTGGGGCTTGGCGTCAAGATGTTCTTAGAAACCAAGAGCGTCTTGATCGTAGTTGCGGCCATCGTCTTAGGAGGGGTTCTGGGCCTCCTCTTGCGTCTCGACGAGGGACTCCGCGCCTTCGCTGAGTTCGCCAAGTCGACTCTGGGCGCAGCCGAGGACGGCCGCTTCGAGGAGGGTTTGATCACCGCGAGCGTGCTCTTTTGCGTCGGCCCGATGACGCTCTTGGGGTGCCTGCAGGACGGGCTCGAAGGCAAGGTTGAGTTGCTCGCGATCAAATCGACGCTCGATGGCTTCGCGGCGCTGTTTCTTTCTGCTACGCTCGGAGCGGGAGTCTTGGTCTCGGCGCTGGTCGTATTGGTATTTCAGGGAGCCTTGACGAACGGCGCCACCCGGCTCAAGTTCTTGGCGCGCCACAACGACCGCTTGGCAGAGACCACAGCAGTCGGAGGGTTGCTGCTTGTCGCGATCGGGTTAGGGCTGCTAGAGGTCAAGAGCCTTGCCGCCGCGACCTATCTGCCCGCGCTCGTAGTGGCCCCGATTCTGGTTGGGCTGCAAGGGGGAGTGGTTCGACGTTGGCGAAGCAAGGGACGCGAAGGGGAGCAGGGCTCGGCCGCCGGAGGTTCGGATAGGGCCGGTTTCGAGTGAGGAGACAACGAAAATGGGGATTCAGGTACCAAGATGGGGCGCGGCCTGCGCGATCGCGATGGGCCTTTCGCAGTTTTTGGGCGCGCAGGATAGGTTGCCGCTGATGCCGGGCTACGACCGATACGAAAAGCTGCGGCGGGAGATTTCAGGCTCGATCGTACGCGCGAACATCACCCCTCGCTGGGAAGATGGCGGGACCTTTGTGTATTCGTTTGGCGGAAAGCAGTTCCGGTACGACATCGCCGCCAAGAAGTCGAGTCCGATCAGCGGTGGCGCCGACCCCGAGCCGAAGGAATCGGCCCAGCAACGGCCCGCGCGAGGACGTCAGTTCACCGAGTACCGGTCGCCCGACGGAAAGTGGATCGCCCGATACAAAGACTTCAATCTATGGCTTGAGCCGAATGGGGGAGGCCTTGAATCCGCGCTTACGACCGAAGGAAACGCAAAGGAGCGGATCAAGTGCGGATCGGCGAGTTGGGTGTACGGCGAAGAACTCGGCGTTCGCGAAGCGGCGTGGTGGTCGCCCGATAACTCACGCCTCGCCTACTACCGCTTCGATGAAAGCGAGGTCAAGGACTATTACCTCGCCATGGACGTGACGAAGGTCAACAACACGCTCGACGCCGAGCCCTACCCCAAGGCGGGCGATCCGAACCCAAAAGTCGCGCTCCTGGTCTACGACATGGCCTCAAAGAAGCACCTGCGGATAGAAACCGACTCTGACCTCGGCGCGGGGACCGAGGTCGGGCACTACGTCTATGACGTTCGCTGGTCACCTGACGGGAAGGAGGTGCTCTTCAACCGCACCAACCGGAAGCAGAACCTGCTGGAGTTCTGCGCCGCCGACCCCGCAACCGGGAAGATCCGCCTCGTCGTCCGAGAGTCGTGGCCCCAATCGTGGACGGACAACCACCCCCCCTTGAGATACCTTGCCGAGCGGGCGGGCGAACCCCGGAGGTTTCTTTGGATCACTTCCTCACGAAACGGATTTCGCAACCTCTACCTCGGCGACCTCTCCGGAAAGCCCTTAAAGGCGCTGACTCAAAACGAGTTCGATTGCGTTCGGATTCTGGAGGTCGACGAAGAGGAGAACCGAGTCTATTACCTCGCTCGAAGCGGCAACAACCCCTACCTCTTTCAGCTCCACAGAGTGGGGTTGGACGGTACAGGCGACAAGCGGCTGACCGACCCCGAGTTCCACCATACGGTCCACCTTTCGCCGAAACGCGATTACTTCGTCGATCTCGCGGAGAACTCGACCTCTCCCCCGGTGGCGAGGCTCTGCGACGGCGAGGGAAAGGTTCTGGATACCGTGGTCGAGAGCGACCTTGCGAAGTTCAGCGAGTTGGGCCTCAAGCCGGTCGAACGGTTCACCTTCCTTGCTGCGGACGGCAAGACCGTCTGCTATGGACGTCTGCACTTTCCCTCGAACTTCGATCCTGAGAAGTCGTACCCCCTCGTCGTGTCGGTCTATGCCGGCCCCGAGTCGGGCGGCGGGGCGGAGACCTTTGAAACGCCAAACGCCATCACGGAACTCGGCTTTCTGATGGCGAGCCTCGATGGGCGGGGGACAAACGGGCGCGGAAAAGCCTTCTTGGATGCGGTGTACGGCAAGTTGGGGGTCGTCGAGATCGACGACCAGGCGGCAGGGGCCAAGGCTCTCGCCGAACGGCCGTACATCGACGGCGGCCGAGTCGGGATCTACGGCACTTCGTACGGCGGCTACGCGTCGGCCATGTGCATTCTGCGCCACCCGGACGTGTTTCGATCGGCGGTTGCGAGTTCGAGCGTGACCCATTGGCGCAATTACGACACCATCTATACCGAGCGTTATATGGGCCTACCGTGGCCGGAAGAGAACCAGGAAGGCTATGAGAATGGGTCGGCCATGAAGTACGCCCGCAACCTCAAAGGCAATTTGATGCTGTTTTACGGCACGGCCGACAACAACGTGCATCCAGCCAACACCTATCAACTCGCCCAGGCGCTGCAAAGGGCCGGTAAGAGGTTCGACATGATGGCGGGGCCCGATCAGGGGCACGCTGGAATCAATCAGAACCGGCTCTGGGAGTACTTCGTCGAAACGCTCGTGCTGCCGGGAAAGGACCGCGCCTTGACGAGGGTCTGGAACGCCCGATTGGCCCGGCTTCGTAGCGAGCGGCAAGTGGCAGCTCGTTCGAACTGAAGTCGTCTGCAATCGGCGTCGATCTGAGGTATACTCTCAGACTCAAATCGGGCCGTTTGCAGGTTGGATTCCCCTCATTTCGCGGCCCTGAGCGACCGCGTATGTCCGATCCTGATATCACAAAGAACTCTGCCCTTGCGCCCGAACCTGGGCCAGGGGAATACACCGCAGAAAGCATCCAGGTCCTCGAAGGGCTTGAAGCCGTCCGAAAGCGCCCCGGCATGTATGTCGGCGACAACGCCAAGAAGGGCCTTCACCAGATGTTTCGCGAGGTCATCGACAACTCCGTCGATGAGGCCCTCGCGGGCTACTGCAACCGCATCGACGTCACCCTTCACACGGACGGATCGATGTCGGTACGGGACAATGGGCGAGGAATTCCCGTTGGAATCCACGAGAAGCATCAGGTGTCCGCGCTTCAGGTCGTTATGACCATGCTCCACGCGGGCGGCAAGTTCGATCACAAGTCCTACAAGACCTCAGGGGGACTTCACGGGGTCGGAGTGAGCTGCACCAACGCGCTCTCCGAGTGGCTGCTCGCCGAAGTGAAGAGGGACGGCGCGCTCCATCACCAGAAGTACGAGCGGGGCATCCCCGTAACCGAGGTCACCAAGATCGGAAAGGCGGAGGGGACGGGCACGTTCATTCGGTGGATGCCGGACTCGACCGTGCTTACTGAGACCAAGTACGACGTTCACCTCATCAAGAACCGGATCCGCGAGCTCGCTTATCTGAATCCCGACGTCACGTTCACGTTCACCAACGAGCAGTTTCCTGAGGACGACGAGGTTTTTCACTACGAGAAGGGCATCCCCCAACTCGTCGAGGACGTGAACGAGAGCAAGACGGTGCTCCACAAGGTCGTCTATTTCGCCAAGGCCAAGGACGATGTCGAGCTCGAGGTCGCCTTCCAATACCATTCGGGCTACGCCGAGACGGTGCTGGCGTATTCGAACAACATTCATCAGCCCGACGGCGGTACGCACGTCTCCGGCTTCAGTCAAGCGATGACCCGCGTCGTCAACGCCTACGCGCGAAAGATGAACATCCTCAAGGAGCGGGACTCGAACTTCGCCTCCGACGACGTGTTCGACGGTTTGACGTCGGTGATCTCGATACGACTGCCGAATCCGAGCTACAACAGCCAAGACAAAGTCAAGCTCGTCACTCCTGAAGTCCAGGGCATGGTGAACTCGCTCGTGGGCGAAGGGCTGTCGATTTACTTCGATGAGAATCCCGCGGTCGCGCGGCGAATTGTGGAGAAGTGCATGGTGGCCCAGCGAGCCCGCGAAGCCGCCAAGAAGGCCGCAGAGGCCGTCAAGAGGTCCTCGGCCCTCGACTCCTTCGGATTGCCGAGCAAGCTGGCCGACTGCATTGAAAAGGACCCCAAAAAGTGCGAGCTGTTCCTCGTCGAAGGAGACTCAGCCGGTGGCTCAGCCAAGGGCGCAAGAGACCGAAACACTCAGGCGGTACTGCCCCTCCGAGGAAAGATTCTCAACGTCGAAAAGGCGCGCATCGACAAAGCGCTCGACAACGAAGAGATCAAGACCCTGATCTCGGCCCTCGGCACGGGGATCGACATTACGCTCGGGCGGCACCACGACGACGACGAGGAAGAAGGCGAGCCCTCAAAGAACGGCAAGGACTCGACGTTCGACCTCAGTAGGCTGCGGTACCACAAGATCATCATCATGACCGACGCCGATGTCGATGGCGAACACATCCGCACGCTGCTCCTCACGTTCTTCTATCGCTACATGAAGCCGCTGATCGAAAAGGGGCACGTGTATTTGGCGCAGCCGCCGCTGTTCGTGGTGAAGGTGGGCAACAGCGAGCGGTATTACGCCGCTGATCAGGCCGGGCTCGACGAGATTCTCAGGTCGGTTAAGAAGAAGCGCGTGGTGGTAGGGCGATTCAAGGGTCTCGGCGAAATGAACCCGGACGAACTCGAAGAGACCACGATGAGGCCGGATGTCCGTAGGTTGGTGCAGGTGCATTACGATCCAGAGTTCCATGCGGAGGTCGACAAACTCTTCAGCGACCTCATGGGCGATCAAGTGGAACCTCGCCGCAAGTACATCGAGGAGCACGCCAAGCTCGCCAGCGACGTCGACTGGCACTATTGACGAAGGCCCAAGGGCGCTCGCTCGTCGGATAGGCAAATGGGAACGATACTGGCCCTCGCGCTAACGGGAGTTCTCGGCTGGGATTCTCTCCCGCAAGAAGCGCCGCGCCTCGCAATTGCGCTCGCGCCGATTGTCAACACGTGCGATCCCAAGTTCCCCCATGCGGACAAGGAGTTCGTCCGGGCCGAGATGGACGGATGGATCGAGAATCTCCTTTCAAAGTCCGCCGAATCCTCAGGCTACCGGCTGGTCGGCCGAGAGAAGACGGGACCAGCGGCCAAGGACCTGGGGATCGACTTTGCCAACGGCCGACATCGGAACCTCGCCCAACTCACCAGTCTCGGCACGCAGGTCGAGGCCCAGTTCGTAATTCTGATCCAGGTCGGCAAGGAAAGCCAGAAGAACGCCGAGGTCTCGTCGATCCTCAGCAACCCGGGACGGCCCCTTAGTGAATCGAAGGTCGAGGTGCGGACTTGGGTGGCCTCCGTACCCGATGCCAAGTGGCTCGCGGACGGGTCGAAGCGCGCGATCACTGGTCTCGCGCAGGGCCCCTACTTCGGGACGACCCGCAGCGGGGAGATCACGGGCAACCCCGACGACATCGCCCAAATGATCTTGCTGGAATCCAAGCGACGCGCGGAATGGCTCGGGCGGGCGGCGTTCTCGGGAGCGATGCAAGTTCTTTCGAATACATTGGGCTTCAAGCAGCCCGAACCGCCCTCTCGCTAAACGAGCGAGTTGGGATCCACGTCGATCACCACCTGGACGCCGTGCGGCTCGAAACCGGCAAGCGCCTGGCCCACCCAGTTCAGCGGTTCCTGCGGGTTCAGCTTCAACAGCAGGTGCCTCCGCCACCGGTTGTTGAGCCGTTCGATGGCGCAGTCGGTCGGCCCTAAGAGGGTTGCCTCAGCGTTCGCCCTGCGGATTCGCTGGGCGGCCTCGGAGGAAGCGGACTCCACGTCCTTCCTCGATTCGCCGCTTAGGACCACATTGACTAGTCTCACGAAGGGCGGATAACGAACGGCGGCGCGTTCGGCCCTCTCTGCTTCGAAGAGCCCAAGGTAGTCGTGTTCGACGACCCTTTGCAGCGCCGGGTGGTCGGGATTCATCGTTTGGATCACCACGTAACCCGGGGACTGTCCGCGTCCCGCCCTTCCCGCGACCTGGGCGAGAAGTTGAAACGTGCGCTCGGTCGCTCGGAAGTCAGGCACGTTGAGGGAGATGTCGGCGGCGACCACCCCGACCATCGTCACATGAGGGAAGTTGAGGCCCTTGGCGACCATCTGAGTGCCGACCAAGATGTCGATCTCGCGGGCAGCGAATCCAGCGAGGACCTGCTCCAAGGCGCCGCGCTTTTGCGCCACGTCCCGGTCGAGTCGCGCCACCCTCGCGTCGGGGAATAGCTCCCGGATCGAATCCTCCACTCGCTCCGTCCCCACCCCAAAAACGCGAATCCTCGATCCCTCACAACTCGGGCAAATCTCCGGCGCGGAGGTTTGATAGAGACAGTGATGGCACCGCAGCCGGTGCGTTCGCTTGCTATAGGAAAGCGACACCGCGCAATTGGGGCACTTGAATTGGAATCCGCAATCGCGGCACACAAGAAACGGTGCGTAGGCTCGGCGGTTGAGGAACAGGATCGCCTGCTCCCCGCGATCAAGCGTTTCCCGGAGTCGCTCGACGAATCTCGGCGCGAACAGCGAGGGCTGGCCGGTTCGAAACCCCTCTCGGAGGTCGACGATTTCGACGGTAGGCAACTGCGCCTTAGCCGCCCGCTCCGGGAGCGAAAGCAGCGTGATTTTGTCTTCGTCGGCCTCGTGGAACGTCTCGACGCTGGGCGTCGCGGAACCAAACACGATCGGGCAGGAGTGGATTCGACTCAGAGCCTCCCCAAGCGATCTGGCGTGGTACCTTGGGGCGGCCTCTTGTTTGTAGCTACCCTCATGCTCCTCGTCCATAACGATGAGCCCCAGGTTCGAGAGGGGCGCAAACGCCGCGCTCCGAGCCCCAATCACCACCGGAGCCTCGCCTGACCGGACCGACATCCAACTCTCGATGCGCTGCGAGGCAGTAAGGTCGCTGTGCAGAAGGGCGACGCGGCCCCCAAAACGTTCGCGCAGCAGCGAGACCGCTTGGCTTGCCAGTGCGATCTCCGGAACGAGGAACAGGACCTGGCGGCCCATTTTGAGCGCTGATTGGGCGGCCCGAAGATAGACTTCGGTCTTGCCGCTGCCCGTCACCCCGAAGAGCAAGAACCTCTGCAAACTCCGCGACTCCACGGCCGCAATAAGGGCGTCGATGGCGATCGCTTGATGGCGGTTGGGCGTGTGCGCTGGGGTCGCTACGCTGGCGTCTTGCTGCAAGGGAGTGAGCAGGCCCGCGTCAGTCAGCGCTCGGATCGTGGTTTCGGTGACCCCGCAGAGGGCGCGGATGTCGCTGGCCGCAAGAGCCGGGTGATCGATTTCTTGCAGCCTGACGAGCGTGAGCGCTTGAGCGGGTCGCTTGCGGGTGTTCGCCTTGAGAAACCGCTCGATCTTATCGGCGTCGTCCGTGAGTTTGAGCAAAACCCCTGCTTTTCGTGATTCCGTCGGAACGTCCGCAACGATCGAGTCTTCGACGAAGCCCTGATTCCTGAGAGATTTCAGCGCTCGCAAGAGCCCAGGGTCGAGCTTCTTCGTTCGAGGCTCGACGAGGGGCTTCCCCAGGTCCTTGAGCATGGCAAGGACCTCTCGCTCGTGGACGGCGAGCGTCGATTCGCCCCCCCGATCCGCATCGGCACGCACACTCCAAGCGCGGGTGATCAATCCATGCGCGCCTGGAGGAAGAGCGGCGGTAATCGCCACCGGAAGCGGGCACAAATACTCCTCGGTGACGTGCCTGACGAGCTGAATCACCTCTTGAGGGAGAGCAAACCCCGAAATCGTCGACTGGGCCCCTTTCAGTTGAGAAGCCGGGAATCCGAGTTCCTCTTGCGAGACCTCGCGCAGGCCCACGACGAATCCCAACGCGGTGCGCGGGCCGACCGGAACGGCGACGGCGTCACCGACTTTCATCTGCGGGGTTGCGGCATACGTGAAGACCGAATGGAGCCCGCCGGTCTTCGCATCGAGAGCCACGTCGGCGACTTTCAGGGTTCGATCGTCGCGTTTCGTAGCCACAGGAAATAGCGTACACGATCAGGGGCCTATAGGGGGCCCGGACGATTGGGGATGGGCGAGAATCTCCAAAACCTGAAGTCGATTGCGAAGTTTGAACCCTAATCCCCGCAAAGTTGCGTGCCGACTTCTGATTTGGGGATGAACCGCGGAATTGAAACAACTGCCATAGGGATGCTTGCGAGCCAGCGAGCGATGGACCTGATCGCGAACAACCTCGCCAACGCCTCGACAAGGGGCTACAAACGCGACGGCTTGGCGTTCGGGGAGACGCTCTCGCGGCAAATCGGGGTTCCCAACGGCAACGATCCGATCGATAAGCCTCTGCCAGGCGTCGGGGTCGCTGCCTCCTTTACGGTCTTCGAGCAAGGCGCTTTGGAGACCACGGGGCGGCCGTTCGACGTCGCTATGGCCTCGAATCGCGGGATGTTTGCCATTCAGACCGAGGCCGGCGTTCGCTACACGCGGGACGGAGCGTTTACGCTCAACTCCGACGGAATGCTCTCGACCGTGCGGGGCGAGCCCGTCTTGGACGACGGAGGACTTCCGATTCAGATTCCTCAAGGCGAGATTGCGACCTCCGAAGACGGAAGCATTTCGGCCGACGGAGTCGTCGTCGCCCGGTTGGGCGTTTTTGACGGCACGTTCGCAAAGGACGGAGCGGGACGGTTCCAGTCTCAAGACGCCGAGCCCGACCCTGAGCTTCGGGTGCAGTGGCGCGCGCTCGAATCCTCCAACGTGAACCCCATCCAATCGATGATCCAACTGATCGAAGTCGGGAGAGCGTTCGAACTCGCCCAGAGGTCGATTCAGCAACAAGACGAACTGACACAAAAACTCATTCAGAGCCTTCACAACTCCTAATCAGCCGGACCTTGGCCAGGAAGGCCAGGAGGCGGGTCAGGCGAGCCGATGAACTCGCCGCGAAGGATCGAAGAAGGCCGCGACACCGGCGTCGGGAGACGCAAGGAGAATACGGCACAGTCATGATGCGATCTTTGACAACCGCGGGCACCGGCATGGTCGCCCAACAAATGAATCTGGACACGATTGCGAACAACCTCGCAAACGTCAACACCACAGCCTTCAAGCAGCAGCGAGCCGAGTTCCAGGACCTGATGTACCAAATCTACAAGGTCTCAGGGACCAGCACGGGAGCGGGCGCGCAACAGCCGATTACGCTCAACGTGGGACTCGGATCGAAGTTCTCGGCCAACGCCACTTCATTCAACTCAGGTCCCCTTCTGGCGACCGGCAACCCGCTCGATCTCGCGATTTCTGGCGAAGGGTTCTTCGAAATCGAACTCCCGAACGGAACCCTTGCCTACACCCGTGATGGGTCGTTCAAGGTCGATGCAAACGGGATTCTCGTAACGAGCGACGGTTATCCGCTCTCGCCCAGCATTACGATCCCCACCGGAGTCACGGCGGTCTCGGTCAGCGAATCGGGCGTCATCAGCGCGCTGCTGCCGGACACGAACGAACCCCAAGAACTGGGACAACTGACCGTGGCGATTTTCCCGAACCCTTCGGGTCTGATCCGGCTGGGTCAGAACCTCTACGAAGCGGGCGGGGCAAGCGGCACTCCCACCACGGTCAATCCCGGCGAAGAGGGCTCCGGCCGGATTCAAGCGGGGTTCCTCGAGGGGTCCAACGTTCAGATCGTCGAGGAGATGGTGCGGATGATCCTCGCCCAGAGGGCCTACGAAATCAACTCCAAGGCGATCCAGACCGCCGACGACATGCTCGGGATGCTCAACAACCTCAAGAGGTAATTCGAAATGACGACCCTCGCAGCCCTCACCCTTGCTACCGGCGTCTGGCTCTCGGTCGACGTTTCGATCGACGGGCCCGGATACCTGAGGTTCGCTCTCGAAGGAAGGATCGTTTACGCCAAGAGCGCAACGCTTCAGGTGCAGGGCGGAAGGCTCACTCACCCGACAGGAGCGCCCCTGGTTCCCACGGTTCCCGCGCCAGCGGCGCTGGAATCGCTCTCGATCACCGAAGACGGGTGGGTCGAGGGACGTTCTCAGTCGAGCGAGTCGCGATTGGGGCGGATCGTTCTCGCGCAAGTTGCGGGCAGCCCGACGCTTCTGGAGGCGGGGCTCATGGCCTTCAGCCAGCGCCCTCGCGTGGGTTTCCCAGCAAGCGAAGGCTGGGGCAAGGTGGTTTCCGGGAAGGTGGGCGTTTCCCTCCGAACGGAGCCGGCAGTAGACCCGACGATAAGCCCTCTCCTCACCCCGGGCAGCTTGATTCTGCGAGCCCCGGAGCGAGTCGAGGTCGACCCTGGACCGGTTCGACTTCTCGACCTCCTTCGACTGGAAGGCCGGACGGAGTGGCATCGCTTGCTGGAATCGATCGAGATCGCGCAAGCGCCCCCGGTCGGCGTTTCGCTGAAGATTTCCAAAGCCCGTGTCGTAGCCCGGGTTCAAACCGCAGGGCTCGCGCCCTCCCAAATCGTCGACGAACTCCCGCCCCTCATCGAAGTCGTCACGCGGTCCCAGGCAATCCCCGCTGCTCAGCTGGTGACTGCCGCGCGTGAGGCTGCAAAGCGCGAGCTGGGCGACCTCCCGTTTTCAAGCGAAGCCGACGAGCGAGACTTCATTGCGCCGGTCGGGGAGGTCGAACTTCGCGCCGAATCGGTGCGAACTGCCAACAGTTCGGTTTCGGTCGTGCTGGCCGTCTATATCGGCGGATCGAAGTTCAATTCTCGGACGATCCGCCTGTCCGTCGATTCGGCCGAGGCGGGCGTCAAGGCCGGCTCGACGGTGAAAGTCCTTGTCCGATCGGGCGGCGTCGTAGCTGAACTCTCCGGACGGGCAAAGTCCAACGCATTCGTGGGCCAAGCGGTCGAAGTGAGCCTCTCCCTCGGCCAGCCCCCCACCCAAACAACCCACCTCGGCGTCGTGAAAGCGCCGGGCATCGTGGAGGTGAAACTATGAAAGCCTTGTCCTCATGTGTGGCGACGTTGCTGCTCGCTGGAATCGCGGGCGCGCAAGCCGTCGATCCCAACAACCCTGGCTCACTATGGCCGACCCATTACATCAACCCGATGATGGATCGGACCGCGCGGGCCGAGGGCGACGTGGTGACGATTCTCATCAGCGAATCGACCATCGCTTCGTTTGCCGCCAGCACCAAGGCGTCCAAGTCGGACGACAATGCGATTACGCGAGCTGTCGGCCCTCTCATCGACAAGCTCATTCCCGCTCTCTCGACGGCTGCATCATCCACCGTGGACGGAAAGGGCAACACGAGTCAATCGGGCCGGTTGGTGGCCCGGATGACAGGAATCGTGAAGCAGGTCCTTCCGAACGGCCAGCTCGTGCTCGAAGGCACGCGCTCGGTGCAAGTCAACAAGCAAGTTCAGACGTTTCGCCTCACTGGAGTCGTGCGCCGCGACGACATTCGTAGCGACAACACGGTGCTCAGCGAGCACATCGCCGAGGCGAGCATCACCGTCGACGGCAAGGGGATGATCAGCGACCGACAGCAGCGGGGCATCCTCACGCGAATTCTCGACTGGCTGTTTTAGGAGCGAAACATGAGATTCTTACTTGCCTTCGTATTCGTTTTCGCCGCAAGCCCGTTGGGGGCTCAGTCGTACCCCGGCCAGGGTGGCGACCAGTCCGGTGCGGTCATCTCGCAAGAAGCCCTGCAGCGCGCGGCCAAGAGACTGGAAAGCATCATCGACGCTGAAAAGAACGGCATCGAAGTGCGAATCAAGGACATCGCCAGGTTCCGTGGGGTCAGGAGCAACCAGCTACTCGGCTACGGGCTGGTCGTGGGCCTGGAAGGGACTGGCGACACCAAGAACACCCCGTTTACGCAAACACTCCTTGCGAACGCCATGAAGTTCGCAGGTACGGCGGTCGACCCGAACTTCCTCAAGGTGAAGAATGTGGCGGTTGTAGCCATCACCGCCGAGCTTCCCCCCTTCTCGACGCCGGGCAACCGGATCGACGTGACCGTTCAGTCGATTGGGGACGCGAAGAGCCTTCAGGGCGGGACGCTGTTGCAGGCGCCCCTGTACGCTGCCAACAGCAAGGACGTTGTCTACGCCGCCGCGCAGGGTTCGGTCAGCATCGGTGGGTTCAACGTTGGCTCGGGCGGCAACTCGGTACAGAAGAACCACTCGACGGTCGGACGAATCCCCTCGGGCGCGTTCGTCGAAACGGCCGTGACCACGCAGACCGTCTTTGACGGAAAGCTATTCTTGGAACTCGACGAAGCGGACCTTACGACCTCGAAGCGGGTCGCCGAGAAGATCGCATCCGTGTGGCCGGAGTACCTCCCAAGGGCACTGACCGCGGGCACCATCGAACTCAACCTCCCCCCCGACCGACTGCCCATCGAATCGATGAGCGAGATCGAACTCCTGACCGTCCGCGCGGACACCGCCGCCCTGGTGGTGATCAACGAACGAACGGGAACGATCGT
This sequence comes from Candidatus Nitrosymbiomonas proteolyticus, assembly GCA_017347465.1. Classification (GTDB taxonomy): domain Bacteria; phylum Armatimonadota; class Fimbriimonadia; order Fimbriimonadales; family Fimbriimonadaceae; genus Nitrosymbiomonas; species Nitrosymbiomonas proteolyticus. The sequence continues at coordinate 950,568 of AP021858.1, read as the reverse complement.
TGTCGGGGGTAACGTCCGGCTCGGACCCGCGGTCGTGGCGAAGGGCAGCCTCAATGTCAGGATCGAAACCGATCTGCTTGTGAGTCAGCCCGCGCCTTTCTCCAAAGGGGAGACCGCCGTTGTGCCCCAAACCCGAGTCGACGCACGAGAGGACCAAGCGCAAGTAGCACTGATCGCTCCGACCGCGACCGTCGCCGACCTCGCCAAGCTCTTTCAGGCGCTGAGAGTCAGTCCGACCGACATCATCGCCATCCTGCAAGCGCTTCAGGAACAAGGCTCGCTGAAGGCAAGGATCAAGGTGCAGTAGCCATGATGAATCCGCTCACTGACAACTTGGGCCTTGCTCTTCAGGCCGCCCCGACCGTCGCGAAGCTCAAGAAAACGACCTCCGACCTCGAAGGGGTGTTCGTCAAGGACCTCATCTCGGTCATGCGGAGGTCGATCCCGAAAACCGGCTTCGGGCAAGGGTACGGGACCGAAATCTACGACGACCTCTTCAATCAGGCGATCGCCGACTCGGTCGCGAAGCGCGGGACCTTCGGCTTCGGTTCGATGCTCTTCCGGCAGCTTGCGCCGTCGGCATTCGCCCAGGAAGTTCAGCGACTCGCTCAAGAGGCCACCGCTTCGAAAACGAGCCCGTCGACTTCAGACCCCCTCAACCTCACTCCCAAGGACAACTCATGAAAACACGTGAACTGCAAACCCATTGGTGGGAATGGCTCGGCGCATCGGAGCGATTGCTCCGGACGCTGCACGAGCAGACCGCCGCACTTACCCTCCGCGACGTCGCAAGGATCGAGAGGCTCCAGCCTGACCTCGATTCCCTGCTCGACCAACTGCGACGAATTGATGACCGCGCTGCGGCTTGCGCCCAATCGCTGGCCGAAAGTCTGGGCACGGAGCCCAACCTTCGAAGCTTAGTGCAAGTTCTGGAAAAGACCGAAGCGCAGCAGGTCCAGTCCGTCGCCAATCGAGTCATGGTAGCCGCGAGGAACATCGCGCAAATCCTCAATCGCAACCGCGCGCTTATCGAGAGCGAGATGACGTACGTCAACGGCACGCTAACGCTCATCGCCCAAGCCGCTGAGGGGCAACCGGAGACTCAGACGAAGTACCGGAGGCCCTCTCCCACCGCCGCAGTCCTGATGGACCAGGCCGCATAAGGAGGCCCCATGCCCAGTCCATTCAACAGCATTAATATCGCGAGCAAGGCGCTAAGCGCGTTCCAGCGGGGACTCGACGTTGTTGGACACAACATCGCCAACGTCGGCACGAAGGGTTACAACCGCCAGATCGTCTCGTACGGCGCGACGAATCCCAGCCAGTTCTGGTCGATGAGAGCGCTTTCGCTGGGCACGGGCGTCGCGATCTCCTCGATCGCCCGCGCTCACGACGGGTTCGTTCAGAAGCGGTTCCAGGGCGTTCAAGCCGAACTCGGACGCTTCAGCACCCTTTCGACGGCCCTATCTCAAGTGGAGGCCATCTACAACGAACCGGGCGCAAACGGCATTGCCGCTGCGCTCGATCGGTTCTTCAACTCGTGGTCGAGCCTTTCGGCTAACCCCGGCACTCCGGCGGCCCAACTCGAAGTGCAGCAGTCCGGCATCGAACTCGCGCGAAGAATTCGTAGAGCCTTTGAAGAGGTGGTCGCAACCGAGAAAGCCCTCGAGGGCCAGATCACGGCCACGATGGGAGAGATCGACAAGATCACGACACGCATCGACAAACTGAATAAGGAGATCACCGCCGCGTCGGCGACGGGCGCGATTCCGAACGATTTGCTCGACCAGCGCGACCTCGCCATCGAAGAACTGAGCCGAATCACCGACATTCAAACCTACAGCCAGCCCGACGGCTCCATCTCGGTGTACGCGGGCGCGCTGACTCTGGTCGACCGAGGAGGCGCGAGGCCGTATCCGCAGACCTTCGACGCAGCAACGTATACGGTGAGCGATGGGCTCAACTCGTACGCCGTGCCTACCGGAACGCTTTTCGGGTCGATGGAGGCTCTCAATCGCATGGCCGCGAACCGGGCAAGCCTGGACAGCCTCGCCGACGGCCTTCGAGAAGGGGTCAACGCGCTTTTTCGCACGGCCACCAACTCCTATGGCGAGACGAACCTGCCCTTCTTCAACGAAACCGCTATCCCACCGACCACCGGGGCGGGAGATTTCGATCTTGCGGCAAACCTCAAGTCAGATGCGAGTCGGATCGGCCACGGAACTTCGGGAGCGCCGGGCGATGGCGCGCTGGCTCAAGCCATTGCCGCCCTGCGCGAGCAGCCCATGACGGGGCTCGGAGGGAGCACGTACCATGACTTCTACTCCGGAGTTCTGGTCGATTTGGCCCGGTCGATCGAGTCCGCAAACACGTCCAGAGGCACCCAGGAGGCGCTGGCGATTCAGATCGATCAGCAGAGGCAGGCGATCAGCGGCGTATCGCTCGACGAGGAGATGGCCGAAATGCTGCGGCTGCAACGAAGCTACCAAGCCGCCGCAAAAGCCCTTTCGATCTTCGATCAAGTGACCGAAGATTTACTAACGATGCTTCGATAACCCGTAGGTTTGCCAGGCACGCATGAGGATCAGTTCGAACTTCCAATATGAATCCTACAAGGCACAGGTGGCCGGCGCGCTCGAGCGCTACACCGAGGCGCAATTGCAGGTTTCCTCGGGCAAGCGGCTCAACAAGCCCAGCGACGATCCGCTCGGATCGGGCATTCTTTTGAGCTACTCCAAGTTGCGAGCCTCGATCGAGCAATACGGCAAAAACGTAAGCGCAGCGGAGGGCTACCTTGGGTTTACGGAAACGGCGCTGGGGGAACTTACGACGCTGACCCGTCGAGCCTATGAATTCGCGGTGCGCGGCGCCAACGGCGCAACCGACCAAGCGAGCCGCCAAGGCATGGTCACGGAAGTCGAGGAAATCCAGCGCCGACTGATCGACCTAGGAAACTCCAGGGGCCCGCAGAACCAGTTCATCTTTGCAGGGCACTCGACGAAGACTCAGCCGTTCGCGCTCGGCCCGTCGGGGATCACATTCTCAGGCGACAACAACGCGTACACGGTGGAGGTCGGCCCCAACCAAGTCCTCACGGCCAACCTCCCCGGCGAAGACCTGTTTACTGGGCTCTACAATGCGCTTGAGAGCCTGAAGACCAATTTGCAGGGCGGGAATCTGGGAGCGCTCAGCGGCCAAGACATTCCCGAACTGCAGAATCAACTCGATTCCATCGCTCAGTTGCGAGGCGTGGTGGGCTCAAGGCTCAACACGATCTCGAATCTGAAGGTGGAACACACTCGAAGGATCGACGAACTCACCGCACGTTCAGCGGACATCGAAGAGGTGGACATGACGGATGCGGTGGTGAAACTCAGGGTCGCGGAGACGGCATATCATGCCGCCCTCGCCACCGTCAGCCAGGGATTTGGGCTGAGTCTCATTGACTTCATCCAAGGTTAGAACAACTATGCCCTTACTCCCAGGTACCCGGTTCGGCGACGTCGAATTCGCCGATGCAGACGTGATCCAGTTCGAGCAAGGCCTGATCGGCTTCGACGCCCTCAAGCGCTTTCTCTTGATCCCCTCAAAGGAGGGTTCGGCGTTCGCATGGCTCCAGTCGGTCGACGAGCCCACTCTTTCGTTCCTCGTGACCGATCCGGCGCTTTTCGTCGATGAATACGAGCCGATCCTAAGCGAGAGCCTCCGGGTTGAGATGAGGCTTCTCGATTCCACACCCCGGCTCCTCCTGACGACGGTTTCGATCCCGCACGGAAGACCTGAGCAGACCTCGCTCAATCTTGCGGGCCCGATCCTCATCAACGTACAAGAACGGATCGGAAGACAGTTCGTTGTGGAGAACGAAGCGTATACTATCAAATATCGCGTGTTCTCCGACCGCGAGATCGAAGAACGCCCCGCAGCGTAGGCTGGGGCTTTCGATCAGCGCTGAGACTCGCGAATGCCATGGAGGGCGACAACGAATGCTCGTACTTACCCGCAAGGTGCACCAAAGCATAGTCATCGGCGACGACATCGAGGTCGTCGTGTTGGAGGTCCGTGGAGAACAAGTTCGGCTGGGAATTCGCGCTCCTCGAAACGTCACCGTCCATAGGAAGGAGATCTACGAGCAGATTCACCAAGAGAACGTGGAAGCGAGCGAAGTTCGCGCCGAGGACGTACCCGAGTAGGCCTGCGAATCCGCTGGCTCTTCCGGCCTACCCAGACCGTCCAAACTGAGTTCACAAGATATACTTTCAACCTGATGGCTCGCGTATTGATCATCGACGACGAAGAGGACGTTCTTCTGGCCGTTTCCCGTAGACTCAAGCGGGAAGGCTACGATGTCACTCCGGCGTCGAACTCCGAGCAGGGCATGGGCAAGATCCTGCAAGCCGATCTCCCCTACGACGTCATCGTCACCGATATGAGCATGGAGGACCCCGCGTCCGGGCTCGCCGTGCTTCAAACGGCATTCTCACGTGACCTCTTTGCCGAAGTCATCGTCATGACCGCCTATGGCAACGTCGCCAACGCAGTCGAGTGCATGAAGCGGGGCGCCTTCGACTACGTGGAGAAGAACCAGCCGGGCGTCGACACTTACGAGGTTCTCACCGAAAAGGTACGCGCCGCGCTCGATCGCCGGTTGCGGGACATCAGGACCGTCGAGCTTTGGGAGCGGGCCGCTCACGCTCAGGTCTAGTCCCTACCCAGCCATTCCTCGACGAGATAAAGCGCCATGACGATGTTGGAGTAGTCGTCGGTCCAAGCTCGGCCCCAAGGCAGGGGATCCAATGGGAGCCATCGCGCGTCCTTGTTCAACTCGCCGAAATCGGCCTCGTCCCGCGCTAGGGCCACCCATGTCGAGCGATCCTTGCCCTCCTGTGCCTCTTCGTCTTCGACGTCGAGGTCGGCGCGCACCAAGGCCCTGAGACCCAATTCCCGGGCGGAATGGGCGAGAGGCTGTTGAAGGTCGACGTAGCGGTTGGAGATGTGAATCGCGATCAGACCCCCCGGCTGGAGCTTGGCCAAGTACAGGGCGAGCGCCTCACGAGTGATCACATGGATCGGGATGGAATCCGAGCTGAAGGCATCGAGCACGATCAGGTCGAACGAGGAATCGGGTTCATGCCGGATCGTAAGCCGAGCGTCGCCTTCGACGATCCGCACTTCGGCCTGAGTGTCTCTCAAGAACGTAAACAGCTTCGGATCGTTTGCGATGGAGATGACGATGGGGTCGATTTCGAAGTAAGCGTACGCGTCCCCCGGTCTGCCGTAAGCGGCTAAAGAACCCACGCCCAGACCCACCAATCCGACGTTGCTGAACCTCCTGGTCCCTCCCATTAGTTGTCCGATCGGGCCGGTCGGGTGGTAGTAGGCGAGCGGGGTCGCGGCCTTGGCGGGATCGAGATTCTGCTTCCCGTGGGCGGTGTTGCCGTGGAACAATGAGTGGAACTTCCCTTCGACCGAAATCACCCGATGCACTCCAAAGAAGCTGCGGTGGGAGAGAATCACGTTACCGGGCGAGTTGATCTCGGTCAAGTGGGCCGCAAGGAACACCGCGCCGAGCGAGAGAGCGTAGCGAATCGGCCGATCGACGGCGAGAAACCCCAGAATCAACGGCAAGCCGATCGTAATCCCGGTCCGTATCGGCCCCGGAAGGACTCCGAGGCTCTGCACAAGGACCATGGTGGAAAGGCTCAGCAGCAGAAGCGCGCCAGCGAACGCGAAGTCGAAGAGCCTCTTCCCCTCGGCTGAAGCCTCAGGAAGTCGCAAGGCCGCAAGCGCCACCAGCGCGATCGGGTACTCGGCAAGGGTCGCAAACACGCTGGGCGCCAGCAAGGCGTTGAATATCCCGCCGACAACGCCCCCCACCGCGATCCACAAGTAGAACTCGGTCAGATGGGTGACCTCAGGGCGGTCGTCGGCAAGCCGTTGGTGACAGTACAGGGCTCCCACGGTGAACACGGCCAGGTGAAGGAGCGCCAGCGCCCAGATCGGCTCGGTCGCTTCCAGGATCACCACCAGCGACATCGGAACCAGCAACAAGGCGGCAAATCGACCCAAGGCCACGGTAGGAAGCAGTCGCTTGCGGCTGAAGGCGACGATGTAAGTGAGTAGGTACAGAGCCAGGGGAATGACCCACAGCAACGGCGCGGCGGCGAGGTTGGTCGTGAGATAAGTGGTGACTCCTAGGAGGAGGCTCGAAGGAACGGCAGCAAGGACCACCCAAGTGAGTCTGCGGCGCGACGTAACCACGGCCGCGGAAGCGGCTGCTGCGGTGGGCTGTTGCGGCGAACCGACACTTCCGCGTGAGCGAATCGCAGGAACCCCCACGAGCGCGAGCAGCCCCACCAATCCCCAATATCCCCATCGCCAGAAGCTCGCCTGCTCGTTGAGGGTGAGGAGGGGTTCGACGACGAGCGGATAGGCCAAGAGAGCCAAGAGGCTTCCTACGTTGCTGGCGGCATAGAGAAAGTACGGATCGGAGGCGTCCCGCGCCGAGGTGGACCCGTACCACTTTTGCACCAGTGGCGCACCAGCGGATACGATAGCAAATGGCGCGCCCACGACCGTCGCCAGTAACAGAATCACGCCCCACGAGGAACTACCACCCCATGCGGCGGGATCAAAGCTCAGCGAAATCCCAAACGGAAGGAGCAGGGCCGCGCCGAGAAGGAGCGCAAGGTGGACCGCGACCTGTATCCCCGTCGGCAGAAGCCGCGATGTCAGGTGCGCGTAGCCATAGCCCACGAGCAACGCTCCCTGAAAGAAAACCATCGCGGCGTTCCAAACCATCGGCGTCCCACCGTAGAAAGGGAGGATCATTTTCGCGATCATCGGTTGCACGACGAAGATCAGCGCAGAGCCGAGAAACACCGCCAGAACGAATGCCAGCCGCAAGGTCCTCCCAGTATCCCGCTTCAGCGCGGACTGAGGCAACTCAAAGCGGCATTTGTGTCGGCCCGCCTTCGCTGGACGACTCGGTCGACTTCCATCGGTAGGTTCCCGAACCCACTTCAATCTCGGAATAGCCTGCTCCTGCCTTTCCGGCGACCGCCTTCCATCCCAATTCGGACTCCTCAAGAACGCTCGAAGGGTCGGAGGAAGGAACTCGGACGACCGCCCGGCCCCCCGGAGGGACTTCCACCGTCAACTCGAATTGGCGACCCTCGAGGCTCCATTCGACTCGGATGGGTCCGTAAGGCGAATGATGGGAGGCACGCACGGAGGTCAGAGTCCCTCCGGGCTTGGGGTGAATGAGGATTTGCGCGAAACCTGGCGACCGTGGGGCAATCCCGGCGACGTGCTCCATCATCCACTCTCCCACCGCGCCAAACGCGTAGTGGGCAAACGAGTTCATGCCGGGATCGGCAAACCCCTCCTCTGGCGTCCAGCCGTTCCACCGCTCCCAGATCGAGGTCGCTCCGTGCTCGATGGTGAATCCCCACGAAGGAAACTCCTTGCTCTGAAGCAGCCGATAGGCCAGATCGAAGCGGCCGACTTTGGCGAGAGAGCGCATGAGAGGCTTCGTCCCGACAAAGCCCGTCGAAAGGCGGACGCCTCGCTCCTCAAGCTTGCGGACGAGGTGTTGGGCGGCTCGTGCCTCACCCGCTTGCGGCAACAAACCGAAGTCGATCGCGAGCGCGTAGGCGGTCTGCGAATCCCCAGCGATCCGGCCGTCCGAGTCGACGTAGTTCTTCTGGAAGCTCGTCCGGGCGGCGGCGGCAATGTCGCGGAGTCGCCGCGAGTTGTCTGCCTTCCCTAAGACGTCGGCAGCCTCGGCCGCAAAGTCGGCGCTTCGAACCAAGTACGCCAAGAAGAGCACCTCGTTGGGCGTGGGGTCGTCGATGTTGAGCCAGTCGCCAAAGCAGTGAAACTCTTTGGGAGGCAGCGTGCCCTCCTCGCACCTTGCGAAGCTGAACTCAACGAACCTTAGCATCGACGGGAACTGCCGACGCAAGAGGCTCACGTTGCCGGTCATGCGATAAAGCTCCCACGGGACGATCACGCCTGCGTCCGCCCAAGCCGGGCCCCCATCGGGTCCCGCGACCTTGAGGGGAGCGACCATCGGGAACTGGCCGTCGGCGCGCTGGGCGTCCGTGAGGTCGATCAACCACTTGTCGAAGAAAGCCTCGACATCAGCGAAGTAGGCAGCGGTGGTCGCGTACACCTGGGCGTCGCCGGTCCATCCGAGCCGCTCGTCGCGTTGGGGGCAGTCCGTCGGGACCTCGAGGAAGTTCATCCTCTGCGTCCAGTAAATGTTCTTCGCCAGTCGATTGAGCATCGGGTCGGAACATTCGAAATGGCCCGTAATCGGGGTATCGCTGGCGACCGCGAGCCCGACGACTTCCCCCCGTCGAGGGGCGCGTCCCAACCCGGACACCTCGATAAATTGGAACCCGTGAAACGTGAATCTAGGGCTCCACCTTTCGATGCCCTCACCCCTACAAACGTACTTATCGACCGCCCGCGCGCCGCGAAGATTGGTGGTGTAAAGCTTGCCCTCGGCATCGAGCCGCTCGGCGTAGCGCAGAGTGATCTCGCGCCCCCTCTCGGCGGTGAGTTCGAGTTGGGCATAGCCGGCGATGTTTTGCCCGAGATCGAGAACGTAGGCGTCGGGTCCGACTTGGCTCACGGACAGGGGTTCGAACCGCGCGATCACGGCTACGGGCTGATGTTTTGCGGGTTCGATGAGGGGCTGAATCGCCGACCCGATTTCGACGGGCTGCCAGTCCTTTTCTTCGAATCCCCTCGCGTCCCAACCCCAGGGTTCGGCCGACGAATCGAAAGTCTCACCCATTAGGAAGTCGGCTTCTCGCAGCCCTCCCGTGCTCGCCCTCCAATCGGGTCCGGTCGCAACTGTTTTCTTCGTTCCGTCTTCGTATTCGATCTCAAGCTGGCCGAGGAACCTCAAGGCGTCGCCGTAGTGGTTTCGCTGCCCCCCATATCCCACGTACCCCGCAAACCACCCGTCGGCCAGCAGAACGCTCCAGACGTTCTCTCCCTGCTGCAGCAGGCCGGTGACGTCGAACGAATGGGTGGGAATGCGGAGGTTGTAGTCGGTCCAGCCCGGGAGAAACAGCGCCTCGGCGACCCGCTTGCCGTTAATTCGCGCTTCGTAAATTCCGAGCGCGGTCGCATGGAGCGTCGCGTGCGAGATAGGCTTTTCGATCTGGAACCCTCGCCTTAGGTATCGCGGCGGCGGGAGGAACATCCCTCGCGGAGGGACCCTTCCCCAAGGGGAATCGCCGTACTCGCCTAGGGTCTTCGCCTGGGGCCAAGCGGAATCGTCGAACGAAGGGTCGGCCCAACGATCGTCCCAACCGTCGGCGCACTTCCAATCCGGCCCAGTCGTCGATTCGAGCTTCGAGCCGTCCTTCCGAGCCAGCAGGAGCTTCCCCAAAAGCCCGGCCCAACCGGAGAGCGTGTTTCGAATCCTGACGGCGATCACGTTGCGCCCGGGTCGGAGGAGTGGAGAGACATCGACCGTTTCAGGGCGAGTCCAAGAGTGCGGCCGCTGGTCGCTCTTAGCCACCAGCCGCCCGTTCAGATAGGCGTCAAACTCATCGTCGCCCGTTACGAGAAGCCAAGCCTGACTGACTTCGCTCGGATTCAATGAGAGTTCGTGCCGGAAGGCCCGTGTCGCCATAGGCTGCTCGCCCTTGACTTCCGATTCGTGGCCGATCCAGAGCGCGCCTTCGAAGTCGGGCATCTCCCTGGATTCGGCGATCGGCGCATCGTGGCCGATCCACTCAGCTTGCCAATCGCTTTTTTCGAGAAGTCCCACGCTGAAGGAAGCGTCGGCGCTCCAGGGCTGCTCGACGCCGTCCTGGTCCCAAATCCTCACCTTCCAGAAAGCTCGTTGGCGGCTTGGGAGAGGCTGTCCGCCCCAGCGCACGTACCTTGAGTCGGCTGAATCGACCTTTCCCGAGTCCCACAGATCGCCCCGCCCCATATCGAGAAGCTCCCGCTCCGAAGCGACCAGGACCCGGTATGCCGTGGGAAACTGGTTGCGTGCGTTCGGGTTGCTCGAGACGATCTGCCACGAAAGCAAGGGCTCGCGCGCGCCGATCCCCTTGGGGTCGATCTGGTATTCGCAGGTCAGGTGAGTTGGAATGAGCGCGTAGGGAGGGGCGATGGGATCGTCGATCATGGCGAGGAAAACCCAGGGCATCATCGAAAGCTAATACGCCTTCGAGCTTCGAACTCCTTCCGAAGGACCTCTCAAAAAGCAAGAGCGGCCCAGGGGTCGCCTCGGCCGCTCGCTCGCTTCGACGGTGGTTGCCTCAGGATGACTTTCGTCGGCGGCCGAAGATCGCCGCGACTCCCGCGCCCAACGCAAGCAAAGTCGCAGGCTCGGGGACCACGCTCACGGTCAGCGCATAGTCGCCCTCTTCCGAGTGCGTTCCCACGAAGGAACGATCGCCGTAGCCGGTGACGCCGATGTAGTACGTTCCCGATGAAGTGATCTCGTACCGGATCGCAGAACCGTACTGCCCCGACGGACCGCCACCGTCATCGTTGAAAACCAGTTCCGAGAAGCTGGAATCCAAAAGGTGCATCAACGTGTCGGGCACCGTGAACGTGACTTCGAGCGGCGTTGTAATGGCTGTGATAACCTCACCGGCAAACAGCGTGATGCTGAAGTAGTCGACGTCTCCGCCGCCATCAGCAAGGCTCATCACGCCCACATCGGCCCAAGGAGCGGCCCCTCGACTAATCGCATTCGCCGTCAACGGGGTGTTGTTCGGCTCGGACTCGATAATGATCGCTTGGGAAATTGCAGCAGACGCAAGCGCCAAGACACCAAATACCACCTTCTTCATTCCAAATACTCCTCAGCGCCCCTACTACGGGGCACGGTCCCCCAACGGGGTACCTGGCGATCATTATACGGCAGCACTTCTGAAGTTCAACGATAAAGTGCCCAGTATTCCTGCCAGTTCTTAGACCTGGCGTCAGCCCTTCGCTTCACCCGCCCCTCGTTAGGTTCGAAAGAAGGAATCTCTCCCACGAGCGAGAAACCTGTCTTGTGGCTCAAGCGACGTTTCGGATTTGGCGCGGCTCGAGATCGAGCGGGGAGTTTGCGGACTATACGATCGAAATCGGCGAGGGGATGGTCGTTCTCGACGCGGTCCATCGGATTCAGGCGGAGCTTGCGCCCGACCTCGCTGTGAGGTGGAACTGCAAGGCGGGCAAGTGCGGTTCGTGTTCGGCCGAGGTGAACGGCATGCCCCGGCTCATGTGCATGACCCGACTGGGGGACCTCGAAACCTCCAAGCCCATCACCATCGAGCCCATGAAGGCGTTTCCCCTCATCAAGGACCTCGTCACCGATGTAAGCTGGAATTTTGAAGTCAAGAAACGCATCAAGCCGTTTCGACCTCGGCAGCCAGACGCGCCCGACGGGACTTGGAGAATGTTCCAAGACGACATCGACCGGCCCCAGGAGTTCCGCAAGTGCATCGAGTGTTTTCTTTGCCAGAACGTCTGCCACGTTTTGCGCGAGCACGAGAAGTTCGAGGGATTCATCGGTCCGCGCTTCTTCGTGTATGCCGCCGCGCTGGAAATGCATCCACTCGATACGGAAGACCGTTTGGAAGAGCTCCGGCGCACCGATGGCATCGGCTACTGCAACATCACGAAGTGCTGCACGGTCGTCTGTCCGGAACACATCAAGATCACGGACAACGCGATCATCCCTCTCAAAGAACGCGTCGCCGACGTCTATTACGACCCCGTGGCCAAGCTGCTTAGGGTTCTGACAGGAACGAAGAAATGATGGAACTCAAGAAGATTTCGACCGACTCGATCAAGGCCGCCCTCGACCTCGCCGAAAGGTACCGGCTGCTCAATGAACCTGAGCAGGCTGTGAGCATCTGCCGCGACGTTCTAATCGCCGAACCCGGAAACGAGCGAGCGATGAAGGCGCTTCTCTTGGCGATGACCGACCAATTCGGCCAAAAGCGCGCCCCCAGCCTCGACGAAGCACGAGAACTCGCCGCTTCGCTGATGACCGACTACGATCGGGCGTACTACGGCGGCATCGTTCTCGAACGCTGGGGCAGAGCCATGCTGCAAGACGAGACGAAAGCCACGCTCGCGACGAACTGGCTGCTCTCCGCGATGGAGTCCTACGAAAAGGCGGAGGAGTATCGGCCGCCCGGCAACGACTCGGCGATTCTGCGATGGAACGCTTGCGCGAGGATGCTGAGCCAACTCCCCCAACGCGCTGCCAGCCTCGAATTCGGCGACTGAGGGCGATCTATCCTTTCGGGAGAGAGCCGCGGCCCGAAAGCAAGAGCCTGCCCCCTGCCAACACGACGCCCGCATAGACAACGCCAGCTCCCACCTGCCCCAGCGCCACGCCCCAGAAGCCTCCCTGCAAAAACCCGAGCACTCCGAGAGCGATCGCCGCCGCAAGCCCAGCGGTCGTCGCCCAGGCGTTGAACTTATGAAGGCCGTTCGAGAGGAGCGCCGCGCCGATGAGGCTCACCGAACTGACCGCGATGAACCTTCCGAGCAGGATGCCGGTATAGAGAAGGGTGGGGCGATAGGAGGGACCGTAAACGGCCTCGATCAGTCCCCACGCGAGGGCGACGGTAAGGGCGGCCAGGGCAACGCTGCCGAGAGCCAGCTTAAGTTGGTGGCGAAAGAGCGTGGGTCTGAGCCACTCCAAGTCGCCCGCGCGTTCGCTGAAGTACGGCGTCGCGATCGTCATGGCGGTCGAACTCACCTGCCCCGCGGCAAGCGCAAATAGCGCGCCGAGAGAATACAGCCCGATCTCCGACCGGTCGGCGTTGAACCTGTCGAGAATGAGCAGGTCCGCATACATCATGGCGACGCTCGCGGCGTTGGCCCAGAGGGTCACCCATGTGAGCCGGTCGAATCCGGGAAGCCGAAGGGGGCGAGCGCGCCACCCAGATACCAACTCGCGGCCCAAAGGAACCAGGGCAAGGAAGGACCCCGCAAGGACGCCCCAAACGAACCCGCGGAAGCCGAAAACGAGCGTGAGCGCGACGATCAAGACGAAGGACTGCGCCCTCACCCAGGCCAACATCCGCGCGCCGCGATGCACCCGCTTCTGGGATTGCAGATAATAAAGCGTGAGATCGGCAAGGGCGAGCAGCGGGATCGAAAAGGCGTAGGCCAAGACCCACTGCCGAACTCCTGCCGAGGCCGTGAGCCACCCCACCTCCCGCAACAGGAAGATAAGTCCGAGGGTCAGCAGAGACGTTAGCGCAAGCCGCCGCAAAGCGTAGGCGAAGATGCCTTCTCGCTCGTCCGCGCCCCGGTTCTCGCTGCAGTACTTGAGCACGGCGGTGTTCGCGCCAAACATCGCCAGCGCTCCTCCAAGCCAACCGAACGATTGCAGAAGCCGCGCGTCGCCGAGCTCGGCCTTGGAGAGGGTCTTCGCGACGACCAAGAGGGCCGTGAAACTAAGGAACTGGCCCAGGAAGTTGCCTGTCAGCAGGGCGAAGAACCCTTTGGAACGGAGGTAGGCGAACATCGCGCGCGCCGAAGACAACCCTTGCTTTCCGCCCCTTGTCATGAGAGCGCCCAGCCGCAAAATCGTCGCGCCGATTGGGGCATCCGTCGATTACTCCGCAACGCCTCGGGAGCGGAAGAACTCCACGCATCGACGGACGGCATCGAGCGGGTCGCCGGGCGGGTGGTCCATTTCAACCACTCCGAACTCGACGCGAGCCTCTGCGCACGCGGCCAGAATCGAATTCCAATCGAGAGCGCCTTGCCCGGCGATGGCGTCCTGCGGTTCGCTCCCCATCAAACCGTCCTTCAGATGAACGGTCGGAATCCTCCCGGCAAGGTCGCGGATGTAGGTTGCGGGGTCCTGTCCTCCCCACTGGACCCAATAGCAGTCGATTTGCGCTTGAAGAGACTCGGGGCTCGTCGACTCGAAAAGAACATCGAGTCCCGGCTTCGCGCCTTCGAACTCCATCTCGAAAGCGTGGTTGTGGTAGCAGAAAACCAGCCCTTCCGAGGCAAGCCTTTCGCCGATCGATTCCAGTTCCGGGGCGCAGGAGGCCCAACCGCTCCCGAAGAAGTCCGCCGGGACCCAAGGAAGAACCACGTGGCGGTTGTGGAGCAGTTTGCTCTCTGCGATCA